>CAXUBO010000067.1:0-1358 GCA_964249345.1 uncultured Armatimonadales bacterium | reverse complement strand
TCTTTGACTTGTTCCAAATCTTTGACTTGTTCCAAATCTTTGACTTGTTCTAAAAGACCGGCTTGACGCGCAAGGCCGACCAGTTCCTGTGTCAGCAGGTCAAAGCCGAGGCCGGGCGCAGCGGTCCGGGCTACTACCAGGGCGTCAAAGGGACGCCGAACCGACGGCAGCAGCACCCGGCTGATTTCACGCAGGCGGCGCTTCAACCGGTTGCGGTCATGGGCACGTTTGGCGATCTTTTTGCTGATGACAAACCCCAGCCGCGACGCTTCGCGCCCGTTCCGAAACTCGCGCTCATTCCGAAACCGGACATACAGCACCAGATGCGGCGAGGCCCACGAAACGCGGCGCTTGTAGACCGCCTGAAAATCCCGGCTGCGCTTCAGGCGAGCCGCACGCGGCAGCATACTTAGATGCTCTTAGGAATGGTCACGGTGTGGGTGACGCACAGCTTATAGCGGCCTTTGGCGCGGCGGCGCTTCAGCACATTGCGGCCATCCGGCGTGGACATCCGGGCGCGGAAGCCGTGGGTCTTCATTTTATGCCGAACTTTCGGCTGGTAAGTGCGTTTCATCGTTCGTATCCTTTACGTTTGTCTTTAAACTTGCAAACTGACGGCAATTATAGCACATTCCCGTCGTGTTTCGCAAGCAAAAATCCGATGCCTGCTTGACACTCTCCCGGCGGCGTGATATACTGAACCATCTTTTTGGGTGGGAGCAGATCACTTATGGCTGGCTGGAAACTACGCAAGGACAAAGCGGCGGAAACACCCGGCGCGGAAGACGGGGCCGGCGCACCGGCGGAGCAGCGGAAAGAAACCAATCCGCACGCCGAGCCGGCTCTGCCCGCGTTTGAAGCCGATTCTTTTGAGGCCGGTTCCTTTGAGGCCGGTTCTGAAACAAACTTCAGCGACCTGGATTTTGACGGTGATGACGCGCCGCAAGCGCACCTCCCGGAGCAGGGGGACGGCCCGCTGACGCTGGTAGACTACACGGAACCCGAATACTCGCCGTTTGGAAGCGCCTCGCACCGCGCCCAAATCTTTGAGATGCCGCCCGCCATTGAAACGGCCCCCATCGAAACGGCCCCCATCGAAACGGCCCCGTCGGCGTTTGAGGAAATGCCGGTCATGGAAGCACTGCCGCCCGTGACTGATCCGTTCATAGCCGAACCCGTTTCGCCGGTGCCTCCCGTCATCCCAACGGTGGAAGACGATTTCCAGCAGCGGCTTCGAACCGGACGCTTTGAGGCGGGCGAGCTTGCGCCGCCGCCGTCCGGCGGCTTTTCGGGCGGCGGCATTCCCAGCGTTTCTCCGTTTGTGCTGGACACGCCGCCTGTCCCCCTCCCTCCCGCCG
>CAXUBO010000066.1:9648-21250 GCA_964249345.1 uncultured Armatimonadales bacterium | reverse complement strand
GGCTGGGGTCACGGTGGCCGGCGGCGCGGGCGTCGCATCAGGCGTCTGCGCTATTGCGCCCGGCATGGCAAGCATCAGCGCCAGTGCGCTTCCCGCCAAAAGTCGTGTCATCATGCAGTCTGTTCTCCTCTAAAGTTGCTGCGGCTAATAAATTGCCTGCTAATAAATCGCCTGCTCGGTCTCGGCGTCAAACAAATGCGTCTTTGCCAAATCCAGCACAATGTCCAGCGTCTGGCCGTCCTGCGCCTTTGTTTCGGCATCAATGGTAGCGACAAGAGAATGCACGCCTGCCGTCAAATACAGCGTGATAATGTCGCCCATCGGCTCCGAAACATCAACCACGGTTCGCACCGTGTTGCCCGGTTCCGCCAAGATTGAATTGGTAAGATTTTTGTCAAAGATGTCGGCGGGCCGGACGCCAAAGATCACGCGCTTGCCGGCATAAAGGTCCAGCTTGCCGTCCTGGATCGGCGGCGCGGCGATCTGAAACGAGTCGCAGTTAATGGTGTAGCCGCCGCCGGACTTTTCCAATGTGGCCGGCACGAAGTTCATGGACGGCGTTCCGATAAACCCCGCGACAAAGACATTGGCGGGACGCGCGTAAATCTCCATCGGCGGGGCGCACTGCTGCAAGACGCCGTCCTTCATCACAGCAATTCGGTCCCCCATCGTCATCGCTTCCACTTGGTCATGCGTCACATAAACCGTGGTAATGCCGAGGCGCCGGTGCAGCTTGATCAGCTCGGAGCGGGTCTGCACCCGCAGCTTGGCATCCAAATTGGACAGCGGCTCGTCCATCAAAAAGACCTGCGGCTCCCGCACAATCGCCCGGCCCAGCGCGACCCGCTGCCGCTGCCCGCCGGACAACTGCCCCGGCTTTCGGGCCAGCAAGGCTTCGATCCCAAGCAGCGCGGCAGCGTCGTCCACCCGCTTCTTGATCTGGTCTTTCGGCACGCGCCGCAGCTTTAAACCAAACGCCATGTTGTCAAACACGGACATATGCGGATACAGCGCGTAGTTCTGGAAAACCATCGCGATGTCCCGGTCTTTCGGCGAAACGCGGTTGACCACACGCTCCCCGATTTTGATGTCGCCGTCGGAAATCTCTTCCAGCCCGGCAATCATCCGCAGCGCCGTAGTCTTGCCGCAGCCCGACGGCCCGACCAGCACCATGAATTCCCGGTCCCGGATTTCCAGGTTCAGGTTGTTGACTGCCGATACCGGGCCGAACCGCTTAAACAAATTATGCAGACTAACTTGAGCCAATAAAATGCCACCCGTCACAAAGATACTGCGCTATTCACCGCCGCAGGGGAAAATTCCTGCCCCCCAGCCCCTATTACTGGGTGAGTCTCTACCCCAGCGTCATAAACAGATTGTTCAGCGACTCCGCCAGCGTTGGGTGCGCCAGGGTCGCATCCCGCAGGGCCGTATACGGCAGCCGTCCCATCATGGCAACTTCCAAAACTGCCATCACCTCGCCGCCATCTACGGCTAAGACCGCCGCGCCTAAAATCTGCTTCGTGTCCGCATCCACGACCACCTTCACCAAGCCGCGCGTTTCATCGGTCTCAATCGCGCGGGCAACTTCGGTCATCGGGATTTTCGCGACTTGGATGTTCCTGCCCTGTTCTTTCGCCTCGGTTTCGGTCATGCCGACGCGCCCAAGCTGCGGATCGGTGAACATGGTATACGGCACAAAACGATCCGTCGTCGTCCGGCTGCCCTGTTCCAGCAGGTTGGCGCGAATGATCCGGAAATCGTCATACGCGATATGCGTGAACTGCGGGCCGCCTTTGATGTCGCCCAGCGCGTACACGCCCGGCACGCTTGTTTCCAGCGTATCACTGACCTTGATCATCCCCTGCGCGTCGGCTTCTATGCCGGCTGCCGGCAAATCCAAAGCTTCAGTGTTCGGCGTCCGCCCGACGGCGACCAGCAGGTGCGAGCCTAGCACGTTTCGCTCGCCCGACTTCGTTTCCAGCGTCAGCGTGATGCCCGCTTCCGACTGCGCCGCTTTGACCGCCTTCGCTTCCGTGATGATCTCCATGCCGTCTTCGGTCAAAATCTTGGTGATTTCTTCCGCCACATCTGCGTCTTCGCGCTCCATCAGCCGCTCGGATTGGTCAATCACGGTCACTTGGCTGCCAAAGCGGCGGAACATCTGGCCGAACTCTAAAGCGATGTAGCTGCCGCCCAAAATAACCAGATGCTCCGGCACCGAGTCCATCTCCATGACGGAAGTCGAGTCGAGGTACTCCACTTGATCCAGGCCGTCAATGGGCGGCACCGCCGGTCTTGCCCCCGTGTTAATGAAGACCTGCTCCGCTGCGACGGAGCGTGTGCCGCCGCCGCGCAGCGCGATCTCGACTGTCTTTGGCCCGGTAAACTTTGCTTCGCCGAAAATCAAATCTACGCCGTCGGTTTCTTCCAGATTCTTTTCTAAACCCTCCCGAAAGTCAAGCACAATGTCCCGCTTGCGCTGCCGCACTTTCGTCAAATCCACCGAGACTGGTCCGGTCTGCACGCCAAAATCCGCGCCGCGCCGCGCAAGATAAGCGACCCGCGCACTCGCGATCATTGTTTTTGTCGGTGTGCAGCCCCGGTTGACGCACGTTCCGCCGACCACGTCCCGCTCAATCAGGGCCACACGGCGGCCTGCCTTTGCCAGCGCCCGTGCCAGCGGGTCTCCCGCCTGCCCGACGCCAATGATTACTGCATCGTAAGTGTCTGCTGCCATAGTTTTGCTTCTTTTCTTTTTGAGGGTACAAACGTCCTATGAGGATTCTTCCATGAGATATACCATTGACGGCGTCGGCTTGAACCTTTCTGAGCGAGGGGACGGCGAGCAAACCCTGTTTTTTCTGCACTACTTCGGCGGCTCGTCCCGCACCTGGCAGCCGGTGATGGAACGGCTGGCCGACGACTGCCGCTGCCTGGCCCTGGATTTGCGCGGGTGGGGGAACTCGGACGCCGTGCCGGAGGCCGCCTGCCGGGTGGAGGACATGGCGGAAGACGCCCGGCAGATCATCGCCGCGCTTGGGCTGACCCGGTACACGCTGGTCGGTCACTCGATGGGCGGCAAGGCCGCGCTGGCGCTGGCCGCCGACCCGCCGCCCGGTTTAGAACAGCTTCTGCTCGTCGCGCCTTCGCCGCTGTCTCCGGAGCCAATGACGGACGCTGACCGCACTTCCATGAAAGCCGCTTACGGCAGCGAAGCCGCCTCGCATGAAACGCTGGCAAAAATCGCCTGCCTGCCGCTGTCGCCGGATACCGAGGCAACCGTCATCGCCGACAACCTCCGCGCCTCACGCGCCGCCTGGGAAGCCTGGGCCGACATCGGCAGCAAGCAGGACCTGTCCGCGCTTGCGCCGCGCATCCTCGTCCCGACGCACGTTCTGTCCGGCACCGGCGACGCCGTTCTGCCGCCGGACGTTCAGCAGCGGGAAGTCATCGCCCGCATCCCCGGCGCGACGCTTACCACCGTTCCCGACGCCGGCCATTTATTGCCTTTGGAGGCTCCGGCAGTTGTGGCGGATTGGGTGTCGGCGCAGCTAGGAACCCGGCCTTGAAAGGCCGGGCTACTCAAAAGCACAAAGAAAAGCACAAAGTCCCTTCGGAACTCAATGCTGATGGTCTTTGTCTCATCTTCAGTGCCGGAGGCACCTTCACTCAAGGATAGCCTGGCCTTTCAAGGCCGGGTTCTTGCTGCCTCATACCCTCACGCTTTGTCCTGACTGCGCTGACTCCCGCGCCGCCGCTGCCAGGCGGACGCTGGCCGCGCCGTCTTCGCCGGTCACTAACAACTGATGCGACGGGTCGCGCACCGCCGCCGCAAAGTCCGCCATCGCGTCCTGAACGGCTTTCAGATAAACCGGGGTCGGCCCGCCGAGCGAGTGATGCGCGTGGACGCGGTGCGAAACAAAAAAGTGTTTCCCGTTGCCGCGCACAGTCCGTCCCGGTGCGGGGAAATCGCCGTCGCCCGCGACTTCAATCGGCAGCACCGTCCCAAGCCCGGCCAAGCCGTCATCGTCGACAATGGCATTCAGCGTCAGCGATGTCGGTATCCACCCGTTCAGCGTCACATGGCCGCGCTCAAACGCAAACTGCGCGGTCTGCTTTTCGAGCGCCCCAGGCCGGTTGAACGCATGGTAAAACGACGCTTCCACACCGTTTGCATAAGTGACTAACGCCTGCACCCGGTCTTCTTTTCCCGTGCCGTCGCCGCGCACCCAGGTCCGCCCCAGTACGTTTCGGGCCGGAGCGCCGGCTATTGCGCCGACCATGTCGAAAAAATGGACGCCGTGTTCTACAAAAATGCCGCCCGACGCAACCAGGTCCCAAAACCAGTGGCCGTCGCCGAGGCCCTCATCCGAAGCATAGTTCTCAAAGCCGACGTGCGTCAGCGGCCCCAGCCAGCCGTTTCGAGCAATCGTCAGCACTGCTTGATACAGCGGGTCATAACGCATCACAAAGTTGATGCCGACTTTTTTGCCTGCCTCTGCACCGGCGGCTAAGATCGCCTGAGCGTCCGCGGCGCTTGTCGCCAGCGGCTTTTCCACAAAAACGTGCTTGCCGGCCCGCAGCGACGCCCGCGCCATTTCCGCGTGCTTGTCGGGGGGAGTCACGATATGCACCGCTTCCACTGCCGGGTCACGCAGCATTTCGCGCCAGTCCGTGTAAGTGCGTGAAACATCGTACTGCCGGGCCGTATCCGCCAGCGCCTGAGCATCGCGCCCGGCAAAGGCGACTACCCGTGCGACGCCCGCGTCATGGTACGCGCCGGTGCAGAACGCGCCGAACCCACGCGGCCCGATGAGGCCGAGGGAAAGGGGAGGGGAAGAGTTCGGCAAAGTCATGAAAAGGGTTTACCCCGTGGAGTACGGGAGGGAAACGCGGGGAAGAGGCGCGGAGCTGAAGTTTCACGCGCCCTACGTCCGTACAACTCCAGCTAGATTTGCTGATCTTTCAGAGCGAGGTGGAACGCCCAAGCAACACAAGCGATTACAAAGGTTGAATACAACAGCAGAGCCAGGAAGTCAAGCTGAAGCTGCTTCAACAGCGGCGACACAGCGTTCCACACAATTGGGGCAAACAGCATGACTGTTAGACAGAGGACAATACGCAAAGCCTTCTTCATCGGCCAGTCTCCTGACTTCTACTGCCCCATGCTGCTGATCATCTGCTCGGCGCGGAACGCATCATCGCTGCCGGGGTCAATCTCGGTGACTTTCTGCCAATAGGAGCGGGCCTGCGTCAGATTGCCGGAGCTTTGGGCGGCCTGCGCGAGGTCCATGCAGTGGCGCACGGCAACACCCCGCGCCTGCGTTCCCGCCTCGCCGGTAGGATCGGCCTGAGCCGCTTTTTCCCAGGCGTCCAGAGCGCCCGCCGTGTCGCCGAGCTGCCAGTCAATGTTCCCAAGATTGTTGGCGGCGGCGGCGTTGCGGCTGTCGAGGCTCACCGCGTTTTTGTAGGCATCCGCTGCGGCGGCATAGTTGTTGGCATGAATGGCGGCCTCTCCCTGACCGGCGTAGGCCTGAGACTGACCGGCCTCCGCCGAATGCGCTTCCGGGGAATTCGGCGGGGCGGCGGCTGCCGCCTGGGCGTAAACACGGGCGGCATCGGTGTAATCTTTTTGATGGAGCGCCTCCGCGCCCCGGCCCACAAGCTGCACCGCTTCCGTCCGCTGCCGGTGCGCCTGAAGCGAGCCGACGACGGTTTCAATCCCCCAGCCGATCAAGGCCAGCAGCGCAAGCAAAGCCAGCAGCGGCAGCGCGAAGCGCAGCGCACGTCCGGCGCTTGAAGGCGGCGGCGGGGCCGGCGGTTTTTCAAATGCCTGCGTCGGCTCATAAGCCTGTGCGGCGCCGGAAACCGGCATCCCGGAAATCTCCGGCGGGGTTGTTCCCGTGTCCAGGGTCAAAGACGGACCCGGCAAAAACGACAGCGAAGGCGGAGCAGCGGAAGACGCGCCCGGCGCAGGCGAGGAGGCCGGCAGCGAGAACTTTTCCGCCCGCAGATCAGCGGCAATCATGGCCGCGTTCTGGTAGCGCAAGGCCGGGTCTTTGGACAACGCCCGCTGCAAAATCTGCTGCAAAGGAAGGGGAACACCCGTCGGCATGGCCGGCTGCATGTTCATGATGTTGTAGGTGATCGTGATGACGCTGTCGCCGGTGAACGGCTTGCGCCCGGACAGCATCTCATACAGCGTGATCCCCAGCGAAAACAAGTCCGTCCGGTGGTCTACCGTATGCGAGGCGACTTGTTCCGGGGACATATAAGACGGCGTTCCAAAAACCTGGCCCTGCGACGTGATGCTCGGCTCGGCGGTGATCCGCGCAATGCCGAAGTCTGTCAGCTTCACAATGCCGCCCGGCAGGATATGGACATTGTCGGGTTTCACGTCCCGATGCACCACCCCGCGCGAGTGGGCGTATGCTAAGGCGTCGCAAAGCTGAAGCGCGATTTCAAGGGTCTCTTTCAGCGGCAGCGCCCCCTGCATTTGCAGGATGTCGCGCAGGCTTTGGCCTTCCAGATACTCCATGACTAGAAAATGCCGGTCGTTTTCCTGCCCGACATCGTGAATGGTCACGATGTTGCGATGAGAAAGCGTGCCCGCCGCTTTGGCTTCTCGGTAAAACCGCTCAATCCGCTCCCGCTTCTGCGCTCCCGCCAGGTGCGGCGGCAATTGCAGTTCTTTGACGGCGACGCGCCGGGCCATCGTCGGGTCAATCGCTTCGTAGACAATGTCGTTGGAACGGGCGATTTCCCGGACAATCCGATATTTGCCGAGAACAGTGTTAGAGGAAACGGCCAAAACTCGGTTCTCCTAAGTCTTAGACAGACGAGCAGTTAAAAACTACGCGCTAAACGAGGCACCCTTCGGGTGGAAGAGAAGCCCGATTGCGCCTTGCCCTTTGTCCGCAGGACACTTAGCCTAGCGCGTAGTTTTCAACTACGCGCCTGTCTCCGGCTTGTTCCTGCTTCCTTGCTTTTGCTTGCTCCTACTTGCGCCGCCCCCAGCGGGACGATTTTTCTTCTTTCGGAGCGGCCTCCCCGGCCTGCGGCTCGGAAGAAGCGGCGTCATACGGCAGCAGGGCACGAACCGAAAGCACCAGCGCCGTGATGTTGTCACGCCCGCCGCGCTCATTGGCAGTTTCCACCAGCAGCATCGCCGCCGACGACGGGCTGTGGTCCTGCACAATCATCTGGATTTCCGACGGGTCCACATGCCCGGTCAGGCCGTCGGAGCAAAGCACAAGCGTGTCCCCGGCTTGCAGGTCCTGGGTAAAGATGTCCGGCTCCACGGAGGCCGCCGTGCCGACCGACCGGGTAATGATGTTTCGGAACGGAGAAACCTGCGCTTCCGCCAGGGTCATGGTCCCAAGACGCACCTGCTCGGCAACCCACGAATGGTCGTCGGTCACCTGGGTGATGGCGCCGCCGCGCAGCAGGTACGCCCGGCTGTCGCCGACCTGGGCAATCATCAGCTTGTCTTCACACAGCACCGCCGCCGTCAGCGTCGTTCCCATGCCCTGCCGGTCGGGAATCGCCTGGGCCGTATCGTAGATCAAGCTGTTCGCTTCCACCACCGCCCGGCGCAGGGACGCATCTTTGTCCGGCGACGGGTCGGAATAATAAACCGACAATACCGTTTTCAAGGCCAGCTCGCAGGCGATCTGTCCGGCGGAATGGCCGCCCATGCCGTCGGCCACGGCGTAAAAGCTGCCTTTGCCGGCCAGCACGGTGGGGTCTTCCGGCTCAAAGAAGTCAAATTTGTCTTCGTTGTTGTCGCGCACCCGACCGAGATCGGTCTTTGCGCCCATCTTCACCGACGCGAGAATACGCGGCTGGCGGCCTACTTCCGCCCAGCCCTCGCTCAGCTCGTCTCGGTTCAGCCGCGCGGTTTTCTCCGTCCCGGCGTCTGTCATGGCCTCTTGCATTACGGTTGTTTACCCTTCCGCGTGTTCGGGACTGTCTTTGTGTTCGGGACTGTCTTTGTGTTCGGGACTGTCTTTGTGTTCGGAGCTGCCGTCAGCGCTTGCGTCTTCAGCATTTGCGTCTGCCGCAGTGGCTTCGGCGGGAACTGACTCCGGTTCCATCACTGCGCTTGTGAGGTCTTCGGCTTCTGGAACGGGTTCAGGCAGTGTTTCCAGCCGCTCGAAACGCAGCGCCGTGCTGCCGATGAGGATTTCATCGCCTTCGTCCAGTGTGAACGGCGTGTTAATCGGGAGCCGCTCGCCGTTCAGCAGCGTGCCGTTGGTGCTGCCGGTGTCCGTCAAAATAAACACGCCGCCGTCTGCGGAAATCTGGGCATGAGCGCCGGACACATACAAGTCGCCGGAAATGACAACCGTGTTCTCCGGCCTGCGCCCAAACGTCGTCAGCCCCGCCGCAAGCGGGTACACAGCCGTGGCCCCGTCGCGGGTTTCGACCACCTGAGCGCGTGCGGCGCCCGATACAAAGGCTGCCGGCGCGGCTAAATCCACAGACGGCGCGGCCAAATCCGCGCCGGGCGCAGGCGCTTCTGCCGGAGCCGCCCCAGATTCAGGCAGATGCACGGTAAAATAAACGCTGCCGAAGCGCAGGCTGTCGCCGTTCGCCAGAACGCGCGGCACCTGGGGCGCAAGCGCCTCATCATTGACCCGCGTGCCGTTCGTGCTGCCTAAATCTTCCACCGCGACCGTGCCGTCGTCCGCCAGCAGAAGACGGGCATGACTGCGGGACACGGTCTTGTCGGGAACCAGCACATCCCCGCCTTCGCGCCCGACTGAATTGAGGCCGGCCCGAAGCGGGTACGTCTTGCCGGCCCGGTCTTCCAGCCAGGGACGCTCGCTGGAGCCTGGCACTTCTGCCTCAAAAGTCGTGCTTGGGTTTAGCCCCGCAAGCGCATAACCGCATTCCGGGCAGTAAGTATCCGACATAGGCGCCTGGCCTTGCAGCACCGGACACTGGCCTTCCGCGCCCATCGGGCAGCGGCCTGCCTGGACCGGGCCGGACCGGGCCGGGACCGCAGGCTGCGAGTCGAAGGTTTCGCCCCAAACCGTCTGGTCATATTCGGCCCGCCGCGCGGGCGTGGACAAAACTTCGTAGGCTTCGCGCAGGTCGGCAAAAATGACGGCGTCGTCAATATGCTCCTGCACCAGCCGCCGGTACGACTGGCGAATCTCTTCGGGGCTGCACCCAATCGGCACTTCCAGCATCGCGTAGTAGTTTTTCAATAGCAAATCTCAAGCAAATCGCAAGCGAATCTAAATTTGATCTGTGCCAAAGGCCAGCACTAACGCTACTGCCTGCGCGTCCGCACCCATTCGGTCACGCAGCGCATTCCAGATTAAGTCCTGCTTGTCGCGCTCGCTGAGGCCGTCAAAGCGGTCCGAAACAAGACGGGCATAGACTTGGCCCCCCTCGCCCTCGTCTGTTCGACTGGCGGCGTTTGGGCCAAATGCTTCTTGCAATGCCTCGCGCACGTTTGCGCTGGCTTGCTTATAGTCAAATGAGAGAGCCGGCATAATTTATCCTCACGCAATTTTGGGTGAAACCCAGTTGACAACGTCCTGAACATCAGACATAAATTGTTGGGCATCGGAGCGAGCGACAAGGTCAGTTTCATATCGCCAAGAGGAACGCCACTGCGCGACCCGCGCCCACAGTTTTGCGTCATACGCTGGGTACTGCGGCAGGTTTGTGAGCTGAAGCAGATATTGAATTTTGCGGCCTGCCGCCGTTCGTGCGATTTGATCTACGGGTTCTTTGCCTTGCTGCTGCCGCTGCCGATTGAGCGCCTCTACTGCTGCCGCCAAAGTTTGCGCGTTTCTTTGCTGGATAAAATACGCTTTGACCAAGCATTCCACAGCATATCCGGCTAAGTACATGGCTCCGCGCAAGTGGCGGGAACCTGCGTCCGAACGCTGCGGGTCAAGTGTGGGAACTTCCAAAAGTTCTTTGGCATCTTCCAGTCGTCGGCCCGCGCTGTGTTTGTAATCTTGAACCGTATCCCGAAAAGGCATAACGCCAACCTGCGCCTCCTACCGGGTCTTACCCTGGTCCAAAGTGTAAATGGTTCCCATCAAAGTTTTTTCGACCGAGCCGCCGCCCTGAATGTCCTGCATGGCCTGGGTAATCTGCTGGGCCTGGGCCAGCTTGCCCTGGTCCAGCATCAGTGTTTTCGTTCGGTTTAAGTCCTGCATCACTTGAGTCCGGTCAAGCCCCTGCGTCTTCATGCCCATGACCGTTTTGTCCAGTGACCGGGCCGCGCGGGCGACTTCAATCTCAGACTGCACGCGCGGGTCTTTCCCGGAGCCGATTCGGAGCTTGTCCGCCGTAAACTCCATCAGCGTGTCCGCCGTGATTTTCTCCTGCCGCCCCGTGAGCGCGTCGTCGTACAAAAGCTCCGCTTGGGCCAGGCGGTAGGTTCCCGCCGGGCGCGGCGTCATTTCCAGTTCCCACAGCGACGACAGCCCCGTGTCCGCTTCCACGTCAATCAGTGTTACCTCCGCCGTGCGTGTGCCAAGCACCGGCTGCTGGCCGTAGACCTGGCGCACGGAAACGCCGCGCGAAAGCGCCAGCCGCAGGCGCAGGTTACGGGCCGTGATCTTCATCAGCGTATCCAGCTCGCGCCGGAACACTTCCGGGATCAGCTCAGGCCGGGCAATGTAATAGTAGTTGCCGCCGGAGCGCCGGGCAATTCCCGCCATCAGCTCTTCGTTGTAGTCCGGCCCGAAGCCTAAAGCGGTCACCGTAATCCCGCGCCCCTTCTGCTCGGCCACCTGCCCGACAATGGACGAGAAATCGCGCGGCCCCGCCGTCGGCTCCCCGTCGGTCAGCAGCAGCACGCGGTTCAGCGTGTTCGCAGTTTTGACGGACGCCACCTGCTGGCAGGCCGTCATCAGCCCTTCGTACAGATTGGTCGTGTTGCCCGTGTAGATGCGATTGATATAATCTTTGACCAGCGCCTTGTTGGCGACCCGCCGGGCCGGCATGATCACATCCGCGCCTTCTTCAAACGTGATGACGCTCAAGATATCGTCGGGTTCCAGCAGGTCTACCACATACGCGCAGGCCCGCTTGGCGTACTCCAGCGGCTCGCCTTCCATCGACCCGGAGCGGTCAATCACCAGCGAAATGTTCAGCGGCGAGCGCACCCCGCCCCCCCCGCCGTGTCCGGCCCGAATGTCAAACAGGAAATGCTCGCGCACTAAATCCGAGACCGGCCCATAAGCGTTTCCGGAAATCCCCGAGAGGTTCAGCGCCCGCGGCGCGGCTGCCGGGGCGACGCTGAGGCGTGTCCGGTCGGGATCGCCGCTCATGCGGGTCTTGTCCGGGTCCGCGCTCATGCGGGTCCGATTGGGGTCGCCCGCCGGCTCCGGGCTGAGGCGCGTGCGGTCCGGGTCAATGCCGCCGCTGTCAAGTATTCGAGTTTTGTCCGGGTCAGCCATAGGTGTAGTTATTATAACAAAAGTCAGGCGTAATGTCTAGGGGTAAGAACCCGCCCCCTCACAAGTGGCGACCCTCCCGAAGCGGGAAGGGAAGAGGTTAAGACGCAAATCGTAGGCGCTGCTTGCCGCGCCCTCTTGTTTTTGCCGCGCCCTCTTGTTTTTGCCGC
>CAXUBO010000066.1:0-9548 GCA_964249345.1 uncultured Armatimonadales bacterium | reverse complement strand
TAGGCGCTGCTTGCCGCGCCCTCTTGTTTTTGCCGCGCCCTCTTGTTTTTGCCGCCTTCGGGAGGGTCGCCACTTGTGAGGGGGCGGGTTTCTACCCCCGCAGCACCGTCTTCACCGCGCCGGCAGCCGAATGCGCCTGGCCCGCGCCGTCTGCCTGCGTTCCAAGCACCGGCTCGCCCGATGACGGCCAGCGGCGGGCTAATACCTCATGCAGCGCCAGGCACGAAATCAGCCACGGGACGCCCGCAATCCAGCCCGCCAAAACGTCTGTTGGGTAATGCACCCCCACATACACCCGCGAAACCCCAATCGCCGCCACAAGGAGCACCGTCAAAATCCGCACGGCTAGCCTCGCCCAGAAGTTTTGGAACAAGTGCATCACAAAGTAGCCGAGCAGGCCGTACACCACCATCGCGATCAGCGAATGGCCCGATGGAAACGAAAAACCCGCCTCATGCAAAAGCGGCGTAAAAAAAGAAGGCCGGGGCCGCTTAATCACCAGCTTGACAGCCTGAATGATAACCCCCGCGCCGATAATCGCAATCGGCATGGTCCAGGCCGCCCCCCGCACCTTGCGCCAGAACACGCCGACCACCGCCGAGCCCAGCGCCACGCCTGCGATGACCGGCGGCGATCCCATATGCGCCAGCACAGTCGCTGTTTGTGTCAGCCGGTACGCCCGGTGATGGTACATAAAGTACAAAATGCTGCGGTCAAACGGCGTCACGGTCTTGCCGTGGTCCTGCACGAAATGGAACAAGCCGGCAAAGAGCACCGTAAACGCAATGCTGCAAATTGTGCCGGAGATCAAATGGCGGACCACAATGCGCGGTGCGGGCTGGGTGGCGTTGGCTTGATTTATCGCCTGCCCGGCGTTCTCAAAAGCGTTCATGGTGAAGAAGTATACCCATCTTCTGCGGAACGCGCTTGCATGAAGTGGTGTTTATAGAGTATACTGCGGAGTTAAACTCCCAAGACTGGCCCGCTTGAACGGCCCGCCGCTGGGTGTTCCCACGGCACAGAAAGAGAAACCCATGAAATCCGGCATCCATCCCAGCTACCACGACGCCACCATCACCTGCGGCTCGTGCGGCCATGTTTATCAAACCAAGTCCACCGGCAGCGACAAGCTGACCACCGAAATCTGCGGCAACTGCCACCCGTTCTACACCGGCAAGCAGAAGATGCTCGACAGCGCGGGCCGCGTGGACAAGTTCCTGTCCAAGTACGGCATGAAGAAATAGCGTTCTCCCAGTCCCCTTTCCGCGCGTCTCTTGCAGATGCCGCAGAAAGGGGACTGTTTTTGTGCCGAAAGCAAGTTCACTCAAACAATTTCAACAAGGCGAATTTCATGCCGCAGCCTCTCGTAGATGAACGCACCCAGTACGGCGGCCAGGCCGTGGTCGAAGGCGTGATGATGCGCTCCCCACGCTTCTTCGCCATCGCCTGCCGCCGCCTGTCTAGCGGCGAGATCGTAGTCAAGCTTGAGCCGGTCGAGAAGCACGTCGGGGCGTTCCAGTGGCTGAACAAGCCGTTCCTGCGCGGCTCACTGGCACTTGTCGACGCGATGGCGCTCGGCATCAAAGCCCTGACTTACGCCGCCAATGTCCAGGCGACCGATGCCTTCCCCCCATCCACAGATGCGTTCACCCAGGCGGAGATGCCCGCCGCCGGAGCCGCAAACCTCGCAATGGGCGAAGGCGTAGCGGAGCCGCAGGGCGAGCAGTCGTCGCCCGACGGCACCATCAACGGCATCGCCATCGGCGCGACGACCGTGCTGTCCCTCGCGCTTGGCTTCGGCCTGTTTTGGGTGCTGCCCGCGCTTGCGACCGACAAGTTTTTGCCTACCCATGGACGCCTGCTGTCCAATCTCGCCGAAGGCGGCATTCGTTTAGCCATCTTTTTTCTTTACATCGCAGGCATCTCGCAGATGGCCCATATCCAGCGCGTTTTCCAGTACCACGGCGCGGAGCATCAAGCGATCAACACGCTGGAGCGCGGCGCTCCGATGACCGTCGAAAACGCCCGCGCATCCAGCCGCATCCATCCGCGCTGCGGCACAAACTTTATTTTTATTGTCTTGATGACTTCCATTGTCGTCTTTTCGGTTGTCCCGCGCCATCCGTTCTCCGAAGGCATCGGCCCGGTCCTGGAAACTGTCGGGCTGCGTCTCTTGTTGCTGCCGATTGTTGCCGGCGTCGCCTACGAAATCCTAAAATGGGCCGGCACAAACCGTGACAAAGCCTGGGCGCAGGCGCTCATTGCCCCCGGCCTCTGGACCCAGTATTTGACCACGCGCGTTCCCGATGACAGCCAGCTCCAAGTCGCCATCGCGTCTTTGGATGCCGTTTGGAAGGAAGAACACAGCGGCACGGGCTTAGTGTCGGCCACCCCCGGCGAAGAGCCGGAGCCGGTGATTGCATAAGCGCAGGCTGCACGGGGCTGAACCCCCATGCTTTGAAGAGCAACTCCCCGCCTTCGCGGGCAAAAGACGTTTTCGTTAGTTTATCCTCTATTTTCTTTTTGTATATCGCCCGCGAAGGCGGGAGCTTGCACTTTTGAAGCACGGGGGTTCAGCCCCGTGTGGCAAAGCCGACGCCCTAGAAGTCACGATCATGGCAGCCTAAACTGCCGGATTGCTGGCAGAACCGCGAGCTGGCTACAAAACACCGCTTCTGCACTGGCAGACCGGGAAGGCTGCACTGGAAACCATTATCTTGCTCTGAACCCCGCGAAGCGGTGTTTTGTGGCGTCCGCGCCGCCTAGCCGTATGTTTTAACATATGGTTCCTGACGCCCGGACGCACCCCGAAAGAAACGAACTATGTTTGAGAAATTAGCTGAAGTTGAAGAATTGTACGAAGAATTAGAACGCCGCATGGCCGACCCGGACTTGGTCGGGGACATGGACGAGTACCGGCGGGTGCATAAGCAGTACAGCGACCTGACGGACATTGTCGCCAAGTACCGGCAGCACCAAGAAGTCCTGCGCCAGCTTGCCGAAACCGAGGACATGCTGCGCGGCTCACTCGATGACGACCTGCGCGACCTCGCCCAAACTGAGTTTGACGACCTGAAAGCCCGGCGGGCGGCACTGGAGCAGGACATGAAAATCATGCTGCTGCCCCGCGACCCCAACGACGAAAAAGATGTCATTCTCGAAGTGCGCGGCGCGGAAGGCGGCGACGAAGCCGCCCTGTTTGCGGGCGAGCTTCTCCGAATGTACCTGCGCTACGCCGAAAAGCGCGGCTGGAAAGTGGATTTGATCAACTCGTCGGAAACCGGCAACGGCGGCTACAAAGAAGCGGTCGTTGAAATCCACGGCGAAGGCGCGTACTCAGCCCTCAAATTTGAGTCCGGCGTCCACCGTGTCCAGCGCGTTCCCGCGACGGAGGCTTCCGGACGGCTGCACACCAGCAGCGCCACGGTCATCGTCATGCCCGAAGCTGAAGACGTGGAAATTGAGATCAACGAAGAAAAAGACATCGAAAAGCAGTACACGCTGTCCCAGGGCGCGGGCGGCCAGAATGTCCAAAAGAACATGACCGCCGTCCGGCTGATCCATAAGCCCACCGGCATTGTCGTCGCCTGCCAGGACCAGCGCTCGCAGCTTCAGAACTACGAAAAAGCTATCCGTGTCCTGAAAGCCCGCTTGTACGACATTGAAATGCAGAAGCAGAACGACAGCGCAGGCGGCACGCGCAAAAGTTTGATTGGCACGGGAGGCCGCGAGTCCAAGATTCGGACCTACAATTTCCCGCAGGACCGCCTCACCGACCACCGCATCGGCCTGACCGTCCACAACCTGCCGACCATTTTAAGCGGCGAAATCCAGCACATCATCGACACCCTCGTCAGCGCCGACCAAGCCGAAAAGCTCGCCCAGGAAGTCGAAGCATAGGCAGTGTCAGTTCCACCGGCGCGGGACGCCGTAAAGGTCAAAGACAGTGTCGGCGCTGAACAGCAGGCTGCCCGAAGTCAGAGCAGTTGCCGCAATGATGCGGTCGAACGGGTCTTTGTGGTGCAGCGGCATTTGGGTGATGAGATGAACGGCAGCGACAGAGATGGGGATGATCTCGATCCCCTGGGCTTCGGCGAGTGTTTGCAGTGCCAGAACGTCGCCGGGCAAGTTCCATTTGCCGAGGGCGATCTTGATGCCTATTTCCCAGAACGACGCAATACTGACGCGGAGAGTTGTTTGTGGAGATTGCAGCATATCTTTTATGCTGGCAGGAAGTTCTGGAAAGTCCCATGCGAACCAAGCTAACGTGTGCGTGTCTAAGAGTGCCTCTACTGTTGGAAAGGCGCTCATCGGTAGTCCTCGAAAACGTCGTCAATGTTGGTCGCGAGTAAGCCTCTGACATCGGAGGCGCTCATAAGATGCTTGGCGAATCCTGCCTTCGCGCCCTGTTTCCGGGCTGTCAGCTTGGCGAACTCTGACGGCGACAGCACAACAGCCACAGCCTGACCGGCACTGAGTACAGTCACGGGGCCGTTCGCCGCTTCGCTCCAAAGCTTGCCGATGTTATTGCGGGCTTCCGTCGCACTGATTGTTGTCATTGTTCTTCTCCTCTGCATATTGTACCTTGATAGTCAATGGCTTGACTATCCGTAGTTGTTAAACTTTTAGCGGGTAGGCTAACATTATGAATAACGATCTACAACACCGCTGGCAGAAAGGGCAAGCGCCTTTTAGTGGCTTTACAATCATGTTTGATACAAAAGAGTTGCTTTCACTTTCGGCGATTTGCCAAGCGCTTCTCGCTGTTGTTCCTGCCCTTCAAGAACGATGGCCGCAAGCAAAATTGTTTGTGCTGAACGACTGGCACGAACATGACGGATTTGTTAATGCTGAACAGCCGACAAGGTGGCAGAAACTCTTTCAAATGATCAAAGAAGACGAAGCAGTAAAGAAGTTTTCGACGGGCGAATGGGATGTGCGCCTGGCGTTTTTCCCGGATGACTACGGCTTCTACCTACGGGTTTATGTTGCCGCAGAGCATGATAATGACGGGATGGTCTGGGGCGGAAACTTCGGCCTCACCTGTACATCGGAACTCGCATCAGAACTTGCAGATATTGTGAGTTCAGCAAGCGGGTTACCTGTCGCTAAAATGAAAGCAAAAGCGTATTTTGATCTCCATTACGGCGGATAGTTGAAGTACGCTTATGATTATTGCCGAAGCGTTGGCTAATTCATTTGAACTGCTTAGGGGGGCGGGTATTGAAACGCCGCGCTTGGACGCGCAGCTTCTTTTGGCCTGGACGCTGAAGGTGCGGCGGGAAGACTTGGCGCGGGAGCCGGAGCGTTTGCTTTCGGAGCGCGAACGGGTAATTTTCGAGAAAGCCGTCAGCCTGCGGGTCTTGCGCCGCCCCCTGCCGTACATCACCGGCGAAGCGTGGTTCTATGGACGGGCGTTTAAGATCAACCGGGCCGTGCTGATCCCGCGCCCGGAAACGGAACTCTTGGCGGAGATCGCGCTTGCGTCCTGCAAAGATGTGAAAGCCCCGCAAATCGCCGACATTGGCACGGGCAGCGGATGTTTAGCCGTGACACTGGCCTGCGAGCGGCCCGACGCACAGGTTTGGGCGACGGATTTGTCTGCCAATGCGCTGAAGGAGGCCCGCAAAAATGTCATGCGCTACGGCTTATCGGGGCGCGTCTCGCTGCTGCACGGCGATCTGCTTTCTCCGCTGCCGCCGGAACTGCGCCTTGACGTGGTTGTCTCAAACCCGCCGTATGTGACGGAAGCGGAACTCGCGGACTTGCAGCCGGAAGTGCGGGACTACGAGCCGCAACTTGCCTTGTCCGGCCTCGGTAACGCGGCTGGCTCCGACGGAACCGCGCTGCACCGGCGCATTCTCGCCGAAGCGCGGCCTTTTCTCAGCCCCGGCGGGTGGGTGCTGCTGGAAGTCGGCTCAGGTCAAGCGGAGCGTGTGGCTGCACTCGCACAGGAGCTTGGCTACGCGGGCGTGACAGTCAGCGCCGACTTTTCTGGAATTGGACGGGTGGTGAGCGCGTGTCTTTCCGAAACATATCTTCTCGAATACTGCTCTTGATCTTTCTTGCTGGCCCGCTGGCCGGATGCTCGGCGCGTGACCCGGTGACGCAGACGCCGGTGTACCATGTCGGGACACCGACTAACCGCTCGTCGGTCAACTCTTGGGAGCTGTCGGAGCCGGTCCCGCAGTCTGGGGTATACCACGGCAAAGCCGCTCCGTTAAAGCCGATTGCTTCTCAGCGCGGCTTTGAGCCAAATGACCCGGTCGCCGTGGCTGTCCTGAATGCTTGGAGTGAAGACGGCAGCATACCCGCGCAGTACTTGTCGGCACGGGCCAAGAACGGCGTCGTGATTCTGACCGGCAGCGTCGCAACGCCCGCTCAAAAGCGGCGTGCCGAGCAGACTGCCCAGGCCGTACCGGGCGTCAAGCGCCTAGACAGCCGCGTTGTAGTAATCGCCCCATGACTGAGATTCTTTCAATCAACCCTCATGCGCCGGAGCCGGACATTCTGGCCCATGCCGGAGATATTTTACGCGCCGGCGGGCTGGTCGCCTACCCGACGGAAACCGTCTACGGCCTGGCCGCAAGTGCGTTTAACGCGGACAGCATCACGCGCGTTTTTGACGCCAAAGGCCGCCCACATGGACAGCCGCTGCCGGTGCAGATTGCAGGCATCGACGCCCTGGAGGCGCTGGCGCGAGACGTTCCAAACGCCGCCCGGCAGCTTATCGCCGCCTTCTTTCCCGGCCCCCTGACGCTGGTGTTTTGGCGTCAGCCCGCCGTTTCACTGCTTATCACCGGGGGCGGGGAGACTGTCGGCCTGCGGATGCCGGATCACCCGGTCGCGCTCGGCGTCCTGCGTGCTGGCGGCGGCCCGCTGGTCTGCCCGTCGGCAAATAGCACCGGCCGCCGCGCGTCCATGTCGGCATCGGACGTTTTGGAAGATTTAGACGGACGGATTGACTTGATCTTAGACGGCGGCCCGACCACCGACCGCACCCCCAGCACGGTTTTGGATGTGACGGTGCAGCCGGCGCGGCTCATTCGCGAAGGCAAAATTAGCCGTCAGGAATTGGAAGCGTACTTGGCGATTGGGTAGGAACCTCTCCCGCCTTGCTTCGCAGGGTCCCTCCCCTAAGAAGGGAGGGTGAGGAAGGAAAAGCAATCAAGAGCAGGAGCGTTTACGCCTTTTATCCTGCATTTCCTAGCCCTCTTTTCCTAGCTCTCCCTCCCTTCTTAGGGGAGGGACCCTGCGAAGCAAGGCGGGAGAGGTCTTCACGGGCGGGTTCCTTGCCTCCTTCAGGTACAATAGCCCCGTGTCTACTTTCTTTCGTATCCTCTCCTACCTGCGCCCGTACCGGCTTACCCTGGCGCTTGGCTTCACCTGCCTGCTCGGCTCGGTGGTGCTGGAATTGTCCCCGCCGCTGGTCTGGAAAGTCATTGTGGACGAAGTCATCGTCCACAAAAATTTCGCTAAGCTCTGGCCCTGCGTCCTGGCGCTGACACTGATGCAGGGCGGTTCCACGTTTTTGTCGGCGATCCGAACGCGGCTGCTGGAGTCCGTCGGGCAGAAGTTTGTGTACGACCTCCGCAACACGCTTTATGATAAGCTGTCGCATCAGTCACTGGCATACTTTAACGAGGCCCGCACCGGCGATTTGATGAGCCGGGCGTCGTCGGACATTGACGCCGTTTCGGACGTGGTCATTCAAGGCACGGACTCAGTCATCGCAAACTTCCTGCGCCTTTCCGGCGTGGCAATTATCTTCTGCGCGCTCAATCTGAAGCTGGGGCTGGCGACTCTGCTGCCGATCCTGATTGTCGGCGTCCTCTTGAAACTCTTCAACAAGCGCGTCAAAGGCATCTACAAAGGCGCACGGGCAAAGCTCGGCCTGGTGAACGCCAAATTGCAGGACAATCTTTCGGGCATCCGGGTCATCAAAGCCTTTGCGCGGGAAGATGCCGAGCAGCAGGCGTTTGAAACAACTAACCGGCGCTACTTGCAGGAGAACCTAGACGCCATCAAGCTGCGGGCGACGTTTTTCCCGTTTGTCCGCTGGATCGCGTCCTTCGGCAACACCATCACCATCGGCTACGGCGCCTGGCTGATTTTGCACGGCCAGTTCACGGTCGGCGGCCTGATTGCCTACCGAGGCTACGGGCGCTACTTCTATGGCCCGATTGACGACCTGACCCAGATCAACGACACCGTGCAGCGCGGCACTGCCGCCGCCGACCGCATCTTCCAGGTGCTGGATGCGCCCGTTACCGTGTCCGACGCTCCTAATGCCGTGCCGCTGCCCCGGATTGACGGCGAGATCGTCTTTGACGATGTCTCGTTCCGCTACCGCGAAGGCACCCGGCCCGTTTTAGATCACTTGTCCCTGCGTATCCCCGCCGGCCAGACGGCGGCTTTGGTCGGCGAATCGGGCGCGGGCAAAAGCACGATTTTCGCGCTCGTGTCCCGCTTCTGGGACCCCGACAGCGGCGAAGTCTTGATTGACGGCCTGCCCCTCACGGAAGTTACCCAGAATTCCCTGCGCCGCCAAATTGCCTCGGTCCAGCAGGAAACATTTTTGTTCGCGGCCTCCGTCGCCGAGAACATCCGCTACGCCCGCCCCGACGCTTCCGATGCCGAAGTGGAATCCGCCGCCCGCGCCGCAAACGCCCACGCCTTTATTTCCGAGCTGCCGCAGGGCTACGAAACTTTGGTCGGCGAGCGCGGCGTCAAGCTCTCCGGCGGCCAGCGCCAGCGCATTTCCGTCGCCCGCGCCTTTCTCGCCGACCCGCGCATTCTGCTGTTAGACGAAGCCACTTCCGCCGTGGAACCCGAATCCGAGCGGGTCATTCAGGACGCCATCGAGCGCCTGATGCGGGGCCGCACCACTATCCTCGCCGCCCACCGCCTGTCCACGGTCCGAAACGCCGACATCATCTTCGTCTTCGCCGCCGGTGCGCTGGTCGAGCAGGGAACCCACACCGAACTGATGCGCGACCAGGGCCGCTACGCTCGCATGGTCCACCAGCAGCAGGGCGCGATGGAGGCAGTCTAAAAAAAGATTTAATCTTGCCTTAACAAACATTTCTTGCAAATGGTGATATCATGGATTTACCTCCTAGCCTGCCCGTTCTTTCGGCATCCTCCGAGGCATCGCGTGTTCGTTCATCTTATCGCTTTTGCTTGAAGATTGGAGACCACCATGCCCGCTATTTTCTCGCCCCGGCTTTCTCGCCCCGGCTTTCTCGCCCTTTACATGAGTTGCCTGCTGTTTTGCCTGCTGCTGACACACACTTTGGCCCAGTCTGCGCCTCAGCCTGTTTTCATCGCCGTCGGCGGCGACAACCTCACCCGCCTTTTGTGGAACAACCCTGACGGCAGCATCAGCGTGTGGCGCATTAACAGCGACGGCTCCGAAGCCGCACAATATCCCTATGGCCCCTACCCCGGATGGAACGCCACAACCTTTGCCGTCGGTGCGGACAGCGCCCCTCGCGTCCTTTACAACCACACTGCCGACGGCCAGATGTCCCTGTGGCGCATGGACC
>CAXUBO010000065.1:0-21312 GCA_964249345.1 uncultured Armatimonadales bacterium | reverse complement strand
GCCCCGGCGGCGGTGGATTTAGCGGTGGCGGTGGTAGTCCCGGCGGTGGCGGCGGCTTTGGCGGCGGGGGCGGACGTCCCGGCGGTGGTCGTTAGGAGAAATAAACTATGTTAATGCCAAAGAAAGTCAAGTTCCGGCGCGTCCACCGTGGTCGCCGAACCGGACCGGCGTCGGGCGGCAACGCCGTAGACTTCGGCGATTTCGCGCTTCAAGCCCTGGAAGCCTGCTGGATGACCAACCGGCAGATTGAAGCGGCGCGTATCGCTATGACCCGCAAAATCAAGCGCGGCGGCAAGATTTGGATTCGGGTCTTCCCTGACAAGCCGTTCACCAAGAAGCCGGCGGAAACCCGCATGGGCAAGGGCAAAGGCGCCCCGGAAGGCTGGGTCGCCGTTGTGAAGCCGGGCCGTATCTTGTTTGAGATGTCGGGTGTCCCGGAAGAGCTGGCAAAAGAAGCCATGCGTCTGGCACAGCACAAGCTGCCGATTGCGACAAAGTTCGTGACGCGGCACGAGACTGTTCTTCAGATCGCCGCGCATGGGCTGTCTGAAGAGCCGGCCGGCATTGAAGACATGGGCGCGACCCGTGATGATTTAGCAGAAACGAGGGCCGAGCATGGCGCATAAAATTAAAGACCGACGCGAGGCACTGCGCGGCATGAGCGAAGCGGATTTAAATGCCGTGATTGCGGACGCTCACAAAAGCATTTATCAGTTCCGCAAAGACCGCCTGAGCAAGCCGCAAGAGAACGTCAAGGTTGTGCATAACGCCCGCAAGGAAATTGCACGCATTCTGACAATCAAGCGGGAAGCGCAGATGAAGCAGGAAGGATAAGCAATGGCAGAAGAAACAATCACGCAGGCGGCGGTAGGGACGGAAGAAGCCCGGAACCGACGCAAACTCCGCACCGGCATCGTCAGCAGCGATAAGATGGATAAAACGGTTGTGGTAACGATCAGTAATCTCGTTCGTCACCCGATGTATGGACGCATCTTGAAGCGAAGCAAGAAGCTGAAAGCCCACGACGAAACCAACGACGCTCATATCGGCGACACCGTAGAGATCATGGAAACCCGCCCATTAAGCAAAGACAAATGCTGGCGCGTCGTCCGCGTCGTCGAGCGAGCCAAGTAATCTCGTCAAATAGTCTCGTCAAATAATTTCCGCAAAGCGGAATGCTAGGGTCGGCCACAAAGCCAGGCGCTTGGATGCGTTTGGAACTGGGCTGGCAGCGCAAAGGAAACAGGAAATGATTCAAGATTACAGCCGCCTTCGGGCGGCGGACAACAGCGGAGCGAGAGAGCTTCTTACAATCCGCGTTTTGAAAGGCTCCAACGCCAAGTACGCCCATATCGGCGATATTATCGTGGCAGCGGTGAAGTCAGCGACGCCCGGAGCCGCCGTCAAGAAAGGCGACGTTGTCAAAGCGGTCGTGGTTCGTACCCGGCAGGCGATTCGCCGGCAGGACGGCTCGGTGATGCGTTTTGACGAGAACGCCGCCGTAGTCCTAACCAACAACCTCGCGCCGCGCGGCACCCGCGTCTTCGGACCTGTGGCCCGTGAGCTGCGGGAATCCAAATTTGAAGGCGCGATGAAGATCATCTCGCTTGCGCCGGAGGTGCTTTAAGATGTACACACCGCCGAAAAAGAGCGGCCCGCGCCGCAACATCGCCCAGTATACCGGCAAGATGCGCCTGCTGACCGGCGACACGGTCCGGGTGCTGACCGGCAAAGATAAGGGCAAAGAAGGCAAGATCACGAAAGTCATGCGCTCGGAAGGCAAAGTTGTCGTTGAAGGCCTGAACATCGTGATCAAGCACCAGAAGCCGCGCAATGCAGGCGCACCGGGCGCGGCAGGCCAGGGGGGACGAATCGAACAGTCCATGCCGTTCCCGGCGTCCAAAGTGCAGTTGATTGACCCCGCCGACGGCAAGACCGCAACCCGCGTCGGCATACGGACAACCGAGAGCGGAGAGCGTGTGCGCTTCGCCAAGAAGTCGGGAGGAGTAATCACCAATGGCTGACCCAACAAGCCCTATCGAAACAAAGACCCAGCCAACATTGAAGCAAAAGTACCAGGACGAGATCGTCCCGAACCTGCAAAAAGAGTTTGGCTACAAGAACATCATGCAGGTTCCGCGCATTGAAAAAGTTGTGCTGAACATGGGCGTTGGGCAGGCCGGCCAGACCGGCGGCGATGCCAAGCAGCTCGACGGCGCGGTCAGCGACCTTGCGACAATCACCGGCCAGAAGCCGGCGGTGACGCGGGCAAAGAAATCCATCGCGAACTTTCGGCTGCGCCAGGGCGCACGCATCGGCGCGAAGGTGACCCTGCGCGGTGCCCGGATGTACGAGTTCTTGGATCGCCTGCTGAATGTCGCTTTGCCTCGTGTACGCGACTTCGGCGGCATCAACCCGAACTCCTTTGACGGGCGCGGCAACTTTGCGATGGGCCTCAAAGAGCAGCTCACGTTCCCGGAGATTGTTTACGACAAAGTGGACAAAGTGCGCGGCATGGACATTATCATTGTCACCACGGCCCCCTCCGACGCCGAAGCGCGTTCTCTGCTGAAAGCCATCGGCGTTCCGTTTCGCGGCGAGAAGCAGGGCGAGCGGCTGCAATAGTATTGCCAGTACGGTAGATTTTGCGCGGATTTCAGGTATACTATTGCCTGTTTCCGCGCTCTCAGCGTAACAAAGAAGGACAAGACCTTTGGCAAAAGAATGCCTGATCCAAAAAGCGAAGAAGACTCCGAAATTCTCGGTCCGCGCTTACAATCGCTGCCAGCTCTGCGGGCGAGCGCATGGATACATGCGTAAGTTCAGCATCTGCCGCATCTGTTTCCGCGAGCTGGCGCATCAGGGGTTGATCCCTGGCGTGACCAAGTCGTCCTGGTAAGAACAGCGATTACGAAGCAAGCACAACGATTACAAATTAGCCATATCGGGACTGCCGAAAGCAGCCCGTCTGATGGGAGAAAAAATTATGCCGGTCTCAGACCCCGTCGGCGACCTTTTGACACGCATTCGGAACGCCAACAGCGCGAACCACGAGTCATTTGAGGTCGACTCCTCGAAACTTAAAATTGAAGTTGTCCGTATCCTGCATGAAGAGGGCTATATCAAGTCCTACGAGATTGTCAAGCAGCCGGTGCAGGACAACATCAAAGTCACCCTCAAGTATGGCGCTCGGAACCGCGAGAAAGTCATTACCAACTTGAAGCGCGTGTCTAAGCCCGGCCTGCGCGTTTATCGTTCGCACGATAAGCTGCCGACGGTCCTGCGCGGCCTCGGCATTGCCATCGTCAGCACGTCTCAAGGCGTGATGACCGCTAAGAAAGCCCGCAAGCTGGGCATCGGCGGCGAAGTTTTGGCATTCGTCTACTAAAGACTTGGATTACTAAAGGAGCCTCCCATGTCTCGTATTGGAAAGCGGCCTATCCCACTGCCGCAGGGCGTGGAAGTCAAGGCGGCCGCCGACGGCACTTTGACAGTCAAAGGCCCGAAAGGCACTTTGTCCCGCCAGATTCACCCGCGCATGAGCGTGGAAATTGAAGAAGGCAATCTTCTGGTCAAGCGCCCGACCGATCAGGACGATGACCGCGCATTGCACGGCCTGACCCGGTCCCTGGTCAACAACATGGTTGTCGGCGTGTCCGACGGCTACAAGCGCGTTCTGGAAATTGAAGGCGTCGGCTACCGTGCCGCGAAAGACGGTGCGAAGCTGGTCCTGAGCCTGGGTTTCTCGCATCAGGTTCCCGTGGAGCCGCTGGAAGGCGTTTCGTTTGAAGTTGGTCAGGATACGAATACGCGCCGTCCGTTTGTGACGATCAGCGGCATTGATAAAGAATCGGTCGGCCAGCAGGCCGCCGTTATCCGCAAGCTGAAGCCGCCGGAGCCTTATAAAGGCAAGGGCATTCGCTATCAGGGCGAGATCGTCCGCCGCAAGGCCGGCAAGAGCGGCAAGGCCGGCGGTAAAGGCGGCGGCAAGGGCGGCAAGAAGTAGAACAAACCTCACCCCGGCACAAGTGCCGACCCTCTCCTTGCTTAAGGAGAGGCTAGAAAAAGAGCAGCAAGGAAGAGCAGCAAGAGCGTCAGTTGCATGCGTGTTCTTCCAAGTTATCCCAACCTTCTCCTTGCTTAAGGAGAGGGTCGGCACTTGTGCCGGGGTGAGGTTCTTATTCGGCTCATAACGCGGACGCTGATACGCAGTAATACTGTAGATATAAACGTCCGTGACACGGGTGGGCCAAGAGGAAACTCGACATTATGGCACAAATCAACAAAAACGAGTCACGGCAAAAGCGGCATATTCGCGTCCGAAAGCGCGTTCTTGGAACGCCTGACCGGCCCCGGCTGAACGTCTACCGCTCGTCTAATAATATCTACGCCCAGGTCATTGATGACCTGGCAGGCCGGACGCTGGCAGCGGCGTCTTCGCTGGATGCCTCGCTGAAGGGCGATACGCCTTCCAAGAGCGCGGGCGGCAACATTGAAGCGGCCAAATCGGTGGGTACACTGGTTGCCGAGCGGGCGAAGACAGCGGGCGTCTCCAAAGTGGTCTTTGACCGTGGCGGCTACCTTTATCATGGGCGTGTGCAGGCTCTGGCCGACGCGGCACGCGAGAATGGACTGGATTTCTAAATGGCACTCATTAACCCGGATACGCTGAACCTTGAAGAGCGTGTCATTCAAACAAACAAAGTCCAGAAGACCCACAAGGGTGGCCGGACCATGTCCTGGAGCATTTTGGTGGTTGTCGGCGACGGCAACGGCTATGTCGGGGCCGGCATCGGCAAGGCCCGCGCCATTCCTGATGCCATTCGCAAAGGCGTGGAAGCGGCCCGCAAGAGTCTGGTCCATGTCCCGATGGTCGGCGCGACGATCCCGCATGATGTTCTGCTGCGGCAGGGCGGGGCGGAAGTCCTGCTGAAGCCCGCATCGCCTGGTACGGGCGTCGTTGCCGGCGGCTCGGTCCGCGCTATCTTGGAAGCGGCGGGCGTGCGGGACGTTTTGGCGAAGTCGCTTGGCTCGTCCAACAAAGTTAATACAGCCTGGGCAACCATTGCCGCCCTGAAGCAGCTTAAGCGGGCGACTGACGTGGCGCGTCTGCGCGGCTTGAATGTCAACGACTTGGTCTCTAAAGCTGTTGCTGATGCCGCCCGCGAGGCGGAGCAAGTGGACTCGGCGGCAGGCATCGCTAGCGTCGTTTCTGATGCGCCGGCGGTCATTTCCTCTACGAACGGTGAAACGCCAATTGCTGAGACGCCGACTGAAGCCATGCCGGAAACCACAGTTTCCCCAAACGCCGTCGGCGTGGTTGACGCGGCTGATGTCGCGCAGGCCAGCGCCACTTCTACACCCGAAGGGGGAGCATAACTGATGGCAGAACTGAAAATCACCCTGACCCGGAGTTTGATCGGCTACGAAAAAAGCCAGCGCCTCACGGCGCGGGCGCTCGGCCTGAACAAAATCGGCCAGAGCGTCACGCAGCCTGATTGTGCGCCGATCCGGGGCATGATCAAGAAAATCACGCATGTCCTCACTGTTGAGGCGGCGGACGGTCAAGTTCTGTCGAAACCGGCAGCAAAAATCGGCCGCAAAAAACATTATGGTCCGCATGAAGGACTCGGAGTTGGGCAATGAACCTTTCTGAACTGAAACCAAACGAAGGCGCACGCAAAGAGCGCAAGCGCATCGGACGTGGCCCCGGCTCCGGCACGGGCAAAACATCCGGCGGCGGCCACAAAGGCGACAAGGCGCGAGGCAACACCAAGCCCGGCTTTGAAGGCGGCCAGACGCCGCTGCATCGCCGCCTGCCGCAGAACCGCGGCATCGCCGGCAAAGGCGGCTTTAACGCCCCGCCGAAGACGCCGTTTTCCGTGGTCAATTTGGGCGCACTGGAGCGCTTTGACGACGGCGCAACGATTACGCCGGAAACGCTGTATGATGCCGGCCTGATCGGCGACATCAAGAACACGGTCAAGATACTCGGCGACGGTTCGCTGACGAAGAAGCTGATTGTCCGCGCCGGGCAGTTCTCTAAGAGCGCAATGGAAAAGATCACGGCAGCCGGCGGAACGACAGAAATTGTGTAGTTGAGGCATATCAATGGCTATTAAAAGACCAACTGCCAATGCTGCTCCTGCCCCCGGAGGCGGAGGAGCACGCAGACCGATTGCAGCGCCGCGCAGCGGCTCCAATACGCCGTTCATTGAAGCAATGGTCGCGGCCTGGGCAATCCCGGAGCTGCGCCGCCGCTTGATGTTCATTTTCGCCATGTTCGCCGTGTATGTGGTCGGCCTGCACATTCCGCTGCCGGGCATCAACACGGATGCGCTATCGGCGCTGTTTAAGAGCGGCGGCATCCTGAACCTGGTAGATGTATTCTCCGGCGGTGCGCTGAAGCGGTTCACGGTCTTTGCCATGGGCATTGTGCCGTACATTAACGCTTCCATTATCATGCAGCTTTTGACGTTTGCGATTCCCTCGTGGCAGGAATTGTCCAAAGAAGGCGAGTCCGGGCGCAAGCGGATTGCTCAGTACACGCGCTATTTGACGATGGGGCTGGCGCTGGCACAGTCTATCGGCTTTGTGATCTACCTGCGGCATGGCAACGCTCTTTCTTCCAACCTTTTTCTGAACTTTGAGGTCATCGTGACCATGATGGCGGGAACGGCGTTTTTGATGTGGCTGGGAGAGCAGATTACCGACAAAGGTATCGGCAACGGTATTTCGCTGATTATCTTCTGCGGCATCATGGTGCGGCTGCCGGGTCAGCTTGTCGCCACGGGCCAGGAAATCGTTGCGGGGACGGTGAAGCCCTGGCAGGCACTGATTTTGATTGTCGCGTTCTTCGCAACGGTCATTGGCGTTGTATTTGTCACGCTCGGCCAGCGCAAAATTCCGATCCAGCACGTCCGCAAAATTGTCGGCAACAAGATGTCGCAGGGTGGGACTTCCTACCTGCCGTTTCGGATTGCGTCTGCGGGCGTCATTCCGATCATCTTCGCGCTGTCCATTCAGCTTTTGCCGGCGACCTTTGCGACGTTTGTGCCAGCGACAACGCCGCTCGGCGGGTTCCTGCACAATGCGACAAACTGGCTTTCACCCGGCAAGAACCCGATTACGGGGTTAGTTTATGCGGCGATTATCGTGTTTTTCACCTACTTTTATACGTCGGTGACGATGAACATTGAGCAAATGTCCGATGACCTTAAGAAGTACGGCTCGTTCATTCCAGGCATCCGGCCCGGCAAAGCAACAATGGATTATTTGGACAAGGTGATGACGCGCATCACTTTGGCGGGCGCTCTGTTTCTGGCGCTGATCGCGCTGCTGAACTACTGGATTCCAGAGCTGACCGGCACAACAAACACGTTTACACTGATTGGCGGCACCTCGCTTTTAATCGTTGTCAGCGTCGCGCTGGACACAATGCAGGCGATTGAAGCGCAGCTTTTGATGCGGAACTACGAAGGCTTCATACGCTGATGAGGACAAATGAGTGCGGTTAGTGCTGCTGGGCCCGCCCGGCGCCGGCAAGGGAACGCAGGGGCAGGCGCTGGCAGAGGCTTACGGCGTGCCGCATGTGGCGACAGGCGATATTATCCGGGACCACATCGCGCGGCGGACGGAGTTCGGGCGCAGAATTGAGGCGGCAATCGCCGCCGGGAACTTTGCGTCCGATCAGGACATTATCTTTTGGGTCGGACGGCGGCTGGCCGAGCCGGACGCGCAGGCAGGATACATCTTGGACGGCTTTCCGCGTGACGTTCCTCAAGCAGAGGCGTTTGAGCAGCCGCTAGACGCGGTGGTAGATTTGGAAATTGCCGAAGAGTCGCTGGTGGAGCGTCTGTCCGGGCGCCTTATTTGTCCTGCCTGCGGCACTGTTTATAATCAGCAGCATCACCCGCCAAAGCAGGCGGGGCGCTGTGACAACGAAGGTGCGGCGCTGGTGCGGCGGCCTGATGATGAGCCGGACGCAGTCCGCCACAGGCTGCAAGTATACCGCAGTTTGACCGCGCCTCTGCAAGCCTATTACGACAAGCGCGGCCTGCTTCGGCGCGTTGATGCGGAGGGCGCTCCTGAAGCGGTAACACAGCGCATCCAAAGCGCAGCGCACTTGCAAAATAAGGCGTGAGAGGGTATACTACGCGGATGGTTCGCCTGAAGAGTGCAGAAGAAATAGAAATGATGCGCCGAGCAGGCCGGGCAGTCGCCGAAGCGCTGGCGGCGATGCGGGATGCCATTGTGCCGGGCGAGACGACGACGCTGGACCTGGACGAAGTGGCGGCGGAAGTGCTGAAAAAGCGCGGGGCAAAACCGGCGCTGCTGGGCTACAAGCCGTCATTCAGCCGGGTTCCATACAAGCACAATACATGCATTTCGGTCAACAATGAAGTGGTGCATGGCGTTCCAAGCGGTAAGCGCGTTTTAATCGAAGGCGACATTGTCAGCTTAGACCTAGACGCATCTATTGACGGCTGGTGTGCGGACGCGGCGCTCACAGTCCCGGTCGGAACGGTTTCCATTGCCGCCAAGAACCTGCTGACGGTTTCGCGGGAAGCACTGTTCCGAGGAATTTCGCAGGCCCGTGTCGGCAACACTGTCGGAGACATCAGCGCGGCGATCCAGCGCCACGCGGAGCGCAGCCGGTACGGGGTTGTGCGTGATCTGGTGGGGCATGGCATCGGGCAGACGCCGCATGAAGACCCGCAGGTCGCGAACTACGGCAAGCCAGGGCGCGGAGAACGTCTCAGGGCAGGAATGACCATCTGCATTGAGCCGATGGTCAATATCGGCAAGCATGATGTCGCGCACCACAAAGGCGATGTCTGGACTATCTTTACCTCGGATGGGTCGCTGTCGGCCCATTTCGAGCATACTGTCGCAATCACTGAGGACGGCCCGGATATTTTGACCCTGCCGCCCTCGCAAGAAAAATAGCTGCCAGAAAAATAGCTGCCAGAAACGCAAGTGCAGGAGAATTAACAGAAGGTATGCCTCGAAGACCACGCAAACAGCATGTTGCCCGTGATGAGCGGCGTGCTGAAGAATCAGAAACTTACGCCAAAGAAAAGGCAATCGAAGTGGAAGGCGCAATCGCTGAGACTTTGCCGAACGCCATGTTCCGCGTCAACATTGAAGGCGGCCATGTTGTGCTGGCTCAGGTGAGCGGCAAGATACGCATGAACTTCATTAAAATTTTGCCGGGGGACCGGGTGAAAGTGGAGCTGTCTCCCTATGACCCGACTCGTGGCCGAATTTTGTATCGGTATAAGTAGCGGCAGGGCTTACCCCTGCCCATGAGGAGTTTATTATGAAAGTGCGGCCATCCGTCAAGAAGATTTGTGACAAGTGCAAAGTGATCAAGCGCGACGGCATCGTGCGCGTGATCTGCGTCATCAAGAAACACAAGCAGCGCCAGGGCTAAACCCTCGGCCATTCCGTGAGATCATTTTAGGAGGCATCTTTTGGCACGTATTGCAGGCGTTGACCTACCCCGCGATAAGCGGGTAGAGTACGCGCTCCTTTCCATTTTCGGGATCGGGCTGACCAGCAGCCGCGACATTCTGGCGAAGAACGGCGTGAGCGCGGATACCCGCGTTCGTGATCTGACTGAGTCGGAAGTCAACTCGCTCCGCGAGACGATTGAGCGCGAGTTCCGGGTTGAAGGCGACTTGAAGCGTCAGATCACGATCAACATCCGGCGCTTACAGGAGATCGGCTGTTACCGGGGGATCCGGCACCGCCGAGGTCTCCCGGTGCGCGGCCAGAAAACCAAAAGCAATGCCCGCACCCGCCGTGGCCCGCGCCGCGCTGTGGCCGGTAAGAAGAAGATCAAGAAGTAAGAAGATCAAGAAGTAAACTGAACTCGCACTCATGCGGGTCCTGTACCGCCCCTCTCATTTAGAAAGTCTCGTGAGAGACTCACCAAGCGAGTTGGGACGGGATGATAGGAGACATTTCAGACCGAATGGCACAGAAGAAAACAACGCAGCGGCAAAAGCCGAAAGAGCGAAAGAACATTGCACAAGGCATTGTGCATATCCAAAGCACGTTTAACAACACGATTGTATCTATTACCGACGTCAAAGGCGACTTGATTTCCTGGGCCAGCGCCGGCTCAGTCGGCTTCAAAGGCTCGCGCAAAGGAACCCCGTTTGGCGCACAGCTTGCCGCAGAAAAAGCGGGGCGCATCGCACAGGATAATGGAATGCGCCGGGTGGACGTTCATGTGAAAGGACCCGGATCAGGCCGCGAAACGGCTATCCGCGCCTTGCAGGCCGTCGGCATTGAAGTCAGCATCATTAAAGATGTCACACCTATCCCGCATAACGGCTGCCGCCCCCCCAAGCGCAGGCGTGTTTAGGCCCCGCCGCGTTTAGTTTTGCCCACGTCCTTAGTTTTTGGAGAACAAGTAACCGATGACCGCCGTGAAAAAAGGACCCGTCTCAAAGTCGGGTGATGCCCGCTGCCGGCAGTGCCGCCGCGAAGGCATAAAGATGTATCTGAAAGGCTCGCGCTGCTACACCAAGAAGTGTGCCATCGAGCGCCGCAACTACCCGCCGGGGATGCACGGCCAGGGAATGCAGAAGAAGACCACTGAGTACGCGCATCAGCTTCGCGAAAAGCAGAAGATGAAGCGAACGTACCGGGTTCTGGAGCGCCCGTTCCGCAACTATGTGGACGAAGCGCTGCGCCGTAAAGGCGTGACCGGCGAGAACATTCTGTCTCTGCTGGAAACCCGTTTAGACAACGTGATTTACCGCCTCAATCTGGGGGCATCCCGTGCTCAGGCCCGCCAGTTTGTTTCCCACGGCCATTTCCTGGTCAACGGCAAGCGGGTGGACATCCCCTCGTATCAGGTGCGTGTCGGCGAGACGATCACCGTTAGCGAGAACAGCCGCAAGATGCAGCCGATGCTGGACTCCCTGCGCGGCATGGGCCGGCGCATCCCTGAGTGGCTGACGTTTGATGCCAACTCGCTCACCGGCAAGGTGGTTGCCGTGCCGTCCCGCGACATGATTGATACGGATGTGACTGAGCAGCTAATCGTCGAGTACTACTCGCGATAACAGTCAGGCTTCGCCCAAAGCGCAGCGCTGTTGCCGGGACGAAAACCCGCCGCTATACCGGCGGGTTTTCTCCTGTTGCCGCGCGTGTGCCGGGCCGCCTGAAGGAGTGACGAATACGATGCCAGAGACAATGGACCCGACTGCCCCGCGCATCGAGACGCTGGAGCAGACCGATACTTACGGAAAATTTGTGGTGGAACCGCTGGACCGTGGCTATGGTGTGACGCTGGGAAACTCCCTGCGCCGCGTCCTGCTCTCGTCCATTCCCGGCGCGGCGGTAACATCCATCAAAATTGATGGCGTGCTGCACGAGTTCTCGACAATTCCGGGTGTCAAGGAAGATACGACGGAACTGATCCTGAACTTGAAGGACCTGTACGTCAAAGTGCATAGCCGTCCTGCCGCCGCTCTTAACGGAACCGAGCCGGAACCGCATGTCATCAAGATTGACGTCACCGGCCCAGGCCATGTGACCGGCGCGGACATCCAGTGTCCAAGCGATGTGGAGATCGTTAATCCAGAAGTGCATCTTGCGACACTTGCAGACGACAAAGCCCATCTTTCTATGGAGCTGACCATCAAACAGGGCAAGGGCTATGTGCTGCCCGAAAAACAGGACAAAAGCAAGCAGGTCATCGGCAATATCCCGATTGGCGCGTCATTTACGCCCGTCCGCAAGGTCTCGTTTAACGTCGAAGCCACCCGCGTCGGCTTCAAGACCGACTTCGAGCGTCTGACGCTGGAAGTTTGGTCCAATGGAACGATGCCTCCCGGCGAAGCGCTTTCCCAGGCGGCGGAGCAGCTTGAAACCCTGTTCCACCGCTTTGTCGAGTTCCCGCAGGGCCTCGGCGGCCGGCTCGGCAGCGCGAACGGCAGTGCGTTCCCGGTAGGCATTCCCGGTGCGCCGGATGCACGCATTGAAGAGCTTGACTTCTCGGTCCGCACCTATAACTGCCTGAAGAAAGCTTCGGTGCTGACCATCGGCGACTTGGTGAAAATCCCGGAAAGCGAGCTGATGCAGATTCGCAATTTCGGCAAGAAGTCACTGACGGAAGTGAAAGAAAAACTGTCGTCGCTGGGCCTCACCATTCCGGGTGCAACTGACGATGATGCCGCTTATTCTGATGAAGACGACGATGACGACGAGGCGGCAGCCGCCGAGTTGGAAGAAGATTAAAGGAATTTCACTATGAACCACCGTATTGGCGGCCGCAAGTTCGGCCTGCCGAGCGACCAGCGCCGGGCGCTTTTGAAGAGCCTGGTCCGGGCGCTGTTCATTTACCAGACGATCCAGACTACGGAGACCCGCGCAAAAGACGTCCGATCCATTGCCGAGAAGCTGATCACCGGGGCGCGTGTGGACACGGTCCATGCCCGCCGCCTCGCCCGTGCCTATTTAAGTGATGAGACGCTGGTGCATCACCTGTTCACGCAGATTGCACCGGAGTTCAAGACCGGCTCCGGCTATACCCGTACGGTCAAGATCGGCACCCGGCGCGGCGATGCCGCCCCGATTGTCCAGCTCTCGCTTGGCACTGACCGCGAGCTTGGAATGCCGGTGACGCCGGAGAAGACCGGCCAGCCGAACCGGGTCCGCTGATCTTACGAGAGTGTGGAAGAGGCTGTGCGAACGCTCAAGCTGACGGTGGAATACGACGGCACAGAGTTCAGCGGCTACCAGCGGCAGGGGCAGGGGGAGCGCACGGTTCAATCTGTGCTGGAAGAAACCTTGAAGCGTTTAGTGCCGCATGAAAACATCACGCTTCATGGGGCGGGGCGGACGGATATCGGCGTTCACGCGCTAGGGCAAGTCGTTTCGTTCCAGACCGAAAGCTGCCTGCCTTTGGAACGCTGGGCTATCGCTTTGAACAGTCTGCTTCCGCCGGATGCGGCGATTGCAAAGGCGGAGGAAGCCGCGCCGGAGTTCCACGCCCGCTTTTCGGCCAGGCAGCGCACTTACGGGTACTTGATCTGGACCCGCCGCACACGCTCTGCGCTGTGGGGCCGGTATAGCCTGCACTACCGGGGTGATTTAGACGTGAACCTGATGCGGCAGGCCGCGCAGCCGTTAGTGGGAGTGCATGACTTTGCGGCCTTTGCTCGGCAGGGCGGCAATCCGGGCCGGACGACGGTGCGTGATCTGCGCCGATTGTCCGTGCGGCGCGTGCCGAACGGTGTGCTGGTGACGGCGACTGCAAACGGGTTTCTGCGGACAATGGTCCGCAACTTGGTCGGCGGCCTCATCGCCGTCGGCTCCGGCAAAGTGCCTGCGGAAACATTGGAAGAAATACTGGCGACGCGCGACCGGGTTATGAACCCGATTGCGCCCGCCGCGCCGCAGGGGTTATGTCTCCTGCGCGTTGACTACTGACAGATTATCACTTGGAGAAACAAAATGTCTACCTATAGCGCCAAGCCGCTGGAGATGGAAAAAAATCGGAAGTGGATTGTCCTAGACGCCACGAATCAATCTATGGGCCGGCTGGCTGTGGAAGCCGCGAAAATCCTGCGCGGCAAGAACAAGCCGGAATGGACCCCGCACGTTGACTGCGGCGACCATGTCATCATCATCAACGCCGCCAAAGTTATGCTGACCGGCAACAACAAGAAAGACGAGCCAATTTACCGCCATACGCTTTATCCCGGCGGTATCCGCAGCGTCACACGCGGACGCGAGATTGAAAAAGACCCGGTCGTCGCCATGATGCGCGTCGTCAAGGGAATGCTGCCGCACAACACGCTGGGAGCGCAGACGCTCAAGAAGCTGCGTGTGTACGCCGGGGCCGAGCATCCGCATCAAGCGCAGCAGCCGCAGAACATCGCTTAAACTTCTAGGTATTCAGGGAACAATTATGGCAGATACAACACGCTACTATGGCACGGGCCACCGCAAGAACGCCACGGCGAAAGTCTGGCTGTCGGCGGGACCGGGCAACATTACGGTCAACAACCGCACCACGGGCCAGTACTTTGGACGCGCGTCTTTAGAGGCGCTCATTGTGCAGCCGTTTGAAGTGACGGAAACGATGGGGCGTTTTGACGTTTTCATCCGCGCCCTCGGCGGCGGCATCTCCGGCCAGGCCGGTGCAGTACGCCACGGCATCGCTAAAGCCCTTGTCGAGTCCGATCCCGACTTGCGGCCCGCGCTACGAAAGCTAGGCTACCTCACCCGTGATCCGCGAGTTAAAGAGCGCAAAAAGGCAGGCCGGAAGCGTGCGCGTCGCGGTTTCCAGTTCTCCAAGCGTTAAGAACAAGCGTTAAGAAGCTGCTTGCAACTGAAACTTTAGGGAACTTCGGCCGGGGCCTGCCGCCGTAAAAGAAAAAGGCCCTGCACGAGAAGGGCGAGGAGATACCATGCTTCCCCTAGCGTTTGGCTTTGGCAGTCCGGCGGACATCGCGATTATTATGGTGCTGGCGCTGATCGTCTTCGGGCCGAAGAAGCTGCCGGAAGTCGGCAAACAGCTTGGTCAGGCACTCCGCGAGATGCGGAAAATCACTGATGAAATCACCGGCGCGGCGCATTCGGTCCACTCCGAAGTCGAGTCGGTTTACAAGCCCGTGATGTCGCCGCCGCATGAATACGGCAACCCGTATGCGGGAACGAGCAGCGCAACGGTGGAAAAAGCCGTCACGCGCAAGTCTTACGATCAGGACCCAGAAGATTTCATGGCTCCGGCGGTGCATTCTGTGTTGAAGCCTGAGATCGAGCATGACATCAAGCTGACGTCTGAGAGCATACCAGCGCCTGAGAATGCAATCTTAGACGCCGCAGAAAAGAAAGGACACTGACATGGTTCCCTTAGCATTTGGTTTTGGCGGTCCGCAGGACATGGTGATAATCGCGGTTGTGGTTCTGTTGTTGTTCGGCGGCTCCAAGCTGGCGGGCTTTGGTAAGTCGCTGGGTGAGGGTATCAAAGAGTTCAAGAAGGCGACAAACGACGACGACAAGGCGGCTGCGCCGCCCTCGCTGCCGGCAGCCGCCTATCCGCAGGAGCCGCGCGTGACGACCGGCGCGGTAAATGAGGAGAAGTGACGACGTTATGAACGCCTTTCAAATTATTCTGCTGGTTCTGCAAGCCCTGATCAGCATTGCGTTGGTGCTGCTGGTCATGTCTCAGACCTCAAAGAACGAAGGATTGACCGGCACCATCGGCGGCAATGTCAGCGCAAACTTTAAAGGCAAGCCCGGTTTCGAGGAGCGCCTGCAAAATTACACGCGCTACACCGGGATTGCCTGGTTTGTCGTCAGCATTCTGGTTGGCATCGCCTTCCGCACCCCATCTTAGTTTTTTCTACGCAAGCCGCAGCTAATAGAGCAGCCTGCCGGAGTATCCGGCAGGCTGTTTTTGCGTCTTGCCCATGACTGCCCTACTCAGGCCGCTCGGCGGCTGTTTTGTTCGCGTGTCCACTCCCACTCCGTTGTTTCCGCCAGGGTTCCGGCATCCTGGTACGGGTCTTCCTGCGCGGTCGCGGCGATATAGGAATAAAATACGACTGCGGACAGAACGTAGCCGGCGGCAACCCAAAGAAACATGGCAGCACTCCCCTTTAAATGGATTATCGGGTGTTCCCGCCTTTCTCATTACTGTATTTCTACCGCGAAAAATTCTCACGACATGAGAATTTCAGCACATCGAATTTGGCCCTCTTCTTATTTTATTCACAGTCGCTGGCAGTTACGCTATAATAAATGTGTAAGAAGTGACGACAATTAGATTTGGTTTAGTGAGAGGAATTAATGATGGATACCATTTTGGAAACAAACGCCGCCGTGGAAAGTGTCCGGCAGGCTTACGACGGAACTTCCGACCGTCCCCGTCCGGAGTGGGTGCGCGGCACCTGCCCCCAGTGTGGCGATGAGCTTGTCGCAAATGCTTATTACGTGGGAGGCCGCGGTTACTTGGTTGTACATGATTGCTGGAGCAGCTTAGGCGACAACCCGGTTTGCGGCTATCGCAAGGTGCTTTAACACACAACGCTAAGGAGGAGCTTTATGCCACGGATACAAGGCATCTACATGATTACCAAAATAGGAACTGCCGAGACTTATATCGGCAGTTCTATTGACATAAATGAGCGGTGGTCTGACCACCTCTGGCACTTAAAGAACAACCGGCATAAGAACGCGCTCCTGCAAAGCGATTACAACAAGTTTGGGTTTGATGCATTTGCAATTGCTACGCTGGAATTGGTTGAGCAGGCAGAACATCTTGCTCTTCGGGAACAGCATTATCTGAACCTGCTTAAGCCTTCGTACAATGAAGGCAAAATCGCAGTACGAGCGCCCTACCGAACATGGCGTAGTGATGAGGCAGACCGCGAGCGGTTTAGGAGCAAGGTAGATCAAACTGGCGAAGGCTGCTGGCTATGGCACGGAACAATGTTTCAGCAGGGCTATGGCTGCTTCAAGATCGCCGGCAAGATGTATAAGGCGCATCGTGTCGCGTATCTTTATGCCGTAGGGCCAATTCCTAAAGGGCTTGTTGTTTGTCATTCTTGCGATAATCGACAGTGTGTGAGACCGAGTCACTTGTTTGTCGGCACGCATCAAGATAACAGTAACGACACCGTCAGCAAAGGAAGACAAGCAAAGGGAGAGCGGCATGGCTCACATACTCATCCTGAAAGAGTAGCAAGAGGAAACAGGCACGGTTCACATCTGCATCCTGAACGCTACCGTGGTGAACTAAATGGGCGTGCTATCTTAGACCGTAAACAAGTTGAAGAAATACGCGCTCGGTACGCGGCAGGGAGTGTTAGCCAGTTGGTGCTGTCCAACGAGTACCAGGTGGCACAAACAACAATTAGCGCAATCGTGCGCGGACTGCTTTGGAAAGATGAAGCTGATACTTGACCTGGTTTAAGGAGAACTGACAATGAACAACTACGAAACAAGAGAAAACGGCGTGGGGCGCGAAGTGACGAAAATCCAGATTTTCCGGTTTGTCGCCAAAGACAAGCTGCTGGACATCACCGACCTGCTGGCCTTTGACCCCAAGCGCAGCAAAGTTGCGTTTACGCTCGTGGAGCTGGACGAAAGCAACAAAGCTGTGCAGCGGGTCCGGCATTATGTGGACGCCGACGATATGAAGCTGGTCTGCACCGACCTGCTGGCAGGGTCGTTCACAAGCTTTGAGGACCAGAAAGGCAGCGCCCATGACGACTATACCGAAGCGCGTGTGCTGTCGTTCAAGAAGGAAGCCAAGTACCGGCAGCCGTATGTGCTTCGCATTGACAACGGTCAGGGCGAAATCTATGGACAAGGCCAAATCAAGATGGTTAAAGCCACCGACAGCCTGACGCTTCAAATGCCGGAGTCCGAGGCTCGCAAAATGGCCTTAGTGGTGCTGGATTACATCCATCAATGGGAAATGATCCATTTTCGCAAGCGCCAGGAAGCGCGGACAATCACGTTCACGCCGTCTACTGATACGGCAGAAGCCGAGCCGCTGTCCGCGTAACAAACACAAAAGCCCCCGCGCAGAATGCGTGGGGGCTTTTTTAATGGCTACCCAACAGTCGCCGGTTCTTCCGCCGCCACTTGGCGGTTATCATAGTGGTTTCGCAGCAGGCGCGGCGTCTCGGTCTCCAACGCTGTGCGCCCGAAGATTGTGTCCAGGGTCCACTTGTTGACGACCCGGAACTTGCGGCTCCAATGCGGGATTTTTACCAGGTAGGTCCCGCGCCAGAAGAACCAGGCCAAAAGGCCGGAGAACTTAAAGACCTTGATCTGGGCGACTGCTGTTTGATGGCCTAAGTTCACGAACTCACCCAGCGTGCGGAATAGGAATGGTTCCGGCTTCTTGCCGCGCAGGAGGCCCAGAATGTTACGAGCCAGCTTTTTCGCCTCGCGCTCGGCGTTCTGCGCGGTTCCTGTATAGGGGCGTCCGTCTTCCAGCAGGTTTGGGATATGGGCGCAGTCACCCATCGCCCAGACGCCGTCCATGCCTTTGACCTGCATCGTCGGCTCGGTCACAATCGCGCCTTTTTTGTCCTTCTCGCACTGAAGAGTCTGTGTCAGCGGCGAGGGAATGACTCCCGCCGACCAGAGAACCGTGCGGGCCGGGATAAACTCGCCTTTGCTGAGAGTCACGGAGCGCTCGTCAATTTTGGCAATCTTCTGGCCCAGCCGCATCTCAATTCCGCGCTTTTGGAGCTGCCGGATCGCATACTTGGCAAGGGAGGGGTCAATGGTCGGCAGGATATCTTCGGCCATGTCTGCCAGCACCACGCGGATTTCGTCGGGACGCACGCGCGGGTAGCCGCTGGCAGCTTCCTTCATCATGTCGCGGATGGACCCCGCCGCTTCGACTCCCGTGTAGCCTGCACCGACGACCATGACGGTCAGGAACGCCCGCCGGGCGACGCCGTCGGTTTCTTCGTTGGCCTGCTCCAGTGCGGCCATGAGGTGGTTCCGCAGCAGGGTCGCATCATCCAGCGATTTCAGCGTGAAGGCGTGCTTCTCCACGTTCTCCTGGCCGTGGAACGATGTTGTGCTGCCAAGGCTCAGCACCAGATGGTCCGCCTGCACGGTTTCGGTCTCGTCGGTCAAAGGCCGCCGGTAAGTAACGCTCTTTGCCGCCATGTCAATGTTGGTCACTTCGCCCATGATGAAGTTGGTCTTCTTCAAGAACGCACGGATCGGCGAGATGACATCCGCTTCATCCAGCACCCCGCCGAGAACCTCCGTCAAAAACGGCGTGAACAGCAGAAAATTGTCCCGGCTGATCAGCGTGATCTCAACCGAGTCCCCTAAGTGCATTTCTTTTTCCAGCGTCTGCGCGACTTTCAGCCCGCCAAATCCGCCTCCAACAATAACGACTCGTGTGTGTGGCATATCTGCCGGTCTCCTCTATAATAATCGCCTCTAGTGTACCCAGAAAGTCCGTGAAAAAAATCACAATATCGCATTGCTGGTCAAAATCCCGTATTATAGCGTTATGAGCGAACTTGAACCCGAAAACCCGTGGCGAACACGCGGCAGCCGCGAGATTTATGTCAACCCCTGGATTCGCGTCCGCGAAGACCATGTCATTCGCGCCGACGGTCAGGACGGCATCTACGGCGTCGTTGAGTTCCAAAACTACGCCCTCGGCATTGTCCCGGTTTTTGACAACGGCGACACGCTTTTGGTCGGCCAGTGGCGTTACCCGCTCGGCGTCTATTCTTGGGAACTCCCGGAAGGCGGCGGCCCGCTGTCCGTGCCGCTGCTCGTCAGCGCCCAGCGCGAGCTGCATGAAGAAACCGGCCTGACCGCGTCTCTTTGGACTGATCTTGGCTTGTTCCACCTGTCAAACTCCGTCACCAATGAAGCCGGCCAAATCTTTCTGGCCCAAAACCTCACTGCCGGCGACGCCCAGCCCGAAGGCGACGAAGTTCTTGCCGTGTGCCGCCTGCCGCTCATGGAAGCCTATGCAATGGCGATGGACGGACGCATTACTGACGGCGTTTCGATCATCGGGCTGGCGCGGGCGGTCAATTGGCTGGGATAAAGCGCCAGAATGCGAGGGAGTGAACTCTACTATGCCTACAGCATTACTTCGTATCTGCTGAATAACGTCCTTCGGACGGTAAGATAGGAAAGCTAAGTAGCTGCCAGTCTTTCGTCTGAAGGACGTTATTCAGCGAGAGGAATTTATTCCCTCGCATTCTGGCGTTCCGCTTCTTGACATACCTCAAAACCTCATGTATAATAGCCTCATCTTCACCACCCGGAGCCGCCCATGACCCATGAAGACGGAGAACTCAAAAAAGGCAGTACGCCGCTCCTCATCCTTGCCGTGCTGCAAGACAGCCCGCGCCACGGCTACGCCATCGCCCGCGAGATTGAGCGCCGCTGCGCCGCTGCCCTCACAGTCGGCGAAGGGGCGCTGTACCCCGCCCTGCGGGCCTTAGAGCGCGAAGGGCTTGTCCAAAGCGCCTGGGAAACTCAAGACTCCGGCCCGGCCCGGCGCATCTACACGCTGACCGACGCCGGCGCGGCACGTCTCGCCGCCTCGCTCCGGTCTTGGCAGCGTTTTTCGGCTGCCGTCAACGCTGTTCTCGGCGACACGCTTGCCGGAAACAAAGGAGAAACCCCCCATGCTCAACCCGCTTAACGATCCTCAAGTGGAACAGTGGTTCCAGCGTCTCAACGCCCCGCTCAAGCGTCTGCCTGCCGACGAGCGCACGCAGATACACCAGGAAGTCCGGCAGCATTTGGAAGCGCTGGCCGCCGCTAACGAAGAACTCGGCAGCCCGCCGGAAGAAGCCTTAGAGCTGGCCCTACAGCAGTTCGGCGATCCCGGCAAGTTCGGGAAGAAGATGGCTCAGGAGTGGCACCAAAGCAAAACAGGATTTCGCGCAGATATGACAGCTATCTTTGCCTGCCTCAGCTTGCAGGCGTTGACTTTCGGCGTCTCTTGGCTGATAAGTTCGCTAACAGGATTTTGGGCGAACCATTACGCGCATATGTCAAGCCTTACGACAGTAACCAACGACATTAACCTCTATGTACTGCCAATTGCTGTTTCGGTCTTGATGGGGCGAAAGTTTCCGTTCCAAGCGCTGAAAAGCGTGTTTTATGTGCGTTTTTTTTCTCTTCTCTGCTGGTGGCTCTTTGTCGGGATTCATGCTTACTTCCACCCAAGCGTGTCTCATCTGCCGCTGCTGGCATTGGTAGCTCATGGGCTACTGTGGACGCCGGGTGCCCTCATAATTCCCTACCTCGCCAGCGTGACGAAGCGCGGTTGGTACAAGCCGACGTGGGAGGATTTCAAGATTACGCTGCCGAAGCGGCAGGTTGCAGGGTAGGGGGCATCAGGGGGGAACACGATGCGGCAAATGTCACGATGCCGTGAACGGCGTCGCTGAGGGGCGCAGACGCCAATGACCCGCCTGCGCGGGGCAAGAACAGATACAAGTGACATTTTCCGCCATGCAGGTGGCGACTTGGCACTTCGCCTCCCAGCGAGGGCATTCATGCCCTCGTTCGTCAATGCCCTCGTTCGTCAATGCCCATGTCACCGACTGCTCCGCACACAAAAAAGCCCGCCGTTCAATCGCTGAACGACGGGCTTCATCTTATATCAGGGATTGCTTGTTGGAGCGGGCGGTGGGGCATACCCGCCGGGATGATGCAGGGCGCTGCTGCCGACGGCGGCGAAAAATACAATGTATCCAATAATCCCTAGCACTCCCAAGATCGTGCCGATAATGCCGCAGATGCGCCCAGTATTGATTTGGCCTGTTT
>CAXUBO010000064.1:13896-21596 GCA_964249345.1 uncultured Armatimonadales bacterium | reverse complement strand
TGCCGGAGAAAGCTAAACAGTGGCGGAAGAGTTCAAATTCTTCCGCCACGGCTGAGTTGATGCTACGGATGACTTTGATGTTGGGCTGCATGAGCCGCAGCAACGCCTTTGCCGTAGTCATTCCCCATCTTGGCATCTGTCGCCGAAGGTGGGGCAGCAGGTGCGTCTGTGCTTTTAGCTGCACACCCGGCTGCGAAACCGGCTGCCAATAGGATGAAAAAGACCGCTGCGGCTTGAACCGAAGATTTCCTGTCCATAAAGTTCATTTTTATTTGTTGTACCCAATTAGTTGAGGCTGAATGTCGCGGCGGGCTGTGTCACGCCATCGGCGAAAGTGCCCTGGGTTCCCGCAGCAATCCCTGTTGTCGTGGTGTTGGCTGTGCCGTCATTCACTTGTTTGTCGGTTGGGTTCTTGGCATTAGCACCAGGTGAAACCTGAGTTCCGATCAGAAATTTTGCGTGTCCGTCGCACATGACGAAGTTCGAGCCGCCCGCACTGCCGCCGCCGCTGTGCCGCCCATTGGGGCTGTTAAATTGCCCTAAATTTTGTGACACACCGTTTAGGTACCCAGTTGCATACTTCAGCCGACCATCCCCTTGTGCGCCAACCTGGTCCGCAGTTGCCACGGAGTTGTATCCGGTTGGATCATAGTTTGCGCCGAGACCCTCTCCGGCAGGAGAACCGCCGCAGTTGCCGACAGTACCGGCTGGCTGGGTGAGTTCTTCTGTTGTGACGTCATAACCAGTGCTGCCAGTGACTTCAAATGCGTAAACCGTCTTTGCCGGGGAATTGATTGCCGCCAAAGATGCGCTATCGGATCGTGAACAGGCATCAGGATAAACAGGGTTTGGTCCTACACCTTTTGCAAGGTTGGCGTTTAATCCATAGGAGCTGAAGTGGGCGGGTGCCCCCAACTGGGTCGTGCCGCCGTTGGTGGCATCATCAGGACAAATAAATACTGCTGTGCTTTTCACATAAGCATAAACCTGCCCGGCCCAGCCGCTGCCGCCGACGCTACCAGGCGTTCCGCCGTAGCCGTCAACGCCGCCAGGACATTTCTCGTCGGCATCTTGAGAATACTGGATGACGGCAAGGGCGATTTGTTTGGTGTTGGAGAGACAGGAAGTCCGGCGGGCGTTTTCGCGCACTTTCTGGAACACTGGGAAAAGAATGGCGGCGAGGATTGCGATAATGGCAATCACGACGAGAAGCTCAATGAGCGTGAAGCCGCGCGGGAGGCGGCGCTTCGGCAAGCAAATCGTTGACATGAATGGCTCCCTTCCGAAGTTGCCAAAGGCCGCTTTGCAGCCCTGGCCGTGCATTGGTCGCGGACTGTCCTTTCCCTCCCGGCACGACGGGGAGGGCAAGGGGCTTGCCTGCATGGCAAGCCAGGATAGGGCAGTATAACACAGGTCTTGGAGGTTGTCAATACGTCAATGATTGTTTTCACAACAATTTACTCTGAAAGACAGCAACTTCCCCCCAGCCCCCAATAATGGGGGAGCAAGAGGGGAATAAAGAAGCGGCTTCTCCTGACTCTGACTCCCCCATTATTGGGGGCTGGGAGGCATTCTGGGTACACTCTCCTTATGAACAGTCACACTTCTATTCCCTGGCGCGAGTGGGGCGAAGACGCCTTTGCCGAGGCCAAAGCGCAGGACAAGCCCGTTTTGCTGGACATCGGCGCGGTTTGGTGCCACTGGTGTCATGTCATGGACACCGGCATTCCGGGCGACCCGGTACACACGGGGACGTACAGCGATCCGGCGGTGCAGGAGCGCATTCGGAAGAACTTCATTCCCATTAAAGTGGACAACGACCGACGCCCGGACATCAATGCCCGCTACAACATGGGCGGCTGGCCGACGACGGCATTTCTGACCCCGGACGGCGACACGCTGTACGGCGAAACTTATGTGGACCCGTCTCGCATGGCGGGCTTGCTGGACTACATGGCGAATGTTTACGCCAACAATAAAGACCAGATCGCGGAGCAGACGGCGAAGATGCGCGAGCAGCGGGATCACTCCGAAGCGCTGACGCCGTCGGAACTAGACCCGGACACAACGGCAACCGTTCTGAAATCCATTGCCGGGCAGTTTGACCCCGTTTACGGCGGCTTCATGCCTTCATCAAATTCTTGGCAGCCCAAGTTTCCCCACCCCGACGCCCTGCGCCTCGTCCTGGAAGAATACGCCCGCACCCAAGAGGCCGCCTTGCGCGAGATCGCCGAGAAGACCCTGCACGGCATGGCGGACGGCGGCATGTATGACCAGTTTGCCGGCGGCTTTTTCCGGTACAGCACCACCCGCGACTGGAGCGTGCCGCACTTCGAAAAGATGCTGGAAGACAACGCCAAGTTAACATCGGTCTACTGCCTGGCGCTTGAAGTGCTGGGCGATCCCTACTATTTAGAAGTCGTCAAAACGGCCCACGCCTGGCTTTTGACCGACATGCGCGACCCGGAAACCGGCGCGTTCGCCGGCAGTCAGGACGCCGACGCCGAAGAAGCTTACTATGGCCAGCCGCTCCAAGTCCGCGCCACGCTGCCGACGCCCTTCATTGACCGCACCGTTTACACAAACTGGAACGCGCTCATGGTGTCTGCGCTGGTGGCCCGGTACAAGATTACGGGAGAGCCGGAGGTTTTAGAGGCGGCTAAGAAGACATTACGTTTCATTTGGGAGAAGTTAACCATCTGCTATGGTGAGGTCAGCGAAGATGACACCACGGAACTTCTACTGGCTTTACGCCACTTCTCCGACCAGGGCAAGTCGCAGGGCAGTACCGGCTTGCTGGCCGATCAGTCTGCCTCCTTAGTCGCCGTGCTGGATTTATATGAGGCAACCGCCGATGCAATCTATCTAAGAGGGGCGACGGAAACAGCCGACTACACGATCACAAGTTTGGAAGACAAAGCCGAAGGCGGCTTCTTTGACCTTGCGCCGGACCCAAACGCTATCGGCGATTTGGCGCGGCCCAAGAAGGACATCGGCGAGAACGCGGACGCGGCGCTGGCGCTCATTCGCCTGTCCGGGTTCACCGAAGACGCGAAATATAAGCGGTCTGCCGAACGTGCCTTGAAGCTGTTCGCGGACAAGTACGCGGACTATGGCTACTTTTCGTCGTCCTATGCGCGGGCGGTGGAAGCGGCGACTGCGCCGGGGCTGCATGTTACGATTGTCGGCGACTGGCGAAGCGACGCGCAGACACGGGAATTGCAGTCGGCGGCATGGAAGGTTGTCGCGCCCGCGAAGACGGTGGAAACGCTGACGCCGGAAGACGCGGCGAAGCGCGGACTGCCGCAGGACAAAGACGGACGGGCGTATGCGACGGTCTGCGTCGGCACGGTCTGTTTTGCGCCGGTTTCGGACCCGGCGGAGATGCGGGAGCAGATGCAGCGTGGGTAAGAAAGGGAATGCAAAGAACAAAGGGAACACGGGGCCAAACCCCCGTGCTTCAAAGGAGCAATTCCCCGCCTGCGCGGGCATCAGAAATGCCAGTCTTCACATCTTCGCCCGCGCAGGCGGGAGCTTGCACTTTGAAGCACGGGGGTTTGGCCCCGTGTTCCCTTTGTTTTTCGTCTTCTTCCTACTCTTCACCTGCTCTTTACCCCTTTCCGCTCAATCCGTCCCCCATTTCCGTACCGCCGCCGATGCCCGCGCCTTCGGCGAAGCGCATGAACGGGCGGGGCAGTATGAAGCGGCGGCGGCGGCCTACGCGCAGGAAGCGGCTATCCGGCGACGTACCGGAGACCCGCAGGCGGCGGAGATTGAAGAGCGGCGGGCGGAGCGCATTCGCACCGATTTCGCGCTGGCGGTGACGGCCCCGGTGCCGGCTCGGGGGCCAAAGCTGGCGAAGCTGGAGCCTGCGGCAGGGTGCTATCTGGGGGCGCTGGATGACTACGCCGATGGCGACGACGCGGACCATTTCGGGCGGCGTGTAGGCAAAAAATTGGCGCTGTGCTTTGATTACAGCCCCTACGGCGCACCGTTTCCGTCCGAATGGGCCGCACGGCAGGCGCAGGCAGGACGGGCCATTCAAATTGCGTGGGAGCCGCGCAACATTTACGCAGTCCAGGATGACGACTACTTGAACCAGTGGGCCAAAGACGCAGCGGCGTGCGGCTGCCCGGTTTTTCTGCGGTTCGGCGGGGAGATGAACGGCAACTGGACACTCTGGGGGCGCGACCCGGCCGCCTACCGGCGAGCATTCCGTCTAGTCCATGCCGTAGTCAATCGGTATACGTCGAACGTCGCGCTGGTCTGGGCGCCGGGTGCGGTGCCGACCTACAATCTGGACAAGTATTACCCCGGTGATGACGTGGTAGACTGGGTCGGCATCAGCCTGTACTTGGTCCGCTTCAACGATGACAATTTGAGTCGCCCGGCATATTTAGATGGCCCGGCATCGTTCATTGCGCCGTTTTATGCGAGGTACGCCGCCCGGAAGCCGCTGTGTTTGACCGAGTGCGGCGTGTCCCGCCGCAGCCGGGTGGAAGGGCGCGACGCCGACGGGTTTGCCGCAGCGCGTATCTTTGACCTGATGGACGCCATTAAGATACGCTTCCCCCGGCTGAAAATGTTCTGCTGGTTCCCGCGCAATAATCTCGCGACGGCGCGGGCGGGGCGTCAGCTTAATGATTATTCCCTGCCGGACGGCTCTCCCGCGCTGGCTGCGTTTCGGTCTGCTGTCAGCGACCCGTACTTTTTGCCGCATTTCGGCGATCTGCCGCCCTTCCGGTATCAGGTCATCGGGAGTCGCCTGCCACCAGGCTATGTCGGCAGCCTGAGCGCGGCGATTTCCACATACAGCCTGGACCCAACTCTGGAAATCGCCGCCAAAGGAACCGTGCGCCGCACCGGGCATCCGTTCAGCATATTCGTCTCCCCCGCGCTGGAACCGTTCATGGTGCGAGTCCGGGATGCAAATGGCCGGATTGCAAAAAGCGTGACAATAAAGTAGCAGCCCCCGGGCCCCAATTGACGGGGGAGCCGGAAAGGAAAAGCAGAAGGCTCATCTTCTGATTCTGATCTTGCTCCCCGCCCCGTTTGAACGGTGGTGGGGCTGGGGGTCTTTATCTCCGCGCCGTTTTCTGTGCCTCAGCGCTTCTCACATTCAGTGCATGGAACCCGGTGCGGTCAATCTCGACGTTTGCGAAACGGGTCTGGCCCATAACGTAAACTGTTTCGCCTTTGGGCGAGGAACCGAGCGACAGCGCAGAAATCGGCAGAGCGGCTTCCAGCAAAGCGCCGCGCCAGGCGTAAGTGCCGCCGGGAATGCCCGGCAGCGGCAAAGCGCGGCCGGCGGGACCAGGCTGGATTGTCACCAGGCTGGCGGCGGGCTGAACCGTGTTCCGGGTGATGGGGCGCAGCGTGAACGTGTAGGCGACTTCGGGAGAAAGCGCCTGGTCCATGTCCATGCGAAGGTACACAAAGCGGGTGTCGCAGCAGGCGAACAGGCGCACAATGTCCCCGGACGCTTGGAAGGCACGCATGACGCTGTCGCCGCGCGGGTCAAGCGCCACCGGAGTTTGCTCCGCCCAGTCCTTTGCATCGCCGTCCATGTGGAACTGCCCGTCGGGAACGACTGCGAGGCCAGGCGCTTGATTGTCCGAGCCGAGCGTTCCAAATAGCTCGTTTTGGCGGGCGAAGGAATACAAGAACCGGCTGGACATCTCGACCTGGCTCTTGTATCGCTTGATCGCCGTGTATTTTTTTTGCGTGTCGCGCCGAGACAGCGGCAGCGCGGCCCAGTGCGTGTCCAAAGATGCCATCGGGCCGGGCGGCAGCAGGGCGGCGTCCTCGTGCAGCCCCTGCGGGGTCGGCCAGTCGCCCCGGTGCACTAGATAGTAGTGCAGATGCGCTGTCTGCGCCCAGGCGACGCCGGACGCCCTAAGCTGCTCCAGCGCGGTGCGGACAAAGACGGACGCGGCGGCATGGTCGGGATGATCATCGTTGGGATGGGTCACATAAATGTCGGTCGGCTGCTCGGCCAGCATCTGCCGCTTGATGTCGTCCAGCAAAGCGGCGCCGCAGTACGGAGCATTGGGCGTCGCGGCATCGGCATAAGGCGAATGGGTTTCGGCAGTGTAGGCGGAAGTGACCGGCGCGGCAGGCTGCCAGTGGTCAACCCACATCGGCATTAGCCCCCGGTCCGGGTAGCCGAGGAAGTGGATGTGGTCGGCGGGGATGCCGAGAACGCCCAGGGCTGTCCGCGCTTCACCCTGGCGCAGATAGCCGTAGCGGACAAAATCTTTGGGCGGGACGGTCAGCTCATGGAACTCCTGCGCGGCGCTGATCCGAAAGCCATCTCCGTTCGTGATAATCACGACACGGACATCATCGCCCCGAAGCCGCGCCTGCCGCATCAGCCCGGCGGCCCCCAAAGTTTCATCGTCGGGATGGGGGGCGAACACGAGCAGGCGCTGCCCCGGCAGGGGCGCAGCAGCGGCGGCAAGATGCTTTTCCGCCTGGTTGCTGGCGTAAATCTTGTAGGCCGTCAGCAGGCAGAACAGGCCGACCGCACAGAGCGGCAGGGCCAGCGCCAGCAAGGCCGCTTTTAGCCAGCGGGGACGGCGGGCCGGCGAAGAAAACAGCAGCTTGGGCATAAAAAGTTTTATTTCCCGCGAAGACGCTTACTTTCCGCGAAGATACGGGCGAACTTCGGCATAGGCGGCAGCGATGCGCGGCTCCCAGTGCAGCACCCAGGAGATCGGGTCGCGCTTCAGGCGTGTGGCAAGAACTTCTAAATCCGCCGGCCATTCCGTCAGCGCCCGCGCGGCGGCGGACAGCCCTTCGGCTTCCAAGATAAGCGCGGCGCGTTCAGTGTCGGTGGGCCGCTCCCGGCGCAGCAGCCAGCACACGTCCAGCGTGGCGTACCGGAAGCTTTTCAAGTTCCACCACACTTGACGCGCCCAGTCGTCGCCAATCGCCCACTCGCGCCGCTTGAGCTGCTGCCGAATTGTCCGCAGCGTGTCCGTGAATCCATGCGTGATCGAATCAATGGCATCTTCGCGGGTCGGCATCGGCAACGCCATATCGCCCGCCAAAGAACTCGCAAACGCGAACTGGAATCGAAAAAAGCCGGGCAGAGCTGCGTACTCGTCAGCAGAAAGCACGAAAAATTGAACGGAAGGAAACAAGTCGCGGCAGTCGCGGGTGGCATGGGTGACGCAGTTCTCCACGGCGTCCACCACAAGAAAAAAGTCCAAATCGTGCGCTTCCAGCGGGCGGTCCGCCGCCGAGCCGTACAAAGCCAGCAGGCGAAGATTGCCGCCGAGGCGCTTGGCTGCAATTGACGACAACTGGCTGATGACGGCGGGGGTAGGCATGGCGGCTTTGCTCCTAAAGAACGCAACAGGAACACGAAGCAGGACAAAAACACGAAGCAAGACAAACGCAAACAAAGAACAAGCGGAACGGGTGGGATTCGAACCCACGAATGGAGAGGTCCCCATTACACGATTTCCAATCGTGCTCCTTCGACCAACTCGGACACCGTTCCTTAGCGCTATTTCTAAAGCGTCGCCTGGGATGGCCTTTAAGCCGCCACGCCTGTATTGTATCACGCGAGGGCGGGCAGTGTCAAGGGAACGCCTTGAATCAGCTTGACAAATTGCCCTCATTTTGCTATTCTAAAGCTATGCCTCCTACTGATGCCCAAACAACAAAGAACCAAACAACAAAGAACCAAACAA
>CAXUBO010000064.1:0-13796 GCA_964249345.1 uncultured Armatimonadales bacterium | reverse complement strand
CCAAACAACAAAGAACCAAACAACAAAGAACCAAACAAACGATACCATCAACACGCGCTTTGCGGAAGCGGCGCGGCGCTATCCCAACCGGCCTGCGCTGTCGCACAAGCCCGGCGGCAGCAAGACCTGGGAAACGCTGACCTACCAAAACGTCGCAGACCAAGTCAAGCAGGTCTCGCTCGGCCTACGGGCGATGGGCGTCGAGCGGGGCGACCGGGTCGCGCTGCTGTCGGAAAACCGGCCCGAATGGGCCATTGTGGACCTTGCGACGCAGGCCGCCGGGGGCGTGACTGTTCCCATCTATCCCACCCTGCCGGCGTCCCAAGTCGCACATATTCTCGCGGACAGCGGCGCGAAAGCGATTGTGGTTTCCGATGCCAAACAAGCGGCAAAAGTTTTAACCCTGCGCGAAACCGCTCCCAATCTTTCCGTCTTGATTACGCTGGACCCGGACGGAGCCAAAGACGGCGTTGTTTCACTGGCTACGGTCGTTGACGCAGGCGCGGCGGCAAGCTTTGACGAAAGCTATGAGGAGCGGCGAGCCTCGGTCCACCATGACGACTTGATGAGCCTCGTGTATACGTCGGGAACCACCGGCAGCCCCAAAGGCGCGATGCTGACCCACGGCAACATGGCGGCGGCGCTTGACGGGGCCAACGCGCAGTTCCCGGAGTTCACGCCTCCAAATGACGTGTTTTTGTCGTTTTTGCCCCTCTCCCATGTGTTTGAGCGTGTTACCTACAACCTGGCGCTGACCCAGGGGGCGCACACAATCTACAACGACAGCATCTTTAAATTACTGGATAACATGGCCGAGCTGCACCCGACCATTATGCAGTGCGTTCCGCGCGTCTTTGAAAGCATTGGAGAGCGCGTCTTTGACGGCATTGCCAAGCTGCCGGAGCGCCGCAGGAACCTCACAAACCGGGCGCTTGAAATCGGCGGAATTTATGCGCTGCGCCGGAACGCGGGCAAGTCGGTGAGCCCGCTGCTGTTCGGGCTGTACAAGTTTTATGATGCCCTGGTGCTGTCGAAAATCCGCGCCCGGTTCGGGGGCGAAGTTAAGTTTTTGGTCAGCGGCGGAGCGCCGTTGAACCCCACCACGGCGACGTTCTTTCTTGCCATCGGCATTCCGATTTTGGAAGGCTGGGGGCTGACCGAGACCACGGCGGCGGCGGCGGCAAACAAGCGCGGACGGGTCAAAATCGGCACGGTCGGCCCGCATCTTGCAGGCGTCACGCTCAAGACCGCCGAAGACGGCGAGATTTTAGTCCAGGGGCCGACCGTCATGCGCGGCTACTGGAACAACTCCGAAGCCACCGCCGAAGTCATTGACGCCGGCGGCTGGTTTCACACCGGCGACATCGGGCAGATTGACGTGGGCGGCTACCTCAAAATTACCGACCGCAAGAAAGATATTTTAGTGCTGGCAAACGGCAAGAAAGTCGCTCCGCAGCCGATTGAAACCCTGCTGAAACGCTCTCCGCTCTTAACAGAAGTCGTCCTGCTCGGCGACAACGCCGGCACAGTCGGGGCATTGGTTGTGCCAAACTTTGATCTTCTCAAAGCCTGGGCGAAAGAACAAGGCAAGGACGCCCAGAAGCCGGAAGAGCTGGCCGCCGATCCTGCCGCCCGCAAATACGTCAAAAGCGAAATAGACAAGCTTTCTAAAGAACTGGCCGACTTCGAGAAAATCAAGCGCATCGCCCTGGTTCCTCATGCCTTCACCCAGGAAAACGGCGAGCTGACGCCTACGCTGAAAGTCAAGCGCAAAGTCGTTGCCGAAAAGTACGGGCGTCTGCTGGAAAAAGAGTAAATGAAGCCAATGTCTTTGAAGTCAATCTTTTTAAAGTCAATCTTTTTAATGCTTGTGGCCTCGGCTGCGCTGGGCGCTGCCGGCTCGGCGCAGGCGGCGGAAACCGACTGCCTGGTGCGGGACCCGTCTACGGTGGTCAAGAAGGGCGGCACTTACTGGATTTACGGGACCGGAAAGAACGTGCAGCAGTTTTCGTCTGCGGACCGCCTGCACTGGACTTACCGGGGGCCGGTTTTTCCCGTCACGCCGGCTTGGGTGGGCATGGATGTCCCCGCAAACCACAGCGGCGGCTCGTGGGCGCCGGACATCCGCTTTTTTGGCGGCGTGTACCACCTGTACTACTGCTACTCCACGCTCGGCAGCCCCCGGTCGGGGATTGGGGTTGCCACGAACCCGACGCTTGACCCCAGCGGCTGGACCGATCAGGGACTTGTCGTGCGCTCGCCCGGCCCGGACGGCTTTAATGCGCTTGATCCGTGCATCTTTTTGGACACGGCGGGCAATCCCTGGCTGTCGTTCGGCTCGTATTTCAGCGGCATTAAGCTGATGGCCTTGAACGCTGCGACAGGGAAACGGCCAAGCGCGGACAGCCCGATTTACACGCTGGCGGAGCATCCGCAGGACCCAATCAATTCTGTTGAAGCGTCGTATGTGTATTACCATAACGGCTGGTACTATTTGTTTGTCAACTGGAACGGCGGCGGCGGGCCGCGTTCTACTTACAACATTCGGGTCGGACGTGCAAAAGTCGTGACCGGGCCCTATTTGGACAAGGACGACCGCGACATGGCGCACGGCGGCGGGACGCTGTTCCTGGGTTCAACCGCCGATGACGGCTCCGGCAGGCCGTTCAGCCCCGAAGTCGGCCCCGGCCATGCGGCGATTTTCTCCGATGGCAAGCAGGATTACTTCACCTGCCACTATGAGTGGGCGAAAGACAGGGGCGGCAAAACCACGGTGAATGTCTTTGCGCTGGCTTGGGACACGGACGGCTGGCCGCGCATTCCCAATCAAGAGCTGCCTCGATGAACGACACCCGCCTGCCCTCGGCTCTGCCCCTGAGCCGCGCCGGGATATTCTGGTACAGCCTGGCGAATGTCGGCTACGGAGCGTTTTATGCGTTCAACAATTATGTTCTGCCTTTGTGGCTGCAAACGTACACGCATAACGCCGTGCTGCTGGGGCTGATGGGCGGGTCGCACTCGTTTGAAGGAGTGTTTATCCAGCCGGTGGTCGGCTCCATCTCGGACCGATTAGCCGGGCCGGGCGGACGGCGGCGTCCGTTCCTGCGGCTGTTTATTTTGGCGTCTGCGGCGTTTCTGCTGCTGGCTCCCGCCGCTGCCCATCTGCCGCCGGCGCTGCGCCTGGCAGGCATTGTTGCCTGCATTTTCTTGTTTACGCTGACGTTCAACGTCGCGATTGACCCCTACCAAGCCTTGCTTGCGGACATCACAACGCCGGAGCAGCGCGGGCGAGTCACAGGAACCTGGTACTTTGTCGGCGCTTTGGGCCAGGTACTCATTTTGATTTTTCTGGCGGCGCTGCTGCTCATCCCCAAGCTCCATGTCCCGCTTGGCCTCGGCTTCCCCGTGGTCAGCCTGCTGATGCTGGGAACGACGCTTTTGACCTGCGCCCGCACATCGGAGCCGCCTGTTCTGCCGCCGCATGAGGCGCGGGCGGGTCATTTGGGCGATGTCCTGCTGGCTTTGTCCGGCCTGCGGACGCTCAGGCAGGCGCGGCTTTACATGGCGATGTTCTTTTTGTACGGCGCGGGAATCGGGGCGGTGACGCCGTTCTTGACGCTCTTTATCAAGCAGGTGACGCACTGCGGGAACGGGGTTTCGCTGGGCTTGTCGGCGTTTCTGCTGGTGATGACGGCTGTGGGCAGCCTGGCGTTTGGACCGCTGAGTGACCGGATCGGGGCAAAGCGCCTGCTGATGCTGAGTCTGCTCCTCATTGCCGCCGCTGCGATGAACGGTCTTTGGATTTCAACGCTGGGGGAGGTCGCCGTTGTCTTGGGTCTTGCCGGCCTCGGCATCGGCGCACAGAACGCTTCGGCGTACCCGCTCTTGACCCGACTGGTCCCGGTCAAAGAAATCGGCTTTTATGTTGGGCTGCAAACAGCAGCGGCGTCGCTGGCCGGGCCGGGCGCGGTGCTGCTGACCGGGTTTCTAATTAACCATCATTCCGGGCAGGAACAGGGCGGCTACCGGCTGATTTTTGCCGTCTGCGCCGCCTGCCTTCTGCTGGCGCTGGCCGTTTTGTTTCTTCTGCGCGAGCCGCAGGCCGAGGCGGAAGTCAGGACGCGGGAACAGGTAATGTAAGTCTTTATGTTTTACTTCCTCGCGTATCCTCTCGTCTTTGTTCTCCTGCGCCTGATGATGCGCGTTTTAGGACGCCTGCGCTCTTCGGGCGAAGAGAACGTCCCGGCAACCGGCGGCTTTCTCCTCTGCCCGAACCACATCAGCGACTGCGACCCGCCGGCGGTCTTTGTGTCCTGCCCGCGCCGCCCGTGGTTTGTCGGCAAAAGCGAGCTGTTTGCGCTTCCCGTACTGGGCTGGATGTTCGCCCACTTTCAGGGGTTTCCCATCAGGCGCGACAGCGCAGACCGGGCGGCGCTGCGCCGGATCGAAGCGCTGCTGAAGGCCGGGCAGCCGGTCGTGCTGTTCCCGGAAGGCCGGCTGTCCGAGACGGGGGCCTTGCAGCGCATTCAGCCGGGCGCGGCCCTGGTTTCGCTGCGGACAGGTGCGCCGATTGTTCCGGTCGGCCTTCAGAACACAAACGGCATCGTACCCTACGGCGAGCTAGCACCTCGGTATTCGCCGCACCGTGTGGAGGTCATCTACGGCGCACCCATTCATCCCCAAGACTACGCCGCTTTGCCGCGCTCCGAAGCCCTCGCTGCAATCACCGCTGCGCTGGGCGGGGCGCTGGCACGGCTGACCCATCAGCCGCCGCCGGCAGATGAGGGGAAAACAGCTTGATGCAAAAACTTAACATTCGCTTAATCAAAGCTTAACCTCCTCTTAATGTCCGCGCCCTATTTACAAAGTATACTTCTGTTGTCAACAGTAGCCTGCACTGATGCAGTCTATTTTTCAGCAACAGGAGATTACAACCAAAATGCTGCACTCCACCGTGCCGGCCAAGCCCGCAAAGCGCCAGGGCTTTACCTTGATTGAACTGCTCGTCGTCATCGCCATTATCGCGATTCTCGCTGCCATTTTGTTTCCCGTGTTCCAAAAGGTCCGGGAAAACGCCCGCCGGACCGCCTGCTTGTCCAACCTCAAGCAGATTGGCTTAGCGACTATTCAGTACACGCAGGACTCCGACGAGGTGTTCTACCCGCACCGCATCAACAACACGCCTAACCCCCTCCGTGCGGCGAACGGCGGCCCTTTCGACCCAAACAACAACCAGATTACGGGCAATGCACAGACCCGGATTTTCTGGATTAGTCTGCTTCAGCCTTATGTCAAAAGCTACGATGTCTTCAAATGCCCGGATACTCCAAACGGCTGGGCCGGCGCTGATCCAGCCGCCAAGCTCTGCGGCGGGGACAACTCCGCCAACCAGGGCAGTATCGGGTGCGGCGGCGGGAGCTATGGCGGCGAAAACAGCTACGGCCACAACGATGTTTGGATCAGTCCGGCCGGCGTTGGAGTGACCTTGTCCCAGGTTAATCGCCCTGCCTCCACCATTCTCATCACGGATGCCACCTATTACGGCGTTGCGCCTGATGTTTCCACCGGCAATGCAAGCGGCGTTGAGCAGGTCCAAAATCTGTCCCCCGGCCCGTGTGCAGTCGGCTCTTATAGCGGACCCGGCTCCTGCGAAACAAACCTGATGTCCGGCCAGGGCAGTCAGTATCCCCAGTATTGGGAAAATATCGGCAACGGCACTTACAACTACGCAGGGACACCCACCGCCGCGCTTCAGCCGGTTGCAGCTACCGAAGCGGCCATTCAAGCCCGCCACACGGCGTTGATTAACTGCCAGTTCTCGGACGGCCATGCCAAAGCCCTTCGCTGGGAGCAGGTCGTCGGCAATGTCTGCCTTTGGACGACGGATGCAGATGGCCCTCATCCAAACTGCAATTAAGCTCGCTTTTCAGGTTCGCTTCTGAAGTTCGCTTTTCACTTCAAGCCGTCTGCGACTGCCTTTAGCCGCAGGCGGCTTTTCTTTGCCTGCCTCGGCGCGTGTGCTATAATAGCTTATGAGTAAAAAGCAGAAGCCAAACGGCGGTGCGTATGCGCGGGCGGGGGTGGACATTGACGCGGCTGCGGACGCTGTCGGGCGCATGAAGGCGCAGATTAATGCAACGCTGACGCCGGGGGTGCTGACGCAAATCGGCAGCTTCGGCGGGATGTTCGCTTTATCGGCGCTTGGCCCGCTCACAGACCCGGTGCTGGTTTCCAGCATTGACGGGGTCGGCACCAAGCTGAAAATCGCGTTTGCGACCGGGCGGCACGGCACAATCGGCAAAGATTTGGTCTCGCACTGCGTCAATGACATTCTTGTCCAGGGCGCACGGCCTTTGTTTTTTTTGGATTACTTCGGCACCGGACGGCTGAAGCCGGGGGTCGCCGCCGAAGTCGTGCGCGGCCTTGCGGACGGCTGCCGGGAAGCCGGGTGCGCGTTGATTGGGGGCGAGACAGCCGAAATGCCGGGCCTCTATGCGGAAGGCGAGTACGATTTGGCGGGCTGCATTGTCGGCATCGCGGAGCGAAGCAAGATCATAGACGGCAAGGGCGTCAAGCCGGGCGACGCGGTGCTGGGACTGGCCTCGGACGGCCTGCATACGAACGGCTACTCGCTGGCGCGTCAGGCGCTGCTGGAAGACGCCGGGATGCCCCTGGGCGCTGCCGTGCCGGAACTTGGAGGCGTGACGCTTGCCGATGCGCTGCTGTGGCCGCACCGCTGTTACGCGCCCTCAGTCCTGCCGCTGCTGGACTTGTCCCCGGCTTCGATTAAAGCGATGGCGCATTTGACCGGCGGCGGATTTTGGGATAACATTCCCCGTGTTCTGCCCGCCGGGGCCGGCGTTCGTATCAACAAAAACGCCTGGACTGTGCCGCCGCTCTTTCGGCTTATTCAGGATGCAGGCGGCGTGTCTGAAGCTGAGATGTTCCGGGTCTTCAACATGGGGATTGGATTTGTCTTGATCGTCGCGCCCGAAGCGGCGGAAGAAACAGTGGTCAGGCTTCGGGCATCGGGCGAGACGGTGTACCGGCTGGGCGAAGTGGTAGAAGGAGACAGGGTGGTGTTTGACCCGGCACTGGAAGACCCCCTCCCCTGTTAGGGGAGAGGGTCTTGACGGGAGGGATTTACCTCTTAGACAGCGAGTAAGCCCCGGCAGCGACGACGGCAGCAGCGGCGGCCTGAACCGGGAACAAATCAGGCGCGGGCGGCGGCAGGGAAACAATGCCATTGATGTCGGTCAGGGCTGGGCTGCCGACATAGCGGCCATGCGCGGGCGGCGTGAAGGTCTGCGAGAACTGGCGCAGGGCGGCAGGAGTAGCAGGCCCGCTCATCGGAGCGCCGTGGCCGCAGCCGATGGCCGCCGGGCCGAGGTCCGCCAGCAGGGCAACCGAATTGCGGGCGGCGTCCCAGTCGCAGGTAAAAGGCGGCGGCGGAAGCGAAATGTCCTGCTTTTTCGTCAGCAGGGCGGCAAAAGAGTTCATGTTGACCGTCGCAAAGGCATCCCCGGCCAGCAGCACGGATTTCTGCGCGTTGAAGTAGGACACATGGCCCGGCGCATGGCCCGGCGTGCCTAGCCATTTCCAGCCCGGCAGACCCGGCACGACGCCGCCGCCCGGAAGCGGCTGCATCAGGCCGCTGAGGTCAGTAACATTCATCGGGAACACCCGCGACAGCAGGGCCATCGCGCCGCCGACAGTCGGGTCCTTCGGCGGGTACTTGGACTTTCCGGTCAAATAGGGAAACTCCAGCGGATGGACATAGATGGGGACGTTCCATGCCTCAGCCAGCGCGGCGGCGGAGCCGGCATGATCGGTGTGGCCGTGGGTCAGCAGGAGCGCTTCAGGACGCGCGTTCTCGCCGTAGCGCTCCGTCGCGGCAGCGAGAATTCGGGCGGTCTGTCCGGGCGTTCCGGCATCGATGAGGACCCAGGGCTGGCCCGGCTCCCCGACAAAATAAACATTTTCAATTGTCAAGGGCAGACAAGCGACGCCCGGTACAATTTCCTGCATGGTTTACTTTCTGAGTTTCTACTCTGTATTTGGGAGGCGATTCAGATATTCGGAGACGATATGGACAAGATGCTCCGGGCTGAACGGCTTGGTGACGTATTTGTCTACGCCGACTTCCACGCCCCGCCGGATGTCTTCTTCCTGCGCCTTCGCCGAGAGCATAATGATTGGGAGCCTTGCCGTCGCCGGGTCGGCCCGAAGCTGCTGCGCCACTTCGTAGCCGTCAATGCGCGGCATCATAATGTCCAGCAGCACAAGGTCCGGCTGCTCCGCCCGTATTTTTTGCAGCGCTTCCTCACCGTTGACCGCGACAATCATTTCATGTCCTTGCCGGGCGAGAATGAACTCCATCAGCCGCACAATGGTCGGCTCGTCGTCCGCGACGAGTATTTTATAGGCCATGTTTTTGGTTTCCTAAACGTCACAGGAACATCCCTAACTGGGATGCAGATGGGACCAAATCTGCTGGGCGAAATAGTAAAGCGCGAGACCTCCTGCGACACTGGTAGTGACCCAGCCGACGACGTTGTCCCAGAGCGTATTGCGGTACTTGCCCATGACCCGGCGGCGGTTAATCAAAATCAGCATCAAAATCAGCTCCAGCGGCAGCAGGGCGCAGTTGACGACCTGGGCCTGGATGATAATGCCGATGAGGTTGGAAGACGACAGCAGAATGACCAGGCCGCTGAGGAGAATCATCGCGCCGTAAGTGCCGTAAAACAGCGGCAGCTCGCGAATGCGCCGTCCCAGACCCGACTCCCACCCCAGCGACTCGGTCACGGCATAAGCCGTGGACAGCGGCACGATCACGGCGGCCATCAGCGACGCATTGAGCAGGCCAAACGCGAACAGCCCATATGCGACAAAAGGGCCGGCCAGCGGCGCAAGCGCCAAAGCGGCATCTTTGGCGTCGGTGATGCTGCGGGCGTTGTGCAGATACAGCGTGCCGTAGCAGGCGACAATGATGAACGCGGCGACGACGTTAGACAAAATGCAGCCGATAATCGTGTCCCAGCGGGTCAGGCTGTAGTCGCGCATCTGGATGCCCTTGTCACGGACCGCCGACTGCTGGTAAAACTGCATATAAGGCGCAATCGTCGTGCCGATGAGCGAGACGACCATCAGTATCAGCCCGGAATCACGCCAGGGCAGCGCCGACAAAGGCGGCGCGAACGTGTTCAAGCCGACTTGTTTCCACGGCACGCCGATCTTCAGCGCCGTGATGATGTAAGTGACAAAAACAAAAGACGCGACAAGGAGAATGCGCTCCACTTTTTGGTACGAGCCGCGCGAAACCAGCAGCCAGACCAAAGCGATTGCCAAAGGAATCGTGTAAAGGCGCGGGACATGGAACAGCTCGCCGACCGCCGCAATGCCGGCGAACTCGGAAACGGTCGTGGCGAAGTTTGCGATCAGCAGCACCAGCATCGCAAACGCGGTCACTTTGACGCCGAAGTTCTCGCGTATCAGCGCGGCCAGCCCCTTGCCGGTGACGGCTCCCATGCGGGCGCACATTTCTTGAACGACAATCAGGCCGACCGTGACAACGGCAATGCTCCACAAGAGGGACAGGCCGTACTGGGCGCCGGCCTGAGAATAAGTCGCGATGCCGCCGGCATCATTCCCCGCCGCCGCCGCAATGACGCCGGGACCGAGGACCGACAGCAGGACAAGCCAAAGGGGCCGCCGCTGCGGGGCCAAAGGCTCCAAAAGCGGCGCAGAAGAGTCCGGCGGGGACGACGCCAGGGGAAGCGTCGGTCCGGCGCTGCGAGGGAAACGCGGCGTGGGCTGGCTCATGCGTACAATGCTGCGGGCAATGCTCTGAAAAATTGCGAGCGTGACTATGACTGTCCATAATTGTTTTGGCGCTCCGGCACAGCGGCATCCGCGGGAACCACGAAAAGCGGGCGCGTCTTATTATAGCGGCACGCGGTAGGTTTGTCAACCAGGCTTTCTTTGGTATAGTGTTTGCAGCGCTTGGACTTCACGAAGCGTACTAGAAACGGGGCATTTCCAATGAATAAGGACGTACAAGGCTTAATTTACGGCGCGAGCATCGTCTCCATCATCACAGCGATTTACATGTACGCAACCGGCAAGAAAGACACCGGCATTTTCATCGGCCTCTGGGCGCCGACTTTTCTGTCACTCGGCACGTTCTTCAATACCGAATATCGTGTTGCCAAAGAAGAAGGCGCTTCTTAGGAGACCGGATCGGAAAGATTTGCTGAAACACTTCGTCTTGGAAGAGGCGGCTTTCGGGCCGCCTCTTTATTTGTTAAGTTTCTGCCTGTTAAGTTTCTGCTTGGGCCGCTGCTAACTCCCATCGCAGGAAATCCAGGTACAATTCTCCCATGCTGCATTCTGGATAATCAGCGGCGTAGGCTTCCGCCCACTCCAGCTCACGCGCCAGGGTCAAAATGTTTTCTTCCGCAATGGACCAGTACAGTTGCGGCGTTTCTCCCTTGTTCATCGTTTTTCTCGCTTTTTCCTTGTTTCTTCTTCACGAGAATTTCATCTCTCCCGGCCATTATAATCTTCAGCAAGGCGGCAAATCAACAGCAAAAGTACCAGTTTTGGAACGCGGACGGCTCCCGGTTTGTTGAAGACAACAGCAGCGCCGCCGGCAATCACTTGAAGATTATTAAGAACAAGCACTTGAGAACAGGCACTCAGGTCGCAGCTTGGCGGGAACATCATTCCCCCGGCTGCCGTATAGCAAGGAGAGGATGCAGATCATGGCAGAATTGGCAGACGCCGTACTGATTGGGAACGGGGTGCAGGAGCAGACCAGCCGCCGGGCCGAGTTCGACCGGCTGGTGGAGCGCTACCACAAGCAGGCTTACAACATTGCTTACCGCATGACCGGCAACCATGCCGACGCTGAGGACTTGGCGCAGGAAGCGTTTGTCCGCGCGTTCCGCTTTTTCGGCAATTACCGGCGCGACTGGCCGTTTGACAACTGGCTGTACAAGATCATGTCCAACTTGTTTGTGGATGATCTGCGCCGCCGTCCAAAAGCGCATTTGCAGTCGCTGGACCAGCCGCTTGATCTCGGCAGCGGCGACATGTATTTGGAAATTCCTGATCTGGGCGCGAACCCGGAGCGCATGATCATGTCGCATGAGCTGGACGAGCATATCCAGCGGGCGCTGAACTCTCTGCCGAACGATTTTCGCATGACGGTCATCCTTGCCGACATTGAAGGGCTTTCTTACGAGGAGATCAGTACGGCGATGAACTGCTCTTTAGGAACCGTGCGGTCGCGGCTGCATCGGGGCCGGAAGCTGCTGCGCTCTAAAATTGCGGCCTTCGGACCGGAAAGCCTCGCTTTGGCGGGCCGTTTTTGAGCCAAATTTTACCTACTGATTTGGAGGCTGCTGCGAATTGAACTGCCATCACGCAAGACAACTCATTTCCCCGTATTTGGATCAGCAGCTAACCGGGCGCGAAATGCTGGCACTTCAGGACCACTTCGCCGGCTGCCTTTCCTGTGAGCGCGAGATGCAGTCTATCCGGCAGGTTAAGGCGCTGTTGCGGGGCCTGCGGGAGCCGCGAACGCCGCGTGACTTTTCCAGCGCGATTGCGCTGCGGCTTACGCAAAGCGAAGCAGGAGCGCATGGCTGGCGCGTGCTGAGTCTGCCGGTCCCGCTCGGCCTGCCGACCCCAATCAGCTTGGCAAAGCCGCAGCGCGGACGCCGCCTCGCCTCGGCTCTTGCCATTTCCTGCCTGACTGTGCTTTCTTTTGCCCTGCCGTTTGGGCCGGAAGCGCGGGACGCGGCCCGGTCTTCGCTGTTCGGCTCAGGTTCCGGCAGCGCCGCGTTTGCTGTTCCGGCCCCGACAGACGTGCTTCTGTCAGGGCGTGTGCCGGAACGGATTACCTTGATGCCCGCCGGCGACATATCGCGCTTTTCCCCGGCGGAAGCCGCCGCGCCGCAGCCGGCAGGCCCCCTGATGCTGACGGGGATGGACACGCCGCCGGCACCCAGCCTGGAGACGACGCGCGACGCCCCATTCGACGGCATTCAGTTTGCCGTGTTCCGTCCTCGCTGAGACTAGACCTCGCTAAAATTAAACCACGCTAAAATTAAACCACGCTAAAATTAGACCACGCTGAGAAATGTTATGTTCTTCCATCGCTTTGTTCTGCTGACCGGACTTGTGTTTGCCGCCCACAGCGCTTGGGCCGCCCCGCAGACGGCGGGCAACCTGCCTGCGCCCACCACGCCGCAGCAGAAGTCGGCGCTGCTTCAGATGCAGGATGCGTTTACAAGCATTGCCCAAACGGTCGAGCCGACGGTCGTAAATATCAAGGCGGAGTGGCTTCGGTCGGCGGACAGCGCCGGTTCCACCTCAAAGTCCGGCCTGCCGCCCCGGCGCTCAGAGGCGACGGGGTCCGGCGTGATTGTCCGTGCCGACGGCTATATTTTGACCAACGACCATGTGGTGGAAGAAGCCAGCGGCGGGACTGTGACGGTGACTTTGGCGGATGGACGGGTGTTTCCCGGCAAGGTGTTCCAGGATTTCAGCAGCGACCTCGCGGTTGTCAAGATCAACCCCGGTCCCGCCCCGCTGCCGGTGGCAGGGTTTGCCGACGACTCCGCCGTCCGGCCCGGCCAGTGGGCAATCGCGATTGGCAGCCCCTTCGACTTGCAGAACACGATGACCGTCGGCGTTATCAGCGCCATTGGACGCCATCAAAGCATTGAAGGTGATTCCGCCGCCCCGCGCTATTATCCTGACCTCATTCAAACGGACGCCGCGATCAACCCCGGCAACTCAGGCGGGCCGCTGTTCAACATTGACGGCAAGGTTGTTGGGATCAATGTCGCGATTGAGTCGCCCGTGGAAGGCAGTGCGGGCGTCGGCTTTGCCATTCCCAGCGGCATCGCGCGGACCGTGATGAATGCGCTGATTGCGTCCGGCAAGGTGACGCGCGGCTTTCTCGGCATCACGCCCGAAGACTTAACTCCGGCGCTGCAAGCTGAGTACGGCCAGCAGAACGGGGCGCTGGTGCGGGATGTCCAGGTAGACAGCCCTGCCGGCAAGGCCGGCATCCAGGCAGGGGACATCGTGACCGCCTACGACAGCAAGCCCATTTACGGCGAAGTCAGCCTTCGCGAAGCGATCAGCGCGACGCCTCCCGGCAAAACGGTTTTGATGCGCTATGTTCGTGACGAGCAGCCCGGCACCGCATCCGCCACGCTCGGTGCGGCCCGGACTCTGCCGGGGAATGCCGGCGCGGCCTCAGCGGCTGTTCCCGCAACAACTACCGCAGCGGCGTTAGGCTTGACCGTCCATAGCTTGACCGCGACAGACCGGGTGACTTGGGGATTTGCCCCGGCAACACGCGGCGTCTTGATTACGGCGGCGGCTCCGGGCAGCCTCGCCGAGACCGCGAGCCAGAATGCAGGCATCGCGCCGGAAGAGTTGGACGACGCCGTCATCCAAAAAATCGGGCATCAAACAATCACCAGCAAACAGGACTATGACCAGGCCCTTGCCCGGCAGGCGCACGGCTCCAGCACCGCGCTTGTTTTGCTGTACAATTCCGGCAGTCAGGTTCATCAAACAGTCATTACCGTCCAGTTTTAATAGCTGGCTTTTTGCGTTTGGCTTTCAGCATCACAGAAACTTCCGTTTTCCTCTTGACAAAGGGTGTGGCGACGGGTATACTTCCTTTCGTAACGACGCGGGGTGGAGCAGTCCGGTAGCTCGTCGGGCTCATAACCCGAAGGTCGTGGGTTCAAGTCCCACCCCCGCTCCCA
>CAXUBO010000063.1:12759-22426 GCA_964249345.1 uncultured Armatimonadales bacterium | reverse complement strand
GGCAGATGCACAAGCGGCATTGCAGTATTGTCGGAACGTGCGGGAAGTCGCGCGGCGGAGTTTGGGCTTGCCGGTTTAGGGCGAGTTCGCGTTACGGCTTTTCGTCGTAGATAACTTTTGCCATCACGTCGCCGATGACTTTGAGGCTTTGGGGGTCGCACTTGTCGGGGGTGTCCTGAAGCGTGTGCCAGTAAGGGTAGTCAAAGTCTATGAGGTCAATGGCGGGGATGCCGGCGTTGTTGAACGGCTGGTGGTCGTCGCCAATCGGGCCTTGCAGGGCGTTTGGGTCGGCGGGGAACTGCGCGGTATCGCCGAGGGCGGCGGCGGCGGCCCAGACTTTGTCGTTTAGCTCCGGGTGAACCTGCTGGGAGTAAATCTCGCGCTTGACGACCAAGTTCTTCTGGCCGATCATGTCCAGCAGAATGGCGTAGTCGGGCTTGTAAGGGCCGGGGTTCTGGGCGAAGAAGATGGAGCCTAAGTACATGCGGTTCTCGCCCGGCCCCCAATCCTCGCCGTCTACGAACAGCAGCACGACCCCGACATCGGGGCGCTTGGCGTGAAAGACGCGGGCCAGCTCTAAAAGCGTTGCCGTGCCGGAAGCGCCGTCATCCGCGCCCATAATCGGCTTATCTTTGTGGTCCAAATCCTGGTCGGCAGTCGGGCGGGTGTCCCAGTGGGTGTAAATGCAGATTTTCTTTTTGGCGGCAGGATTGATGACGCCGATGATGTTGGTCAAGTGCAGCGTAACATGGCGGTCGGAATCATGGTACACGAACGCCTGCGTGCTGACTTTATCCACATCGGGCGTGAGCTGCTGCAAGATGTAGCTTTTGCACTTTTCATGCGCCGCCGAGCCGGGCGGCCGGACGCCGAGGTCGCACTGCGCCCCAAGCATGGAAAACGCTTGAGCGCCGTCAAAGGAGGAATGCACGGCGGGCGGCGGCGCGGCAGGCGTTTGGGACTGGCTCCGGCAGCCGGTCAGCAGCAGGAGGGGCAGGGCAAAAGCGAGCGCAAAGTGTCGGAGAGGCATGGGCATCTTCTATTTGTAACGTCTAGTTCTTCGTAATCCGGCCTTCAACCGTGCTGCTGACAACAGGGTGGGCGGACAGGTAGCTGCCCAGGCTCTTTGCCAGCGAGATGCTTGTGTCGCTTGAAGCCTTCCCCGTCAAAAGTTGAAAATAGCCGAGGCCGCCGGCGGCGAGAGACTGCGTGGTCGCCACTTTGTAAGACTTGCCGGCGTCTACCTCGCCGCCGCCGGCTCCTGCCAGGGAAACCCGCTTGCCTTCCGGCTGGCTTGCATTGTAGCGAATTTGCAGGCCGGATACCTGCAAAAAGCCTTCAAACGGCTCCGGCGCACGGGACACAGACCGCTCGGCGACTTGGAGAAGCTGCGCCCCAGTCAGGGTCAGCACGACAACCGTGTCGCCGGGATCGTCGGCGTAGCGAAGCGCGGCAATGATCTTGGCCGGGTCGGTCTTGCCGGCGGGGATGCTCGCGCTGCTGCTGATCTCGTCCGCAGGAATAAGCGCCACTTGGGCGCTGCCGGTCTCGCGGACGGCATCGGCAATCAAATCACCGAGATTGGTTTCCTTGCTGGAAGACCCAGCCCCGGACAGCGCCGTCTGCACCTGCACGGTGTCTTTCGCCGCGTTTTCTTTGGGCGCAGCGTGAACTGCCGGGCTGACAAGGACAAAACACAATCCGGCGGCCAGGGGTAAAGATTTCATCAGTTGTCCTGCTTCTGCGCCTGCTGCCAGCGCAAGTAGTCGTCGATAAAGTCGTCAAACTCGCCGTTCATCACGCGCTGAATGTCGCCGGTCTCGTGGGCTGTGCGCGTGTCTTTCACCAGCGTGTACGGCTGGAATACATAGTTCCGAGTCTGATGGCCGAACGCAATGTCTTTGCGGTCGCCGCGCAGCTCGTCAATGCCGGCCTTGTTCTCGGCCTGGGCCAGCGCCAGCAGCTTGGACTTCAGGACGTTCATCGCAAATGCCCGGTTCTGACCCTGAGACCGCTCGTTTTGGCAGGACACGACAATCCCGGTCGGCAAGTGCGTGATCCGAACGGCGCTGCTGGTCTTGTTGACATGCTGGCCGCCTGCGCCGGACGCCCGAAAGTAGTCGGTCTTCAAATCTTTTTCCGGGATGTCTATGTCTTCCACTTCCGCCACTTCCGGCACGACATTGATCCCGGCAAACGATGTTTCGCGCGTTTTGTTGAACGGCGAGATACGAACCAGGCGGTGAATGCCCTGCTCGCCTTGCAGCAGGCCGTAAGCGTTCTTGCCTTCAATCCGAAGCGTCGTGCTTTTCAGTCCGGCGACATCGCCTTCCACTTCGTCCAGCAGGTCGGCCTTGAACCCGTGCCGGTCGGACCAGCGCAGGTACATCCGCTGCAAAATCGAAGTCCAGTCGTTGGCATCCGCCCCGCCCGCGCCCGCGTTGATTTCTAAAATCGCCGGAGCGCCGTCGTGCGGCCCGGAAAGCAATGTTTCCACTTCCAGCGTGTCTAAAGCCGCCGTGATGCCTGCCAGCTCGGTCTCAATTTCGGGCACATATTCTTCCGGGCTGTCTTCCATTTCGGCCAGCTCGGCCAGGGTGCCAGCGTCGTCCAGGCGCTTGCGGACGGCCTGCCACGGGGCAAGATTGTCTTTCACCGTGTTGAGCCGCTGCATCTGCGCCTGCGCGGCGGCGGGGTCATCCCAGAACGCGGGCTGTCCGGCTTCGGATTCCAGCGCCTTGATTTCTTGGGCTTGGCCCTCTAGGTTCAGCGGGCTGCTTAACGACTCCAGCCGCGCCGACATTCCTTCGATTGCTTTGACGACATCTTCCAGCACTTCGTTCCCTCTGCTTCCAACTCCCTTTCAGTATACCCGATGATACGCACCGAGGCGTTTTACCTGCTTCTCTGCGCGGGAATAAGAAGATATTCTCATAAGGAGCAGCACTATGGCAGAATTGACACCTGACGCGGCAGCGTCCGGCACATTTACACTCGGCGGCGATTTAGCCGTGAACCGCATGGGGTTCGGCGCGATGCGGATTACCGGCAAGGGCATCTGGGGCGACCCGAAAGACCCGGAAGAAGCAAAGCGCGTCCTGAAGCGGGCTTTAGAGCTTGGCGTCAACTTTATTGACACGGCAGACGCATACGGTCCTGATGTCTCGGAAGATTTAATTGCGGAAGCGCTGTACCCGTATGCCGATGGGCTAGTTATCGCCACCAAAGGCGGCTTGACCCGGCAGGGACCCGACCAGTGGCTTCCGGTTGGACGGCCTGAGTACCTGCGCCAGTGCGTTGAGATGAGCCTGCGCCGGTTAAAGATCGACGCGATTGACTTGTACCAGCTGCATCGAATAGACCCGAAAGTGCCGGCGGAAGAGTCGCTCGGCGCACTCAAAGACCTGCAAGCCCAGGGCAAAATCAAGCACATCGGCTTGTCCGAAGTCTCCATTGAAGAATTGGAACACGCGCAGACGATTGTTGACATTGTTTCGGTGCAGAACCTTTACAATTTAAGCGAGCGCAAGTCCGAACAACTGCTGGATTACTGCACCGAAAAGTCTATCGGCTTTATTCCGTGGTTCCCGGTGGCCGGCGGCGACTTGGTCAAGCCCGGCGGACCATTAGACCAAGCCGCGCACAAGCATGACGCCACAGTGGCCCAGCTTGCGCTGGCCTGGCTCTTGAAGCGCTCCCCGGTCATGCTGCCCATTCCCGGCACGTCGTCGGTGGCGCATTTGGAGGAGAATGTCGCAGCGTCTTCCTTGCAGTTGACAGACGAAGAGCTTGAATCGCTGAGTGCGCTGGGCAAATAATCCTTCGCTTTGTGCATGATGGCCCGGCGGCAATTGCCGCCGGGCTATTTGTTTGCAGGAACCTTTCCTGTCCGTGCCGAACAAAAGGCGCTATGAAGAAACATCTTGAAAGAAAATATCTTGCCGGCATTACGATTGGACTCTTAGGCGCGTCTGCCCTCAGCGCACACGCAGACGAAGGCATGTGGCCGTACAACGACTTGCCGAAGGCGCAAATCCAGCAAAAGTATGGCGTGGCGATCTCGGACGCTTGGGCATCGCATTTACAGCATTCCTCGGTGAAGTTTGTCGGGGAAGCATCCGGCGAGTTTGTGTCCGCCGACGGGCTGGTAATGACAAACCATCATGTCGGGGCGGATACCGTGCAGCAGCTCAGCACGGCGCAGCATAACTACGCCCGTGACGGTTTCTACGCCCGGACCCGCGCCGACGAGCTGAAAGCGCCGGATTTAGAGCTTGATGTTTTAGAAAGCATCACGCCCGTCACGGACCGGGTCAATGCGTCGGTCACACCGCAAATGACCCCGCCGCAAGCCTTGCTTGCCCGTCGCGCGGCGATTGCCGCGCTTGAAAAAGAGTTGCAGGCAAAGACCGGCCTCAAAAGCGAAGTCGTCACCCTGTTCGGCGGAGCGCGTTACGATCTGTATACCTACAAAACTTATACCGACGTGCGGCTGGTCATGGCCCCGGATGCCAATGCCGCCGCTTACGGCGGCGACCCGGATAATTTTGAATACCCGCGCTACGATTTGGACGTCTGCTTTTTCCGTATCTACGAGAACAATCAGCCCGCAAAAATTACTGATTATTTGACCTGGAGCAAGACCGGCGTCAAAGAAGGCGATCCCATCTTTGTGTCCGGCAATCCCGCCCGCACCAGCCGCCTCAACACGGTTACGGACCTGCGCTACGCCCGTGACGTTGCCCTGCCGGCAGTTTTAGACGCCGTGTGCCGCCGCGAAGTGTCTCTCACCACCTGGAGCGAGCGTCTGCCGGAAAACGCGCGGGTCGCTAATGACGAACTGCTTGGCATCCAAAACACGCGCAAAGACTTGACCGGCATTCTCCAAAGCCTGCAAGACCCGGCGGTATTCGCACGAAAGCAGTCGGAGGAAACGGCGCTGCGGGCGAAAGTGGCGGCGGACCCCAAGCTGCAATCGGCCTACGGCGATGCCTGGGACCAAGTCGCAAAAGCGGATGCTGTCCGCCGGGCCAGGTTTGCCCGGTACGGCCTGCTGGCAGACAACTTTGGCCTTTCGTCTGATCTCTACGGCACCGCGCAAACCCTGGTGCTGCTGGCGGAGGAAGACCAGAAGCCGAACGGCGAGCGGCTGCCGCCGTTTCGGGCCTCCCGCCGGGCCGCGCTGGAACGAGGACTTTTCTCGCCCGCGCCGGTTTATCCCGGCCTGGAGCGGCTGACGCTGGCTGACTCACTTTCGGAAATGGCCGAAACGCTGGGCGCGGACAATCCTTTAGTGGTGCAGGTGCTGGCAGGCAAGTCGCCGTTCGAGCGGGCGGCGGAGCTGGTGTCCGGCACGGCGCTTGCCGATGTGGCGGCCCGGAAGCGCCTGGCGGCGGGCGGTCTTGCCGCCATTCAATCTTCCTCTGACCCAATGATCGCCGTGGCGCGTCTGCTGGAGCCGACGTATTTGGCTCTGCGGAAGCAGGGAGAAGCCGAAGAAACGAGCGTTGACCAGGCCGCCTATGCCAAAATCGCGCAGGCCCAGCTCCTTGCCGCGTCCGGGCCGGTTTATCCCGATGCGACTTTCACGCTGCGTTTGTCTTACGGCACCGTCTCCGGCTACACGCAGGAAGGTCAGACCATCCCTGCGTTCACACGGATGGGGGAGTTGTTCCCTTATGCCGCCCGGCACGACAACCTGTCGCCATACCAGATTTCGCCGCAGTGGGAGCAGGCGAAGAACAAAATTGCGCCGGGAACGCCGTTCAATTTTGTCAGCACAGCGGACATTATCGGCGGCAACTCCGGCAGCCCGGTGGTGAACGCAAACGGCGAACTGGTCGGCATCATCTTTGACAGCAACATTCAGGGGCTGGTCGCAGACTACGCTTATGACCCGGTGCAGGCCAGGGCGGTCGCGGTGAGTTCCGACGGCATCATTGAGGCGCTGCGCCATGTCTACGGCGATGATGCGCTGGCGGAGGAGCTGCTTTCGGGTCATGCGCGGTAGAACCCGGCCTTGAAAGGCTGGGCTAAAAGGGTACAAAGCCCCTCCGGGGCTGAAGATTGCTCACGATAACCAGCATTCAAGCCCGGAGGGCTTTTGTAACCTATTAGCCCGGCCTTTCAAGGCCGGGTTCTCAGTACCCAAACGTGTCCCGCAGGTAGCGACGGCTGATAGCGAGGCTTTCCAGCGGGTCCAGCAGCGTTTTGTCCTGCTCGACCATGACCCAGCGAATGCGGGGCAAGCTCGCCAAGACTTTCATGACGCCAGCGATGTTGACTACGCCGCGCCCCAGCTCGGTCCACTCACCTTCCGCTGTGTAGTCCTTGAAGTGCAGGTAGCTCACGCGGTCCTGATGCGCCGCTAAAAACTCGCCGGGGTCGCCGCCGCCTTTTTGGACCCAGGCAATGTCCACGCATAGGTCTACAAAATTGGGATCGGTTTCGCCTAAGAGAATGTCCAGCCCCGTCTTGTCCCCGTCTACTTTCTCCAATTCAAACTCGTGATGATGGTAATGCAGCGTAATTCCGGCTTCTTGGAAACGCTGCCCGGCGTCGTTCAGCACAGCGGCAGCGTCGTGGTAGTCGGCGAGAGTGCGCTCGTGCCAGGAGCGCAGGCCGGAGTTGCAGATGTCGCGGCTGCCGAGTGTGTGCAGGTAATCAATCAAGCCGCCGATGCTGCTTGAATCGGCCAGCACCGCTAAGTTAACATGCGAGCCGCCGTAGTGCAGGCCGCGGGCGTCCAGCGCCTGCTTGTAAGCGGCGGCGTCACGCGGCCCGCCTTCGACTCCGTTGTAGCCTGCCGCCGCCAGGCTGTCTAAAACTAAATCTCGCTGCGTTTCCAAGCTGTACTTGATCGTCGGGTGCCCGCCGAGAACCATAAGCTGTGCGCCGATTGGGGGAAGTGCCATTCAAAGTGTCCTCTTGAAATTTGGAGTTAAACATTTGTTTACGAAAAATTGCCCGCCTGCCTAAACTGGGAACTCTTACCTGCCGAAGATAGTCACAACACTAGCGGAGAAAAAATTCGGCACAGAAAAAGATCAAACAAAAAAGATCAAACAAAAAAGATCAAACAAAAAGATGAAACTTGTGCGAAACTCTTTCCTCTTATGCTTGTTGCGGAACTTTTAATGCTCTTGCGATTCCTAATGCTCTTGCGATTCCTAATGCTCTTGCGATTCCTAATGCTCTTGCGATTCCTAATGCTCTTGCGATTCGAGGTTGCCCTGCCATGAACACTGTCGTTCCCGATTCTTATTCTTTTCACTCGTTGGATGCGCCGGATGCCATGGCGATTATTCCGCATACGGTCCGCGAGTTCGGCGTCGAGGCCCGCAAGGAAGGCCGCGCTTGGGAAGCCGCGTTTAACGGCCCGATCCAGTCCTGGGTGGACCCCGAAACGGCGCAGATGACCTATGGCGTCACTGTGCGGCTGTCCCGCATGAAGGACCCGGTAACGCGCGAGCTGTTTTCGACCAACCTGCTGTTTTACTTTGCCGAAGCTGAGATGCACGGCATTCATAACGTCTACGAAATGGCTCGGCAGTTTCCGTTTACCCGCATTCGCGGGCCGCGTACCCCGGTCCCGGTCTGTCCGGCCCGTGCGGGGCGGCTGTGGTATGACGCCAACCCGGAAGGGGTCATCATGGAAGATGTGCGTCTGTCCCCGGTCACGCTGCCGGAGGGCGGAGAAGGCTTCTTTGTGACCGGCCAGGGCTACCGAGGCAAAGTCATGCTGCCGAATGGCAAGTTTATCCATGATGTCGGCGTTTACGGCGGCTACTTGGACCCGGTGGAGCGTCCGGCCCAGCTTGAATTGCAGCACTTGTTCGGCGGCATTGAGTTTGCGGCGATGACGGATGACCGGCTGCTGACCGAGCTTGGCGAAGGCGTCTGGGTCAAAGGCATCGCCGAGTCCGAGTCCGGCCTGCCGCATGTCGAGTCCTACAAAAACTCAGTCAAGCTGCCAAGCCGCGCCGGCGGGACCCTGATCGGCGCACGCTCCATGAGCCAGACCAAGCAGATCGCCTACTTTGAAAGCCAGGCGAAAGACGGCCTCAGCGGGTTTCGCCTGGGCGGCGCGATTGACGGCCTGCACGGCGCTCTCGGCTCACAGATTTGGGACCGGGTCCACCGGGTCGGGCTGGGAAGCAACTTTGTGCCTTGCCCGGAGCTGGGCGGCTTTATCGGCCTGATTCACGTTGTCCTGGAAAAGAACAACCCGGACTTCCCGGAAACACTTGACCCGGCGCACCCCGGTATTGAAGAGCAGTACGAGGGCTGGGTCGTCTGGCTCACCTTAGACGAGAACGGCGTGCCGAGCATCAAAGCCTGCGTCCGGGCGATCACGCCGGACGATGTTCCGGCGGGCTACTGCGGCCGAGGCGAGTTGTTTGACACCAAGCGCGTCGCGTTCCCAATTTCGCTGTACCGCACCGGCGACGCCCTCCAAGTCGGCTACGGCTGGGGCGACCGGGCGCTGTTCCAGGCCGAGTTTGACTACGGCACCGTGATAGACCAGTTGTTTCGGCGCAGCTTAAGCTGAGGCGCAAGAAGACCTCACCCGGTCGCAAGCGACCGGGTGAGGTCTTTTCGTCTTAGTGGTGCATCATGGAGCCGGGCATCATCGTGTGATGGGTCATCATGCTGCCGCCGACACCGTGGTAGCCTGCCGCCTGGGCGGCCGCCGCGCTGGAAAAGTAGACGCGGTTCTGCGGCGCGGGCAATGCGCCCTTGTCACCGGGCAGATGGTAAACGTGGGTTTTTTTGTTGCCGACCACATGGCCCATCATGGCCGCGCCGCCCATCATCGAGCGGCTGCCTATCATTGAGTGACCCATCGTGCCGGGCTGCCCGCTCATCGGGTGTGCCATCGACCCATTGCTTTGATAAATACCGGGTTTGGGTTTTGGGTGGAACAAACGGCTCAAAATTCCCGGCTTCTGCGGGGCAGGCGGGGGGGCGGAAGTCTGCGCGAAGGCCGCCGTATTCAGCAAAGCGAATGCTGCGACGGCGGCGCAGGTCTTAACAATGTTGTTCATGGGTATCTCCTGAAAACGAGTGTGTGCTGATTCTGGTGAGCGATCAAGCGGGCGCAATAGTTCCGTTATTCTTCATCCCTCGGCGCTTGAAGCCCGGCGTTTTCGGAAATCTCGCCGGCAAAGCCCGCCCAGTCCCGGTCTTCGCGGCCTTTGGCAACCATCGCCGTCAGCCGGTCATGCACCAGGCTTGCCAGCGGCATCGGAACCGCGCTGCCCTGCGCCGCCTGCAAAATCAGGCCGAAGTCCTTGCGGATCAGCGACGGCAGCGCCCCAATCGGATGGTAATGCTCCTCGGAAATCAGCTTGCCGTAGTTTTTATAAACCGGGCAGTTAAACAGCGTCTCGGAAAAGAACTCGTACACGGCAGAACGCGGAATGCCGTTCTTTTGCGCCAGCGTGAATGCCTCGCCCATCGCTTCAATGGCCGCGCCGAACATAAAATTGCCCGTGAGCTTAACCACGTTCGCCGAGCCGGGGTCGTCACCGAAGTCATAAACGCCCTGACCCACCGCGTCTAAAAGCGGCTGAATGCGCGTCTTGGCCTCCGCCGGGCCGGAAGTCGCAATCCAAAGCTTCTGCGCGGCGGCGGCATCCGGCTTGCCGAAGACCGGCGCGGCGAC
>CAXUBO010000063.1:0-12659 GCA_964249345.1 uncultured Armatimonadales bacterium | reverse complement strand
AAGCCCGCTTTGAGCAGGTTCGCCGCCATCGCCGTCCCCATGCCGCCGAGGCCGATAAATCCAATTGTGTCGGTCATTAAGTATCTCTCTTTCTGCGTCAGAGAGATATACCCAACTTGCTTGTGTGCTATAATAACCGCAGTTGGGAGAAAAATCATGCCGCCTTTGTCTGTTTTAGAGCCGGAAACCGAAGTACGTCCTTTTGAGACCTGCTCGTTTTTGTGGGACAACCAAAATTATCTTCTTCGGCAGCCGGTACAGATACTTTCTGCGCGGCAGAACGGCCTCTGGGTGTTTGAATGCCCCGCTTATGGCCTGTCTTCGTTTTCCGCCAGCCGTGAAGAAGCTCTGAGCCAGCTTCAGGAAGAGTTTGCGTTTCTTTATGACGGCCTGACAAATGAACCGGACGATGCCCTCACCGCTGATGCCGCTGCGCTGCGCGATAAGCTGCTCCAGGATGTCAAGCAGACCCAGGCGCTTGCCTGATGCCAACTTACCGCACCGATGAATTTGAGGCCGCGCTGGAAAATCTTGGTTTTCGGCGCGACAAGACCCATCACAACATGTTCTGGTATTACTACGAAGGCCGAAAAACTTCTCTCCGAACACGCACAAGTCAGGGTGAGAAAGAGTTTGACGAGTCCATGCTGAGTATGCGGCGCAGGCAACTCGGCAACCTGACAAAAACACAGTTCTTGGACCTGATGAATGGCCGCTTGACCCCCAAAGACTATCTCCAGCATTTGCTGGATAACACTATCATCACGCCACGCCCGTAACCCAAAAACTTCAACCCAAAAACTTCAACCCAAAAACTTCCAAAATAATCTCAAATCGGGAACGTGCGGTAGCCGGAGTGGCCGGAGGCGAGGAAATACAGCGCCCAGAGGCCGGACACGCCGTAGTCGCCCAGCACCAGACCGATAAAGAACGGCAGGGCCTGGCGGTACATCTTGACGCCGCCGTAGCGCAGGATCAAAGACTTTGCGAGCCAGCCTAAAAGCACCGGGAACCAAATCCAGGTCATTGTGTCCGTGCTGCCGACGGCGTAGCCGATGGGGTGCAGCGGCCACCAGGTAAAGCGGGTACGCAGGAACCCCAGCAAAATCACGACAACGAAGCCGACGGCGGACGCGCTGATGCGGCCTTTATCAATGGGCTGGGTGACGTTCAGCCAGCCTTGCAGCTCGTCAAAGCTGAAATGGCCCTGATCCGTGCGCCATCGGTCCAAACTCGCATTGCCCGCCCCAAAGTGGTAGTAGATGCTCAGGCACGACACCCACGCCGCCAGCGTGGCAACAAGAATCGCGGCAAAAACGGCAATGGTGAGGTGACGCGGGTTCATCGGGCGCGGCGTCGCGGAGTCGGCAATCTTCATTGCTTCCATTTCGGCAGGCTGGGCCAGGCACCGCCAGTCGGCGTCAAACCAGCGGGTAAACGAAAACGCCGTCAGCTCGCGCGGCGTAAAGGCTTCCGTGCCGCCGAAGTTGACCATTGTGCCGTGCGCCAGCCCCCACGGCGCTTGTCCCCACGGCAGGCCGGCTTCCGCGCGAATTCGGGTGAACGTAAGGGCTAACAGCAGAAACAAAATCCAGAAGATCAGGGCGACCCAGAGCGACAGGCCCAGCGCCATCGTAAAGCCAATCAGCAGGGCCAGCGAAACGAACAGGCCGACATACGCAAAGCGGTACGACATCGGCTCTGCGGAGTCGTCTACGGAGTCGTCGTTTAGAAACGCCTTGCGCCAAGCTTCGGCAAGCTGCGGGCGGGCCAGCAGCAGCGAGAACAGGGCCAGCCCCAGAAACGCGCCCAAGCCCTGCTCGGCGATGTACGGCATGTGCGCCAGACTCGGCCCCGCGCCGGGGTCGCGGAAGCCGAATGCCGTCGCGCCGACGCTTTGCAGTTTGGTGAACAAATAAAAGAACCAGCAGGAAAACGACACGTCCAGCGATAGCAAGTAAGTCAGCCCGATCACCAAAGGATAGAACGCAAGCGGCGTGTAGCCGATGGCGTTCCACGGCGGCGCGGTGATGCCGGTTTCTAGCTGCAAGCTGTATTCAGGCTTGATGGGAACATAGGGGAATGTCGGGATCATCGTGAAATGGATCGCCGCCATGCTTTCCAGCACCACAGGCAGGCCGACGCCCAGCCACAGCAAACGATTTTGCCACAACGGAGTGCTGCCGCCGTCCCGCGTGATTTCCAGCGGGATAATGACGATGGGAAAGATGAGGCGCTCCCGGTCTACCCACTGCTTTCGCAGCAGTGCGGCGATGCAATAGAAGCAGAACAGCAGCGTGAAAATAAAGCCGGTCCAGATTGCAATCGGCTGCGCCCAGCCGAGCAGGGTTTCGGGAGCAAAAAACGTCGTCCGCCCGGCGTAGTAGCCCGGCACGACTGACGGGTCCGGCACGGCCCAGCGCGGGACATAATGCGCCCAGCTATCCCATTTGTTTTGCGGCGTTTGGTAGTGCTTCCAGCCGACCAGCGCCGGAGTCAGGAACTGCATCATGCCGATGCCGCCGATATAAATGGCGACCGTGTTCATTGTGTAGATAAACAAAAGCTCGGCTTGGGAAAGCGCCCATTTGGAGTTGAACCGCTTAACCAGCAAATTGAGTCCGACCAGCACCAGCAGCGCGAACAGCACGGCCATCGGCAGCGACATGGCGGCAAGATCAGGACCCTGCGCGACAATTTCCGTGTATTCAAGCCAAAAATCTAAAAGGGGAATGAGCAGCAGGCCGATCACCCAGGCCCGGACAGTGATCCCGCTCCAGCGCGGGGCGGCTTCGCCGGGAGAGGAAGAAGCAGGAGTTCGCGAGGGTTTTTGCGTCAGCGACATAGAATTTCCACTAAGCGGCCTGCGGAAGCAGGCGCAAAAAAGTAATACTTGCTATGATAACATAAGCCGCCGCGCATGTCAACGGGCGGAAACAAAAGACGGAACCCGGCCTTGAAAGGCCGGGTTCCGACGCCATGCTGCGGCTTCTAAAGCGAGCGCAGCACCAGCCGCCCGCGCACGTCGTCCGGCGTCTGCAAGCCGTCACCCTTCGCAAGCGTCAGCGTCTTTGTTTCGCCGGGGCGCAAGTGAAAGAAGTTGTCGGAAAGGCGGGGTAAGGGGCCGTTGTCGGAGCGCCGGAGCCAGACATAGGGCGCAAGCCGCTGGGCGGTCAGGGTCAGAACAAAGCCGCTGTCTTTTTCCGCGACTGCAAGCGTCAGGGTGGGGCTTGCCGTCCGCAGGTCCTTCGGCTCCGCCAGCAGCAGAATGTTCTCGGCAGTCGTTCCATCTTCTGCCGTAAACTGCGCGTACACATAAACGTCGCGCTCATGGCCTGACGCTGCCGCCAGCGAAAACGCGGCGACTTCGGCGGCGCTGTTGGCGGCGATTTGGACACTGTCAGTTTGCTGATGGAGCTTTTCGCCGTCCAGCGTCGCTAGAGTCCACGCAATCTGGCCTGAGAGCGGCCTCAGCAGGTCACTGACGAGATGCGCGTTCATGGTTTCACCGTGCCGCACCAGCGACAGCAGGACGGGGGCGTAGAACTTCTTGGACGCAAAATACGCCGCTCGCGGCTCGCCCTCGGAATCAATCACGGCCCAGGACTGCACCGGCCAGCAGTCGTTGAGCTGCCAAAACAGCGTCCCCCAGTTGCGGCCCTTACGCCGCCGGTAATGCTCCACGCCGAAGCGCAGGGCTTCGGCCTGGTTGCACTGCGTATAGTAGACCAAGTCTTCCAGCGTCAGCGCGTGCGGAAAGTGGATTTCCACCATGCCCAAATACACGTCGTAGCCTTTGCGGGTCTTGTCGTGCCAGCGCACGGCGGGCGAGTCCGGGTGCTTGTCGGCGGGCGCGAGGCAGGTGTCCCACGCGCCGAGGCCGCAGGAGGCCGCAAAGCCGAACTCGGAGCAGAAGCGGCTGTCGTTTTCGACGTAATGCACCCAGTCGCCGCGCCCGTGCCACACGTCCCAGTTGTGGCAGTCGCCGAAGTCCGCCGAATTGGCATCCGGGCCGCCGTAGGGCGAGCCGGGCCAGTAGGGAGTCTCCGGGTTCTCAGCGGCGACGACTTCCGGCAGCACTTCTTGGTACAGATGGTCGCCGATAAACCTATTGGGCCGATGCCCGGTCCAGTTGCCTTCGTACATGGTCAGGTTTTCGTTGTTGCCGCACCACAGCGCCAGCGACGCATGATGCCGCAGACGCTTGACGGCGGCAGTCGCTTCCACTCTTGCCCTGTCGGCATATTCGCCGGTGTCGGGATAGTAGGAGCAGCCGTAAGGAAAATCCTGCCAGACTAAAATACCCATTTCGTCGCACAAGTCATAGAACGTGTCCGACTCATAAAAGCCGCCGCCCCAAACGCGCAGCATATTAAAGCCCGCGTCTTTGGCTTGTTTGATTCGCTCCCGCAGCCGCTCCCGCGTGATGCGGGTCGGGAACACATCTTCGGGTATCCAGTTCGCGCCCTTGATAAAGAGGTCGCTGCCGTTGACACGGAACTTGAACCCTTCGCCCTTGCCGTCGGCATCGGGTTCGCGGATCAGCTCAACCGTCCGCAGGCCAATGACACCAGTGCGATAGTCATAAGAGACTGTGCTATCGGAACCGCTAAGTGCCAATGACATTTCGTAGAGCGCAGCTTCACCGATTCCATTTGGCTGCCACTGTTTAGGATCATCTACCGTAAGTGTTCCTGAAACTGTTGTTACTCCCGCGTCTACCGGCACGGTGAGAGTTGCTGCGTTGCCGCGCTGGCGTATGAACAACCGGAGATTCAGCGGTGTGTTCTCCTGACCATGCATCCACTCGACTTCCGCCGTCACGGTGACTAATGCTTTGCCGTCGCCCGTGAACTCAACGGTGTGCTTCCAGTCGCCTAGCCTAGCGATGGGGACGGTGACTAGCTCGACGGGCTGCCAGATGCCCGCGCCGCGCAGGACGGGACCCCAGTCCCAGCCGTACTGGTACTGTGCTTTTCGGACAAACGCACGCGGGTTCCAGTTGTCCCAGTGGTAGGGCAGGGTGTCGTTGCCGCCGGCGTCCCATGCGGCCTGCCGCTCGCCGCCAACGCGCCAGGCGGAGCGGAACACGACTTGCAGGTGGTTCTCGCCGGCCACCAGCTTGTCCGAGACGGGGAACTCGTACAGGAGGTGCATGTTGTCGGTCTGGCCCAGCGGCTTGCCGTTCAGCGTGATCTCGGCGAGGGTGTCCAGGCCGTGAAAGCGCAGAAACGTGGACGCTGCCGGCGCGGCGTCGACGGTGAATGTCGTCTCATAGACCCAGTCGCTTTGATCCACCCAGGCGACGCCCCGCTCGTGCAGGCGGACGAACGGGTCGGGAATGACGCCCGCCCGCATCAAATCCAGATGGACCGCGCCGGGGACCTCTGCGGGCAGCCACGGCATCTGATAATGGCCGGGAACGCCAAGCGGCGCATCGTTTAGCTCGCGCATCCGCCAGTTGTCGGTCAGAGTTTGTGTAATCGTTTTCATAGTGGGTGAACAAAAACAGCAAGCCAGAGGAATCATGACATTTATGGAGCAACTGCACCCGGCGGCATGGTTCCTATCGCATGGTTCCTATCGCATGGTTCCTCTGGCTTCTTTCTGAATGATGCTTACTATAAACCCAATGTCCGCGTTTGTCAAGTCTGAAAATCAGCGTTGTGACCTTAGTTTCAGTAATTTATATAAAATTACGCAACCAATTTCTGAAATTATTTTCAGCGTACCCCTTGACAGAAACACGGGACAGTGCTAGAATGCCCTTATGAACAGCATTCGGGAGGTCGCAAAACAAGCCGGTGTTTCTACCGCAACCGTGTCACGGGCCTTTAATACGCCGGAGCTGATCAGCGCCCCAACGCATAAGCGCGTCCTGGAAGCCGCCGACCGGCTTAACTACCGCCCGCTTCGCGCCCGGCAGCGGGCCTCTGTGGTCCCCGTGGAAACGGCGCTGCCGGCGGACGAAGCGTTTATCGGCTTTCAGTTCTTCGGTGCGACTCCTACGGACTTGCCCCAGGCCAATGCCTTTTATGCCCCCATGCTGGCCGGGGCGCAGGTGGCGGCGGCGGAGCGCGGACTGCACCTCTTGGTGCATACAACCGACCGGCATCAGCTCGCCTTGCAGTTGCCCAAGATGGTCCGGGAACAAACAGTCGCCGGAATGCTTTTGGTCGGGACTGCCGACCCGGAGATACTTTCGCTGTTTTTGGAGCGTGTCCCGCAGATTGTGCTGGTAGACCACCGCGATCCGGCCTACCAGCACGACTGCATCCTCTCCGACGGCTTGGGCGGGGCAATGGCGGCGACCCGGTATTTGTTTGATCTGGGCCACCGGCGGATCGCGTTTCTGCGTGATGACGCTTCCATTCTGCCCTTTCAAGACCGCCTGCGCGGCTTTGTCTGCGCCCACTTTGAGGCGGAGGTGCCGCTGGACCCGCGCCTTGTCGTGACCGCCCCGCTGGACGAGCCGATGACCCGCGCCCTGCACGCGCTTCTTTCTTCGCCGGAGCGCCCGACCGCCCTGCTGGCCGCTAATGACACGCAGGCCCTGGCCGTGATGCAGGTCTGCCGAACGCTCGGCCTGAGCATTCCCGGCGACCTGAGCCTGGTCGGCTTTGACGACATTGATTTCAGCGCCCACACCTGGCCGCCGCTGACCACGGTGCGGATCGAAAAAGAAGAAATGGGGCGGCTTGCAGTCGCGCGGCTTCAGGAGCGGCTCCGCATTTCGGACAGTTCGCCTGCTGCGCTGCCGCCGGTGACGCTGGAAGTGCCGGTTTCCCTCGTCGTGCGGCAATCGTGCTGCCCGCTTGCGCCAATGTAACGTGTTACATTCCGCTTTTGCAATTTTTATGCTCACCCAGCCCGGTCATCTTAGACTACACTAGAAATTGATCCCAAACGATCAAGGAGTTTTCATCATGCAGCGCAAACGCGGTTTTACCCTCATCGAACTGCTCGTTGTCATCGCGATAATCGCAATCCTCGCCGCCATTTTATTTCCCGTGTTCCAGAAGGTACGGGAGAACGCCCGCCGCACGGCCTGTCTTTCCGACCTCAAGCAGATCGGCCTTGCCGTGACGCAGTATTATCAGGACAACGACGAGAAAGGGCCAAACGGGGCCGATCCCTATGGCCGCTGTTCCGGCTGGGCGTGGGAAGTTTACACCTATGTGAAGAGCACAGGCGCTTTCCACTGCCCAGATGACGGCAACGTCGGCGCGAATTCTTCTTCCTTTGGCATGAACGCCAACCTGGCGATACCTCAAGGATCAAACGCACAAGACTCTGCCGTTGGACTTGCTATATCGCAGTTCAATTCCCCGGCAAAAACCGTACTTCTATTTGAGACTGCCAACAGCCGGGGTTATGACATTACGGACCCCTCTGGGAGCATGGTTGATACCGCAACTAAAGCCAAATCAGACAACTGCTACAACGGTCTTTCCCCCGCCGGTTATGGCACTGGTGGCCCTAACTATGACTACGATCCCAGTGGTTCCTATGGCAACACTGCCGCTGGGGCACAATCTGGGGATGGCTACACGAAATATGCCACAGGCTACATGCGAAACAGCGCACACAATGGACAGTTCCTTGCTCCGACCGGACGACATACAGATGGCTCTAACTTCCTGATGGCAGACCAGCACGCCAAGTTTTTCCGTCCCTCTGCTGTCTCCGCTGGCGGCTCTGCCGCCAACGCGACAGACGGCGGGTATGAAGTAAATAACCTGTCGAACTGCGCTCCTTTTAACGGAGGACGCTGCGCGGCAGGCACCGCCGCCGCCGACAGTACGATTGCGGCGACATTCAGCTACAATTAATCACGCGACTTTTCGCCCGGTGGACCTTCTTCCGGTTTACCGGGCGTATTGAGTCTGGCTGTGCAGCATTTCCAGAAAGAAAATAAACTGTATGACACTCCGAAGCCCTTACCCATACACACTAGCCGCCGCTCTTCTCCTTTCAGGAGTTGCTGCCGGCTGCGGCCAAAAAGACACCACTTCCGCTCCCGCCGAAACTCCTAGTGCTTCATCTCCCGCATCGGCGACCCAGCAGGAAACAACTCCGGCGCAAGGCGGACAGGGACTACCGCCGGGAGTGCCGCCGCAGGGGCCGCCGCCCGGCGCAAGCTCCGCCCCGGCAAGCAAGCCTTAATTTCGGCTTCGTTTCATGTAAACATCCCTGTCCGTTTCTGAAAATATATTTTCAGTATTTGTTGACAGAATTGCAATCTCGTGTTATGATGAAAGCATCTTAGACTAGATGCGATCTGAAAAATGATCAAGGAGTTTCTATAATGCAGCGCAAACGTGGATTTACTCTGATCGAACTGCTCGTCGTCATCGCGATAATCGCGATCCTTGCCGCCATTTTATTTCCCGTGTTCCAGAAAGTGCGCGAAAACGCCCGCCGCACTTCCTGCGTTTCCAACATGAAGCAGCTCGGCCTTGCCGTGACACAGTACACGCAGGATGCCGACGAACATTTTCCAATCGCTTGGGGTTACTGGGATGGCACGTCGCCGACCTGGACGACCGCAATCCTGCCCTACATCAAGACGCTGGCGGTGTACCACTGCCCCGACGACTCCCTTGCCAACTATCACGTTGGCGGCTCCAATGACAACACCTGGAAAGGGATGCCGATCTCCTATGCCGCCAATGGAGCTAATGTCTACGATACCGGCCTTTCCCATTTTGTCTTCCGGGGTGTTTTCGCTCCTATGAACTCCAATGGCACTTGGAATGCCGCCACCACACAGATTACGGGTCCCAACATTGATGCCTCTGACACACCACGCGCTCTCGGCGCTGTCGGACGCCCTTCTGAATCAATTATGCTCGCTGAAGTCTTGAATCAAGATGGCACTCTCCCGAACAACACGCAGGGGGAGAACATGTCAGCCTGGAACAGCAACACGATAGCCAACTATTTCCAAAATCAGTTTATACCGCAAGGAACTGCGACAGGGGCTTATCCTGCGGGACAAAATGGCATTGTGAGCGTGCCGCATGGCGACCATACGCTATCAAACTTCCTGTTTGTTGATGGTCATGTCAAGACATTGAGGCCCGTGCAGACTGACCCAGACCAGTACAACGACGTTAAAGACGATATGTGGGATTGCACACGTCTCTAATCAGCAGGGATGCAGGCAAATCGTGTGCGGATGGTTGTCGCTCCGGCAGGCTCCGTGCCTGACCGGAGCATTTTTGTGTTAGGGGATTAAAATGATAAAAACAAATTTGCGGGAAGTTTGTGCTGGTGTTCTTGGTGTCATCGCGTTGTGCGGCCTTGTAGGGTGCAGCAGCAAGCAAGACGCTGGCCCCCCTACCGCCTCTGACATAAACGCCTTCAAGGGCCACAAGCCGAGCGATGCAACATTGCGGGCTGCCATTGCAAAAGCATCGGCAAAGCCGGCAGGATCAGCCCAGCCTGCATCAGCCTCGCCGTCATCCCCATAATTTTGATGCGCTAGTTTGATGCGTTAATGTGCAAAGACCTTCTATGCCTCAAACAAAACAGTTCAATCCAGCAGTCTTGCTGGTAGTAGTGCCGGTTTTGGCAGCATGTGTGCTTGTTTATCAGCGGCAGTCCCGGCAGGAAGTATCTTCACAGACCCATTCAGCAGCAGTAAGTTCAACACCAGCATTGGCCTATTCTACTTTGCCAGGGTCGCGCTTTTCTGCGTTCAAATGGAAACCGACCCTGGCGGAAAAACTCGTGCTGAAACTAAAAAACACCAAGCCGAAGACGATGCCGACCAGTGTTTCAGCTTATGGATCGGCGCTCGCTGCTGCTAACACTGTTTACTTTTTGACAAACCAATTTGACGTTAATGGATTTGCATACTACCAGAGCCGTGACAAATCGCAATATTGTCAGTGGAGTACTCTGAATTTGTGCTGGTGCATCCGCAACTCATTGGTTGTTGACTCGCCAGACGCAAGACCATCAGCCGAGTATTGTTCTCGTGGGAGACAAGCATACGCGACCGGCCCAGCAGGACCTTATTGGTTCGGTGGGATGTGCCCAATGGTCACTGGGTCTGCGCCTATTACTGTAATCACACCAACCGCACTATCCAAGCATTAGGTCAAGCGGTTTCAAGAAAAAATTATGGCGATCCACCCCTTTAAACCCAGTTTCTTAATAATTCTACTGCTCCTGCTTCTGCCGCTTGCCGCCGACGCGCAGACATCCACTCCGGCTGTGCCGCGCTTTGCCAAATTTGAAGCGTCTTGGACGCTTCCCCATCAAACCGGCAACCCGTTTGACCCGGCGGACAACGATGTGGAGGTGGTGTTTGCCGGGCCGCGCGGACGGAACATCGTTCAGCCGGCGTTCTGGGACGGCACGGACTGGCGGGTCCGGTTCGCGCCGACGGCGGTGGGGGCGTACACTTTGCGCGTTCTGCAAAATGGACAGGCCGCGCATCCTCTCGGCCTCAGCCCGAAGCGGTTTCGGTGCGTCCCGTCCGCAAGTTTTGGGTTTGTGCGGCGTGACCCCAGCGCCGCCCAGCGGTTTGTATTTGACGGCGGCCAGACCTACTACCCGCTCGGCATGGACGCCGCCTGGGTCGGCGCGGGACAGTCGTATGAAGACACGTTTACCCACATGCAGGCGGCGGGCATGAACTGGGCGCGGGTCTGGATGAACCACTGGGACGGCAAGAATTTAGACTGGACCGAAAGCAAATCCGATCAGCCGAAGCGGGGGACGCTGTCAATCGAAGTCGCCCGGCGCTGGGATGCGATCCTGGACGCCGCCGAAACGCATGGCATTTACATTCAAATGACCTTGCAGCACCACGGCCAGTACACGGCCCATACGGACTCCAACTGGGCCGACAACCCGTGGAACACGGCGAACGGCGGCTTTCTCGCAAGTCCCGACGACTTCTTTACGAACGCCGAAGCGCGGCGCTTGACCCGGCTCAAGTATCGCTATATCACGGCTCGCTACGGCTACTCAACCCACCTGCTGTCGTATGAACTGTTCAACGAAGTCCAGAACATTACCGAAGTCCAAAGCCATTTCGGCGATGTCGTGAATTGGCACAAGGAAATGGCGGCGGCCATCCGTGCCGAAGATGTCAACCATCACCTGCTGACCACCAGCAACTCCGTGCCGGGCGACCCGCTGGCGCAGATCGGCCTGGATTACGACCAGATACACTCCTACGTTCCCGATATTGTCTCATTCTTTGCCAGCGTCAAGAGCGCGGACACGCCGGTCTTTGTCGGCGAATGGGGACCGTCCGATGCCAAGGCCGGCATGACCGCCTCGTTCCTGCATGATGGCCTTTGGGCCAGCATCATGGCCCCAACCGCCGGCGCAGGCCAGTTCTGGTACTGGGACCAGGTGGAAAACAATCAGTGGTGGCCGCAGTTCGCGTCGGCGACGAGCTATTTGAAAGCGGCCCCAAATGCCGGCGGCATGGGGACGCTGAACGCGGGCGTGAGCGCGGCCGGCCCTCTGGGCGACCTGGCGTTTGCGCCCACCGGCGGCTGGGGACCGTTCACCCGCGATGCTGTTTCCGTTCCCTCCGGCGGCGCGGCACCTGACCTGTCCGGCCTGTCCACATTCTTTCAAGGACGCGGCCACCAAGACATGCGCCCCCGCCCGGTCACGTTCACGCTGAACTGTCCGGCTCCTTGTCAATTTTCCGTGCAGATCGGCACCGTCGCAAAATCCGGGGCGCACCCCAGCCTGGCCCTGAACGGCAAAGTCGTCACGGGCGCCGACTTCCCGGCGGCAGATGCCGACCACAACGCCGGGCAAATGCTTTCGGTAGACCTGCCTGCCGGGCCAAGCCAAGTCACCCTGGACAACACGGGCCCCGACTGGTTCATTGTGCAGCGCTTTGTCGTCACCCACTACGCCCCGCCCGTCGCCGTGCTTGCCAAAGGCAGTTCCCACGCCGCGCTGTTCTGGGCCTATAATCGTGACCGCACCGGCGCGTCCCCAGCCTCAGCAACCCTGCGCCTGCCGGGCCTCGCCCCCGGCGCGTACACCGTGCATCTCTGGGATACCTGGGCCGGCCGGTCCCTCACGCCCGTATCTGCCTCCGTGCAAAACGGTACCCTCACCGTCCCGCTGCCCTCCATTACTCGCGATGTTGCCGGCAGCGTTACCCCAAAAACACTGTAACCGCGCTCTTAACACTGTAACCGCGCTCTTTGTGATATAATTGATCAGGAGACCGCAGTTATGAACGAACAAGAAAAGCAAATCGCGTTTGAGAGCATCGCCCGCGAGCTGCAAAAAAGTAACCCCGCCGAATGCGGGGCGCTGACTGCCGAGACAGTCGCCGTCATTCAAGGATGGACGATGCCCCCCGCCGCGCTTACTCCCGCTGAAGAAATGGTCCGCGAGATGCTCCGCGCCGACAACCTGCTCCAATCCCCCCAAACCGCCGCCGAGCTTCTGCACCGCGCCGAACGTGCCGAACTGTGAAGTGAAATCGCGTGCCGGACGCAGACAAGCAGCTTGCCCGCACGGACTTTGATCACGGACTTTGATCACGGACTTTGATCACGGACTTTGATCACGGACTTTGATCACGGAATTTGAGCGCTGCTTGGCGCTTGCTGAAGAAGAAAGACGTGCGCTGAAGAAGAAAGACGTGCGCTGAAGAAGACTGA
>CAXUBO010000062.1:1693-22454 GCA_964249345.1 uncultured Armatimonadales bacterium | reverse complement strand
CTCGCCGGTCTTGAAGAATGGGGTCATCTTGCCGGACGAGTCCATTTTGTAGACCGTGCCGCCGTCGCCGGTGGCGAGGTAGGCGCTGCCGTGGCCGTCGGGCTGGATGGCCCACACATAATTTTCGGTGGTGTCGGCAACTTTCGCCAAAGACGGCGACAAGCTGACCGTGCCGAGGCTGGATACGGCGACGTTCTGGAGCAGTCCTGCCGAGAAATCAGCCTGGGCGCTTTGCCGCCAGACCGACGGCAGGCGTCCGACAGGTTTAACGGCAGGCGCATTTGAGTCGTCGCTGCTGTCGGAAGTGGTGGCCGTTGTCGCGGCGCTGGTCGCTGCGGCGCTGGTGGAGACAGCCGTGGCTACAGACGCCGGCGCGGCAGGCGGAGTTGGTGTGGACGCGAGCGCCATGCTGCTAAAAGCTAAATTGTTGTCAGCTAAGTTGTTGTGATCCAATGGGCTGACCGCCATGCTATCGCTGTCGTCGGCGGACGCGGGAACGGACGCCGAAGCAGACCCGGAAGACGCGCTGCCGGCGGCAGGCGACCCGGACGCGGCGGGCGACGGCGGGCGGGACGTGTCGGTGAGGTCTTTGCGCTGGACTGTGATGTTCAAGGTCTGGCTGCCGGAGACCAAATAAGCCACGGTCTGCGTGGTCTTGACTTCATCGCGGACACTGTGAAAGCCGGTGGTGCGCGGGGACTGCATGACGGCCGACAGCGTCGGCGGCAGGCCGGACAGCTTTTCGCCTTTCACGGAAACGGCATACGTCGGCAGGGACAGCCGGGCGACAATCTGGTTGTTTTGCGGCTTCTCCTGGAACTGCTTCACAAGCTGGCCGATATTGGCCGCCGGGCCGGAAGACGACGGGGCCGGCTGCCCGCCGCCGAACAGCGCCGCCAGCAGGCTCAGGCCGCCGCCCTCGCTGTCCGCGCCGCCCTGCACCGAGAGCGGCAGGGTGCCGTCGGGGGTAGACTGCGGGATTTTGACGGAGATAAACTGCGTATACAGCGGCTGCTTGTAGGGCTTCAGAACGACGCCGACTCGGACGGTGTCGCCGGGCGCGTACTTGGACTGGTTGACAAACAAGTGATCAATCTCGGCGGTATCATGCCGGTCCTGAATTGTCACGGTCATGGTGACGCTTTTGACGGCCAGCGGATAAAACGGGTTTGCGGACAGCAGGCCCATCAAGCTGGACAAATCGCCGGTCGCCGCCTGGTCAATGGAAAGCGGATCGTAGTAGGTGTTCGTGCGCTTGACATGGCCGATTTCTTCGGCGTCTACGTCCATGGAAACAGTTGCCATTGAGTCGCCGGGATCGCCGTGGATTTGAGCAATCGCCGCGCCCGCAATGGCCGGAATAAACCGGCCTGTCAGAAGAGGATGGTTGATGACCCGGACATGGAACACTTTATCGCGGTGGATGGACTCGTCGTTCACAGTGATCGTCATTGGAATCATCTGGGGCATCGGCCCAATGACGCCGCCGACGGAGAAGGGCCGGTCCTGAAAAATGCGCCCGACAGTCTTGATCGGCGAGCCGAGCTTGAACGACGTTTGGTACGACGGATAAACATCTACCACATAGGCCGTCGTCAGTGCGGCGTCAATCGGCCCCAAGTTTTGGAACGGATGCCCGAACAGCAGCAGCCGGTTGCCGTCGCGGTACGTCACCGTGCCGGTGGCGTTGGCGTCAAAATCGCCTTGTACCAGCGCGACGCCGACCGCCGAGCCGGGCTGAAGGGTGGGGTTCGCCGCCAGCGGGTTTGTGTCTGCGCCGTCCCCCATGCCGCCCCCGGCCATGACATGAAAATGAAACGGGGCCAGCGCGGTGCCTAAACGCGACACGCTCTGCGCGTCCATGCCGCTGACGGTCAGGGGCATCTCGTCCCGGAAGCTTGCGGCGTCAAGCTGCGTCCCCGCGCTGTCAAGCTTTGTGGCGGACGCAGGCGCGGCGCTGACAGTGGGGATACGCGCGGGCAGGTCAGGACTCCACGCATCAAACATGTCTTCGATGGGGGTTGCGAACCCGACCGGGTCTTTGCCGAATTGCTGTCCTAGCGAAATGGCCCCGGCCAGCCGCCCGCCAATGTAGATGGGGCTGCCGCTCATGCCCTCGGCGATGCCTAAACCGCGCGTGACCGGCGGTCCGCTTGTCGCCCGGAACATGATGTAGTCTTTGCCTTCGTTGAACTTGGCGACAACGCCGAGGATTTCAATGCCGAACTTTTCAATCTTCGTGCCTTTGAAGACGGACAGCGCGTAGCCGCGCATTCCAGGCCGCAGCTCGCTGACGTGCATGAACTTTTTGGAGTCCCACTGGAGCTGCCGGCTCGGCGCGGGGTGGGAGATCGGCACGGGCGGGCGGGCTTCGGCGGGAACGGCGGCAAGGGCCAAGGCCGCAAAGGCGGCGCTGAAGGCAAGGCGGTTAATGCGTAAAGTCATATAGGACAGGCTTTCGTGGTGAGAATAAAGAATGAGACGCGAGAACGCGAGGGAGTAAACTCCTCTCGCTGATAAGCGTCGTCCTGCGGACGAAGAAACACGCCATACGCCCGGTTTTCTTCTCGTCCGCAGGACGACCCTAAATAGCGAGAGGAGTTTACTCCCTCGCGTTCTAGTCTTGAGTATTTAGTCTTAACTACGCCGGTTTCGCGTAAACTTGTTCCGGGTTAAACTGCGGCTCGGTGACGGTTTGCCATTCAGGCGCGTCTTCCGACGCCGCTTCCCGGTAATAGCAGGTCGGATGGCCGGTGTGGCAGGTCGCGCCGATAGGGCGGGCCAGCACAAGAAGCGAGTCGTCGTTGCAGTTGACACGCAAAGCGACAAAGTTTAAGGTGTTGCCGCTGGTCTCGCCTTTGGTCCACAGCTTCTGACGGGACCGGGTCCAGAAGGTGACCAGCCCGGAGCGCAGCGTCTTTTCCAATGCGGCCCGGTTCATAAAACCCAGCATCAGAACATCTTTCGTGTCGGCGTCCTGCACGATTGCCGGAACCAGGCCATCTTCGGCCTTGTCCCAGCGGATTTGGTCAATAATGGGAGGCATACCTAAATCCAGTGACGCACTAAGGCTGTGACGCCGAGGGCGGCAAGCGCCAGCAGCGGGGCGCAGCCGGTGCCGGGCGCGAACGCAAGCTGGCCTTTGACATCATGGCGGGGATTAACGGTGGGGGGCGGCTGCGAGTAATCCGGGGCGGCAATGGAGTACCGCTCCGGGGCGCGGGAGCCGCGCCACACATAAAGGCCCGCGCCGGACGAGCTGGGCGGATGATTGGAGGTCATCTGAAACAGCATCTCGCCGTCCCCGGCGGCAATGCGCCCGCCGTCCCAGCGCAGCCAGCTTGCCCCGGCGTTATCGGTGAACCAGCGGATGGCCGACCAGCCCGGCGGCGTCATCTCGTTGGTGACGGCTTCCGGGTACTTGATTTGCGGGGCCGCGCCGCTGAAATAGTACGGGCCGATGTCCAGCCGTGTAATGCCCGGCCCGTTCAGTTCTTCGGCAATTTGGAGCTGGTACAGGAAGCCGGTCACAACTTGCTGCGTCTCGACATACGGCGCGGTAATCATCGCCATGTTCTGGTCGGCCCTCCGGGTATACTAGGCTTGGGTTTCGTAGAGAATACTGGCGCTATTGTACCAGATTACAGAAACTTTATTACAGAAGCTTTGCCAATTGGGGCGTTAGAAATGGACGACGAACATGGCGGAAACAGCACTTGCGGGAAAGATTGCGCTGATTACCGGCGCCGGCAGCGGCATCGGGCGCGAAACGGCGCTGGAACTGGCCCGGCGCGGGGTCAGCGTCGCGCTGGCGGGACGCAGAGAATCGAAGCTGATGGAAACTGCGGCGCAGATCGGGGTTGAAGGCGGCGACGCCATCACTCTCGCAGCGGATGTGACCGATCCCGCGCAGGTGGAAAAGCTGGTTGCGGAAACGACACGGGCGTTTGACGGCCTGGATATTTTGATCAACAGCGCGGGCGTCGGTTTGATCAAGCCGCTGGAAACGACGACGGCTGCCGACATGGACCGGCTGCTGGACGTGAACGCCAAGGGTCTCATGCTGACGACCCAGGCCGCCCTGCGCCCGATGATCGCCGCCGGCAAGGGCGGCCATATCATCAATATCAGCGGCATTCTCGGCAAAGCGGCAATGGCGAATGCCAGTGTTTACTGCGCGTCCAAGTACGCCGTGACCGGCTTCTCGAAAGCCTTGCAGCTTGAAGTCAGCCGCAAGCACAACATCAAAGTCTCACTGATGTATTTGGGCGGCGTGGACAGCCCGTTTTGGGACACGATTGACATGAAAGTCCAGCGCGACAAGATGCTGACGGTTGCCGATGCCGCCGGCGCAATTATCACGGTCCTGACCCAGCCCACGCATTTAGTGTTAGGCGAGTTCACGCTTCAGCCCGAAAGCCATCAGCTTTAGAAGAGGCCCATCCTATCCTCAATCTGACTCCCCCGAATTGAAGGCTGGGGATTCTTCTAAGCCGCAAGGCGCAGCGGCGCATCCGCCGATGCGGGCAGCGCGGCGCAAGGCGTCTCCTCGGTCAGCGTGAGAAACGCAGCGACAACTTGGGGATCAAAGTGGCTGCCGGCCCCGGCCTGGATATGGGTGCGGACCCGGTCCACCGGCCAGCCGGGCCGGTACGGGCGGTCGGACAGCAGAGCGTCCCAAACATCCACCACCGCGAACAAACGGGCGGCGAGCGGAATGGCTTCTCCCACTAAGCCGTTCGGGTAGCCGGAGCCGTCCCATTTTTCATGGTGGCAGTAGGGGATGCCGAGGGCGGGGCGCAGAAATGCGATGGGAGACAGCATCTCATAAGCGAGGGTGGGGTGGCGGCGCATGATCTCCCACTCGTCATCGGTCAGCGGGCCGGGCTTCAGCAGAATTGCGTCGGGAACGCCCATTTTTCCGATGTCGTGCAGCAGCGCCCCGCGCCGTGCCTGGACTAAGGCTTCTTCCGGCAGTCCTAACGCGCGGGCCAGCCGCAGGGTCATCTCGGTGACGCGGCGGCTGTGGCCTTCCGTTTCCTTGTCGCGCAGGTCAAGCGCCCGGCTCCAGCCCTCAATCGTCGCATCATAAGCCCCGGTCAGCTCGGCGTTCAGCGCGATCACTTCGCGGGTCCGGTCTGCGACCCGGTTTTCCAGTTCTTCATGGGAACGCTGAAGCGCCTGCTGGATTGTTTTCAGATGGGTAATGTCCATCAGCAGGCCATCCCAGACAACGTCGCCGCTTGGCTGACGCTCCGGGCGCGAGGCACCTTTGACCCAACTGACGGCGTCCTGCCGCACGATGATCCGGCCTTCCCAATCCCAGGGCAGGCCGGTACGTGCCGACTCGGCCACCGAGATTTGAAAACAGGAAATGTCGTCCGGGTGGATCATGCGAACGACGGCCTCGGCGTCGGCGGCGAAATCCGCCGGAGAAAGCCCCCAAATGTCATAGCAGCCGTCACTGACGAATGGAAATTCAAACGTGCCGTCCGGGTGCAGAACAAACTGATAAGTCATGCCCGGCGCGTTGGCGGCAGTTCGGGCGAGCCGCGCTTCGCTCCGGCGCAGGGCTTCCTCGGCCTCGACACGGGCAGTCACATCCTCGGCGGAGCCTTCGTAAAAGAGCGGCTTGCCGTCCGCCCCGCGCACAAGCTGGGCGTTCTCGCGCACGAAAATCCGGCATCCGTCCTTCCGAAGCCAGATCGCTTCCAAGCCGCGCACCCGGCCCTCGGTTTCAATTTGGCGGCGAAATTCTTCCCGCGTATAATCTGTCTCGGTGCCTTCTTCTTCCAAGTTCCGAGTTGCCAGTTCTTCAAACGTCTCAAAGCCCAGCATCTGAAGCAGGGCCGGGTTCGCAAGCAGGATGCGTCCGTCCGGCGTCGTCCGGTAAATGCCGTGCGTGGCGTTCTCAAACACCATACGGTACTGCTGCTCTTGTTCGCGCAGTCCTGCCTCCGTGCGCCGCCGGGCGGCTTCCTGCCGCTCGGAGCCGCGCAACACACGGTCTGCAATGACAGTTGCCAGAGCGCTGCCGGAGAGAAACGTGAGGGCGTGTCCCTGCCAGAAGGAAAGCGGGGGCAGGAGCAGAGTCTTGAACACTTCGTAGGCGCTTGATCCCAGCAGCATCAGCAGAAAGACGCCCAGCAGCGCACCGGCCCGGTTTGTCTGCGGGGAAGGAACTTGGAGTGATCTTGTATCGTTTGGGCCTTGCATACAGGCTTGTTTTCGGCATCGGGCCGTGTTTTCTTGAGGAACACCCTTCTTGGCTTTGCGCCCCGCTTCTTGACTTTGGACATTCGTTCGTGCTACAATCGCAGACAGTCCCAAAGACAAATCAAATAAAAACCCGCAAGTCGCACTGCTTTGTTTTTTAGCAATGGCAGTGAGGACCCCAACGAGAGGATTTCACCATGGCTTACGGTTCATCCGGCGGCGGCCCGCGCGGCCCCCGCCCAGGCGGTCCCGGCGGACCGGCCGGCAGACCCAAACGGACAGGCTTCAAGCGCCGCAAGGTCAGCTCGCTGACCATCAACAAGATCAAAACCGTTGACTACAAAAACGTCACCCTGCTTCGCACCTTCACCGACGACCGGGGCAAGATCGTTCCACGCCGCCGGAGCGGCGCAACCGCCAAAGAGCAGCGCATGATCGCCGTCGCCATCAAACGCGCCCGCGAAATCGCCCTGCTGCCTTTTGTCAAAGATTAGGGAAAGCGTCAAACAGAAAACGCCCCGGCCATCAGGCCGAGGCGTTTTCGTTTGGATGCGTCAGCGCTGGCCGCCGGAGGCCGTGATGCGGTCTCCGGTAATCCAGGAAGAAGCATCGGACGCCAGAAACAAAACGGCTTTAGCGATGTCTTCCGGCTGCCCCATGCGTCCCATTGGGATGGAGGCGATCATGCCCTGCTTCATTTCTTCGGGCATTTCCATCGCCGCTGCGCCTTCGGTGTCAGTCGCGCCGGGCGCAACGGCATTCACGCGGATTTTCTTTGGGGCCAGCTCAACGGCAAAGATGCGGGTCAGCGTGTCCACGGCGCTTTTCGTGGCGGAGTAAACCCCGGAAGTCGGCATCGCAGCGACGCTTGCCACTGAGGTGAGGTTGACAATACTGCCGCCATTCGGGCCGAAATGCTTCACCGCTTCCTGCGTCGCCAAGACCGTGCCGAGGACATTGATGTTAAACTGCCGGTGGAACTCGTCTTCGGTGATGGCTTCCAGCGGCGCAAACGAAAAAACGGCGGCGTTGTTGACTAAGATGTCAAGCGGGCCGTAAGCGTTTTGCGCTTCCGCAAACAGCCGGGCCACATCGGCGGCCTTTGACACATCTCCCTGCACGGCAACCGCTTTGCCGTCCTGCTGCTTAATCGCGGCGACGGTTTTGTCCGCGCCGGATTTGTCGGACGAGTAGTTGACGACGACGGCGGCTCCTGCCGCCGCCAGAGTTTTAGCGATGCCTGCCCCGATGCCTTTAGACGCGCCGGTCACGACGGCGACTTTTCCCGTTAATTCTGTCATGTGTGTCCTCTCCTGCTGCTGAGAATTGGGTTAAAACAGGCATTAGTTAGATGCTCGTCTAACTGTTGCAACCAAACCAACCCGGCAGAAGTTCCCGCTTAACCAAACTAAATTGCTGCCAGCTTCTCCAGATACGCCCGCAGAACGCCGCGCTGAAGCTTAAACCGCGCAAACTTGCCTTCCCGAACGATTTCAATCAGCCCCGCTTCTTCCAGTTCTTTGACATGGTGCGACAAAGTCGCCGCGCTGATGGGATGGCTCTGCCGAAGAATGCAGCAAGGCAACGCATCGCCGCCCGCTCCAATTTGCTGAAGCATCTGAAAGCGCCGAGGTTCCGCCAGCGCACGGGCGATTCGTGCAAACCGACAGTCGGTTAGGCGTTCATCATCGTTTGGAACATCCATGCTGTCACAGTACCCACAACTTCGAGAAACAGGCACATGTTCGAGAAACAGGCACATGTTCGAGAAACAGGCACATGTTCGAGAAACAGGCACATGCAGTGGAGGCCCGGAACTTGCTATTCCGTCCGGTGCGTTTTCGCAGTACCCGTCCCTCAGTGCAGGGGCGGCGGAGCCGCGCCCGGCTTGGGGCGCTGAAGCAGCAAAATGACGGGAAAAGCGAAGGCGAACGCCGCGCCGATCATTACGAACGCATTGTTGTAGGCCATCGTCTGCGCCTGCGTGTTGATGAGGCCGTCAATCAGGCCGAGCGCCGCCGAGTGCGCGTTCGACGCGCCGTAGCCCTGCGACACTAAAGACTGCGTCAGCCCGCTCTGCCGCTGCGCCAGCGCCGAGCTGCCGCTGAACAAAAACGCGGCGAGGTGCGCCCGGTGGTAAGAGGTCATGTTCACGATGTAAGTGTTCAGCGCGGCAATGCCGAGGCTGCCCCCAAGCTGAAGCGACAAGTTCCACATCGCCGTCCCCTGCGCGATCTGCGCTCCTTTCAGCGTAGAATACGCGGTCACAGATACGGGAATAAACAAGCACCCAATGCCTAGCCCGCGCAGCATTTGACCCCTCAAAGTCGAGTAAGAGGCGGACTGCGGGCTGAGATGGCCCAAATCCCAGTTCGCCAGAATAAACACGGCGATGCCGAACCCAATCAACAGGCGCGGGTCAACGCCTTTTTGGATCAGCGTCCCGCAGACCCCGATTCCAAACAAAATGGCGATGCCCGCCGGAAACAAGACAATCCCCGTTTCCGTCGCTGTGAAGCCTAAAATGCCCTGCGCGAATAGCGGAAAGATAAACAAGCCGCCGACGAGCCCGAAGCCCATTGCTCCGGCGAGCAGCGAGCCGCCGAGCAGGTTCCGGTCCCGCAGGACGCGCAGGTTAACGGCAGGCAGCGCGTTTCCCGGCCACAGTTCCCAGGCCACAAACGCCGCAAGCGCGGCCCCGGCAAGGAGTGCCAGGCGTGTAATCAAAACACTGCCGAACCAGTCGTCGAGCTGCCCTTCCTGCAACACATATTGCAGCGAGCCGAGGCCGACCGCCAGCAGGCCAATCCCTGTCCAGTCCACATTGCCTGCCGACTCATTATGGTACTCTGAGTTTTGCAGGTAAGTGGAAATCAGAAATGTGGACACCAGGCCAATCGGCACGTTGACAAAAAAGACCCAGGGCCAGGAATAGTTGTCTGTCAGCCAGCCCCCCAGCATCGGCGCGACGGCGGGGGCGACGACGACGCCCAGCCCGAACAGCGATTGCACCGTTCCCTGCTGATCGGCAGGAAAGATTTCCAGCAGCGTTGCCTGCGCGGTTGACAACAGCGCCCCGCCGCCAATCCCCTGCAAAACGCGCCAGAACACCAGCTCGCCTAATGAGCGCGACGTGCCGCAAAAGAACGACGCGGTGATAAATAGCAGAATGCTTGCCACCAAATAACGCTTGCGCCCGAACCGGGCGGCAAGCCAGGCGGTCAGCGGCAGCACAATCACGACGCTCAGAATATAGCCGGTAGACACCCAGCCGATTTCGTTTGGGGTCGCGCCTAAATTGCCGCCCATCTGCGGCAGGGCAACATTGATGATGGTCGTGTCCAGTGCTTCCATGATGACGGCGCTGATGAGGCCAATCAAAATAATCCAGCGGTACCGGCTGACGCCGGACGGCTCGGCGTCTTTGTCAGGCTCGACTTTATCAGGCTCAGCTTTATCAGGCTCACGGGCAGGGGCGGGGCCGCTGGGGGCGTTTCGCTTTGGGCGGCGGTCGGTGGCAGCCATGAAGTATTCTCTTCTCCAAGTATTACGTTTGTGACCAGATACGCGCACGCTAGGACACAAAGCGGTGTATTGCGTTCCAGGCATTATCTTGATAGGCTTCATTGCTGAAGTCAGGAACAATCGTACTTTGGTCTACAATCGGTCCCGTCAGTGTGTTTTCTTTGCTCCCGTAAAAGACGCCGCTTTGGAGCGAGGGGTCTGTTAGGCCATCCACGATGCGTTTGGCCCCTGCCTCTAAAGGATGAGCCAGCCCCAGCAGCGGCGCTACGACGGGCATAACAACGTGCTGGATGAGCAGGCGGGCCGGCAGAAGCATCGAGCTTGCCACTTCCGTGCCTTGCGTGTTGCCGGGGCTGATCGTCAAAAACTTGAATGCTGGATTTTGACGCGCAGCGGCGGCCATCCAGAGCGCCGCAATGTACTTGACCTGTCCATAAGCCAGCGCGGAATCAAACTTCTTGCCGCGAAAGTATGTTCCATTGCAAACAGACGCGAACTCATTGGCAGAAGAAGTCTTGAACACAGGCCGCTTCATGCCCATTTTCGGCACGCCTCGCGCGGCTTCGCTGCCAAGATAGACAGCGGTTCCGGCCAGTTGCTTCGACTTCAGCAGACTGTCCAGCAAGGCGACATGCCCCAGGACGTTCTGAGCAAAAATCTCTGTCACGCCGTTCTTCGTCAAAGCGAGCGGCGTCTTGCCGCCCGAACCGCCCGCGTTCATCACCAGAGCGTCAATGGGTTCGTGCACAGACGACAGCGCGGACCGAACGGAGGCTGGGTCGGACACGTCCATCAAAACAACCTCAAAGAGAGACCGCCCCGTTTTTTGTTCCAGTTCCTGCCTCGCCGCTTGTGCCTTGCTTTCGCTGCGGCAAGCGAGGTAAATCTTTTCGGTGCCGCTCAATAATCCTAGCTGCCGGGCAACATCTTTGCCGATCCCGGAGTTTGCGCCGGTAATCAGGACCACTTTTATTTCAGGCAGGTTCATGTCAATTTTTCCCTTCAATATCTCCTTCGGCATGATTTGGGTATACTGTCGGAATAGAAGTAAGCATGGCTTACTAAGTAGTGAGTATACCTGTCTAAATAGCGCTTGTCAACATGAATGACGAAGAATTTTTCTCGCAATATGACAACCACATCGGACGCTTGTTTTTGCAAGCCCAGCGTGCTTTTGTCAAGCGCAGCGTCGCCAAGCTGCGGGCGCGTGGGCATGACCGCCTGACGCTGGCTCACACGGCCCTGTTTTCCTATCTTGATCTCAGCGGCACGTCTGTGACAACCCTGGCGGAGCGGGCCGGCATGACCAAGCAGTCCATGCGGCAGCTTGTCCTGGATTTAGAGGAAAAAGGGTATGTCACGCGCGTTCCTGACCCCGGCGACCGACGCGCGACACTTGTGACGTTCACAAAAGAAGGCTGGTGCTTTGTGCGCGATGCCCAGGAAGTTAAGCAGGAGATGGAGGCCGAATACCTGGCGATCCTGGGTCCACAAGGCTTTGAAGACTTGAAAGGCGCATTGACGGCAGTGGTTGAAAGAAGCGGCAAAGCAGAGGCATGAGGACAAAAACGCCCCGGCCACAGGGCCGAGGCGTTTTGCGCTGGAGCTACACCAGCGTGGCGTTCAGTGTGATCTCGGTTCCCGCCAGGGCTTTGGAGACCGGGCAGGCGGTTTTGGCGGCCTGGGCCAGCGTCTGGAACTTGGCGGCGTCAATGCCGGGAACCGTGCCTTCGGTGGTCAGCTCGATCTTGGTGATGGCGAATCCGCCGTCCACCGGGCCGAAAAAGACTTTCGCCGCTGTGTGAACTTTGTCCGGCGGAAAGCCGGCATGTTCCAGCATCGCCGAGAACTGCATCGAAAAGCAGCCGGCATGGGCCGCGCCAAGCAGCTCTTCCGGGTTCGTCCCCGTGCCTTCTTCCATACGCGACTTAAACGAGAATGGGCCTTTGAACGCCCCGCTTCCCAGCTCCATTTCCCCTTTGCCGCTCATCAAGCCGCCTGTCCATTCGGCGTGGGCATTGCGTACTGCCATGGTTTGAATTCTCCTATCAGTGTGAGGGTTAGACGCCGTGGCTTTGGAACCAGGCGTACATTTTTTGGTCGCCGTCGGCGGCGTCTTTTGCGTTGTAACTGGGCCGATAATCGGCATGAAAGCCGTGGCCGGCATCGGGATATACCACAATTTTGGACGGATTATGCGCTTTCGCCAAAGCAGTTTCCATTTGCGCCCGGCTGTCTGCCGTGATGCCTTGATCCAGCCCGCCGTACAGCCCCAGCACCGGGCAGTGCAGCTTCGCGGCAATGTCAATGGGATTGGTTGGATGCAGCGGGTCAGGCTGGCCCAGGATATGCCCGTACCAGGCGACCGCCGCTTTAATTTGGGGATTGTGCGCGGCGTACAGCCAGGCAATGCGCCCGCCCCAGCAGAACCCCGTCAGGCCAAGTTTATTCCCCTCCCCATGCCCGGACTTCTGCGCCCACGCCGCCGCCGCGTCTAAATCCGTCATCACCTGCGCGTCCGGGACTTTAGAAACCACTTGGGTGACAATTGTATTGATGTCCGTCATCGTGGACACATCGCCTTCACGGGCATACAATTCCGGTGCGACCGCTAAATACCCGTGCTTGGCGAACCGGCGGCAGACATCCCGGATATGCTCATGGACGCCGAATATCTCCTGCACGACCAAGATGGCCGGAAACGGCCCCGCACCGTCCGGCCGGGCGAAGTAGCCCGGAATATGCCCGTCGGATGTCTGGATTTGGACTGTCCCCGCTGTCAGCCCTTTCGTATCCGTATGGATCGTCTGCGCCGAAACCGGCTGGGTCGCCAGCGCAAACCCCGCCGCCAGCGTCGTCTTCACGGTTGTCTTTACAAATTCCCGCCGCGTCACTTCTGTCATGTGTGTTCCTTTATCATACCGAGCGCCGTCATACCGAGCGCCGGGGTTTTCCACAACCCCGGCAAGAAAATGTCCTTCGGACACAGAATTCTTTGTTTCGGTTACCTTCGTGCGAAGCACGCTTCTCTGCCGGGGTTTTCCACAACCCCGGCATTTCGCCGCTTTACTGCATCCCAAACCCGCGTGCTTCTAAAATCTGGCCTAACACATCGCGGCCGGACAGCGCTTCGGGGCCAGCGACGCGCTTAGCCGAGTGCTGGGACCAGTCGCCGTGAACGTCCATGTGCTGACGCTCGTAAAAGTCGCGCATCGTTTGGTTGTAGGCAGAAACGGCGGCGTCCCGCGCTTCGGCGTCGTAGGTCTCGTGGAACACAAGGCCGGATTGGGGCAGGCGGGGCTTGATCTCGGATGTGTCGCCGCCCGCAGGCCAGCCGGCAGTGAGGCCGAACAACCCGACAACGCGCGGCGGCAGGTTCAAGAGCGCAGCCAACTCCTGCGGGTGGTTTCTGGCCCCGCCGATGTAGCAGGTGCCAAGCCCTAAGCCTTCGGCGGCAGCCGCCGCGTTTTGCGCGGCCAGCGACGCATCAATGACGGCGGTGACAAACATCTCGGTATAATCCAGCGCCGTGCCCGGCAAATCCTCGCGCTCTGAGACAAAAGTGAGGCGGGCCAAATCGGCGCAGAACACGAGAAACAGCGGCGCTTGACGGATCGAGTCCTGATCGCCGCACAGCTTCGACGCTTCATCTTTACGGGTGGAGTCAGTGACGGCAACAACGCTCCACACCTGCAAATTGGACGAAGACGCCGCGCTTTGGGCCGCCGCGCCCAGCATTTCCAGCGTCCCAGGCGGCAGCGCATCCGGCTTGTAGCGCCGCACGGACTTGTGCGCCAGCAGCGTCGGCAGCACGGGCCCAGTCTCAAAGCCACCGGGCGGCACGTCCGGCACGTCGCCGCCGTAACGCCGCGCCAGCAAATCAGTAAAATCGTTCATGGGGCTGGAACAAGCACGCAGGCGTGAATAGTTCCCCAGCGAGCACTAATTATCTGCGCCTGGCCGGTATACTCATTTTATGGCTGACGATCAAGCGCCACCACCTCTTGAAAACATCTGGCCTCCGCCTCCTGCCGTCGCATCTCCCGTAGCGTCGCCTGACAGCCGCCTGCGGTGGTTTCGGCCTGCACTCTGGCTTGGCCTCTTTTTCAATGTCATGGCTTGTATGCCGGCATTGGGTCTGTTGCAGGTGCCGGATGGCAAAGAAGATGTGAGTCTCTCTTTGAGCGATTATCCTAAGACTGGTGTGATTTTCGCCGCAGTGCTGGCCGGTTTGATTGGCATTCCATTTGCAGCCTGGCAGATGCGGATGCGCCGGAAGCAAAGCCAATCTATCTTGTGGGAAATTGTTGGCTTGCTGCTTTGCTTTCTTTCGCTCTTTGTAGGGTTGAAGGTGACATCTGCCATTGCAGTCGCGAAAGGTTTTTACGATCCCACTTCATGATTTGGTTCGGCTGCCCATCGAAATAGTGTATAATAGGGAAGTTTTGGCGGCTGGGATAAAAAAGCCATGAAATATGTCGCTGTTCTGGAACAAGAGCCAAACAACTGGTCGGCGTATGTTCCTGATTTGCCGGGATGCGTCGCGGCAGGCGTCACCCGCGAGGAAACCGAGCGGTTAATTCAAGAAGCGATTGAGTTTCATGTGGAAGGCTTGCTTCTGGACGGACTGCCGCTTCCGAAACCAAGCTATGACACAAAACAGCGCGATCCTGCTGCCGTTTAGTTCTCTTCTCGCTCACGATCACTTAGTTACTGGAAAGGCTACTTTATGACTCTCACTACCGCGCCGCCACAGACGCTGCCGGAAATGCCGGTGGCTCCGCCGGCTTATGATGTTAAGGACCTCAGCCTTGCCGATGCCGGCAAGCGCCGGATTGAATGGGCCGAGCGCGAAATGCCGGTCCTGCGCTCCATCCGGGAGCGCTTTGAGAAGGAAAAGCCGTTAGAGGGCCTCACGGCGGTGGCCTGCCTGCATGTCACCGCTGAGACTGCTAATTTAATGCGGACCCTGAAAGCCGGCGGCATGAAAGTCGTGCTGTGCGCCTCAAACCCGCTGTCTACGCAGGACGATGTCGCGGCGGCTCTGGTGCAGCATTACGGGATCGCGACGTTCGCCATCAAAGGCGAGGACAACGATACCTATTATCAGCACATTCTGAGCGCCCTGGAACATAAGCCGAACTTCACAATGGATGACGGGGCGGACACGGTCGGCATCATCCACACCGAAAAGCGCGAGCTGATTGAGAACATCATCGGCGGCACGGAAGAAACCACCACCGGTGTCATTCGCCTGCGGGCGATGGCAAAAGACGGCGTTCTGGCGTACCCGATTGTCGCGGTCAACGATGCCCAGACCAAGCACTTCTTTGACAACCGCTACGGCACGGGCCAAAGCACCATTGACGGCATTATCCGGGCCACCAACGTGCTGCTGGCCGGCAAGTTCTTTGTCGTCGCGGGTTACGGCTGGTGCGGCAAGGGGCTGGCGATGCGGGCGAAGGGCATGGGCGCTCAGGTGATCGTCACCGAAATTGACCCGCTCCGCGCTCTGGAAGCGACAATGGACGGCTTCCACGTCATGCCGATGGCCGACGCCGCCAAAGTCGGCGACTTCTTCTGCACCGTCACCGGCGACAAAGATGTCATTCGTGCCGAGCATTTCGCTGCCATGAAGGACGGCGCGATTGTCTCAAACTCCGGCCACTTCAACGTCGAAATTGACATTCCTGCGCTGGAAAAGATGGCGACGAGCAAGCAGACCGTCCGCGACTTCGTGGAAGAGTATGTGCTGGAAGATGGCCGCAAAGTCTTTATCTTGGGCGAAGGCCGCCTCATCAATCTGTCCAGCGCCGAAGGCCACCCGGCCAGCGTCATGGACATGTCATTTGCCAACCAAGCGCTGTCCGCCGAGTACATGAACCAGAACGCCAAGACATTAGAAAAGAGTGTTTATGGCGTCCCCGAAGAGATTGACAACGAAATCGCCCGCCTGAAGCTCCTGTCGCTCGGCGTCCAGATCGACACCCTGACCGAAGAGCAGGCCCGCTACCTCGCTTCCTGGCAGGAAGGCACCTAAGCCTTTTCGTTGCGCTGAGAAAAGCCCCGGTCTATTTTGTAGGCTGGGGCTTTTCTCGTGCAAGTGAGAAGGAGAACACGGGGCTGAACCCCCGTGCTTTAAAAGGGCAAGCCCCCACCTTCGTGGGCGAAGAGGTAAAAAAGAAGTTACTCTGTATTTGCCCGCGAAGGCGGGGATTTGATCTTTTAAAGCACGGGGGTTCAGCCCCGTGTTCCCATCGTATATCCACAATAAGGATAGAGGGTAAGGACAATCCCTACGCCCTACAGGAAGCCCAATGACTGATGAACATGCCGACACAAATCCATTTCCCGAATGGCTAGAAGAAGTTGCAAACGATCCACTCACCGTGGATGCAAGTGAAAAAGGGCTACTGCCTGAATGCCAGGAGAATTTTTGGACATTTTCCATTAGCCAAAGCCAGACGGAGGTCACAACTGTAGAGGATGTGTTGGACTTTTTGTCGGATGTCATGCAAGCCCGTGAGCGGCAGGTGTATGCGCGTTCAGGGCCGATAAACCCGATGGTTTTTTATTGCTGGTTTGATGAGCAAGCAAGCCAGCTACGCTTTAGCCTGGTGTCTGCTTCGCATGATCGGCTGCCCTTCGGGGCGATTGTGGAGGAAACTGACGACTTCGCACAGGTAGTAGAGCTATTTTTGGGCAGCCGCTACCACAATGGTATCCCGGTAGAGGAATTCATAGTGGTGGAAGTTGGTGGCATAGAATATCCAGAGCCGCCTCCCTATGTATTACTGGTTGCGACTAGGACACTGCCGACTAAGTAACAGCTTTCGCTTTGTGTTTTACGTTCGCCCGCAGAACACCATGTTTATGAATTGTGTGGCGGAGGTGATGGGCCGTAAAAGCAGGACGTTCCCACGCGGGCAGGTTTTTGGCGTCGAAGCGGGTAGGAGTGCGGCCCCGGCAGAGCAGGGCAAGCGGGGGGGCAGGCAGCAGAAGCAAAAGCGCGAGGCCGAGAGAACGGAGCGGGAACGGTCGGGGCATGATGTATTATACCACAGCGCACTATCGCAGACAAAAGTGCATGGTATAATAAAGGCTATGGACAGTGTGACGATTTTAGGGCTGCGGGTGGACCGCGTTTCGGTGGACGAGACGCTGGCTGTGATTGACCGCTTTATTGCGGAAAGAACGCCGCATACGATTGTCACCGCCGATGCGTCCATGGCGGTCATCGCCCGGCATGACCCGGAGCTGCACGCGATTGTGGAAGGCGCGGACTTGGTGACGCCCGACGGCGCAGGGATACTCATGGCGTCCAAGCTGCTGGGCGTTCCCGTGCGCTACAAAGTGTCCGGGGTGGATTTAGTGGCCCATCTGTGTGCGCTGTCACCGGGCAGAGGCTACCGGATTTTCTTTCTCGGCGCCGCGCCGGGTGTTGCCGCCGAAGCTGCTGCGAAAGCGCAGGTGCGGTGGCCTGGGACGCACATTGTCGGGGTCTGTGACGGCTACTTCACGTCCGAACAAGAACCGTCGGTGCTGGCGCAGATCAAGGCCGCCGCGCCGGATATTGTCATGGTCGCATTCGGCATTCCGAAGCAGGAAAAATGGATCGCCCGGCACAAAGCGGCCCTCGGCGCTCCGGTGTTTATGGGCATCGGCGGGTCGTTTGACGTGCTTTCGGGCCGGGTCAAGCGAGCGCCGGTCTTCATGCAGCGGTTCGGGTTTGAGTGGCTGTACCGACTCATCCAGAACCCTAAAAAGATCAGCAAAGTGATGACTCTGCCGCAGTTTGCCCTGCTGGTCCTGCGCCAGCGGTTTTTAGGCGCGACTTAGCCCGACGAGTAGTTGAAAACTACGCGCTAGGACAAGCACTCTTCGAGTGAAGGCGCCATCCACAATGTTGCATCTTACGTCCGGCAGGACGCTTCCCCTAGCGCGTAGTTTTCAACTACTCGTACCAGTGTGCAACTATTTCGTACCAGTGTGCAACTATTTCTTTTTCGGAGCCGGGTCCTGCGTCACAATGGGTTTGCCGACAACGACCACGGGGCCTTTGTCCTTCTTTTTGTTGCCGTCCGCCCACGCCGACTGGGACGCTATGCTGGCAAGTGTCAGGGCTACCAAAGCGGCGCAGAGCGCCATTTGTGTTGGTTTCATCATTTTTTCATCTCCGTCTTTTAATTAGTCGGCAAGGCCGGCAAAATTGTTCCCCATCCCCCGGCATTTTCCAGAATTAATTCGTCGCCGCAGACGTTCGCTCCACCGGACAACCCCGAAATCGGCTTCAGCAGGCGATGCGAGTCCAAATCCAAAAAGGCAAACGCGCCGGTGCCGGCCGCAACCTGCGCGGCGGCGGCAATGCCGAGGCCCGTTTCCAGCATACAGCCCAGCATCAGCTTTTTGCCGAAGGCTTGTGTCAGCCCGATAATCTGCAAAGCGCCGGTGATGCCGGACTTCATCAGCTTGACGTTGATGCCGCCCACGGCATCTTCTTGAAGCAGGTGCAGGACTTCGGCGACGCTCCGGGCGGACTCATCGGCAAACAACGGAACCGTGGTGCGTTCGCGGACATAGCGCAGCCCAGCGACATCTTCTTTGGCGACCGGCTGTTCCAGCATCTCAATCGCCGCGCCCATCTCTGAGAGTGATCGCACGAACCGCACGGCGGCATCGGGCGTAAACGCTTGGTTGGCGTCGATCCGCAGGCGCACGGGCGGGACAGCGTTTATGATGGCTTCAATCCGTGCGAGATCGGCGTCAGGACCCTGCGGATCGCCGACTTTGATTTTGAGCGCCCGAAAGCCGTCTGCCCAGGCGGCTGCCGCAAGGTCCGCCGCCGCTTCGGGACCGACAATCGGGATGGTGACATCGGTTGTCACCCGGTCCTGCATTCCGCCGAAGTGCTGCCACAGCGGCAGGCGCCGCCCTTTGGCCCACGCATCATAAAGGGCCATTTCCAGCCCGGCCCGCGCCGCCGGAGCGTCTGCAAGAAGCGTGCCGGCCCGCGCCAGCAGCGGGCCGATACGCTCTGCCGGCAGCCCGATAAACTCCGGCCCGACCACGTTCAAGGCTTCCAGCACCGACTCGACGCTTTCGCCGGTGACATAGCCGACCGGCGCACTCGCCCCGTCCCCGCCGGGTCCCGCCTCGGTTTCAACCCGGATGCGGACGTTCCGGGCCTCGGTTGCGGTGCGGGCGGCAATCACGAACGGCGAAACGAGCGGCAGGGTCCAGGCTAGGGCCGACACGGAAACAATACGCCCGGAAACAATTGGCATGGCTCATTTTACCGCACTTCGGCGCAAGAAGCAAGCAAAAAGTATTGCCTGCCCTGATGCGTCGCCGGCCCTGAACGGCAGGGCTTTCCAAATGCGATCTTCTGTCCGCGCAGTCGGGAAGCTGCTTTCTTGCGCCTGCTACCCAAAACAAATTTTCGCTCAAGATTCCTAGCCGCGTTCACAACTTTTTCACGCACGTTTAGGTACACTTCTCGGTACCATGCGGATTTTGCTGATTGAAGATGAAGTTCCCATTGCCGAGATTATTAAACAGGGCTTAGAGCAAGCCGGCTACACGGTCGCGATGGCTCATGACGGGACAACCGGGCTGGAACGCGCACGGGAAGGCCGCTGGGCGCTGCTGATTTTGGATGTCATGCTGCCAGGCCGCGACGGCTGGGAAATCTGCCGGACGCTGCGGGAAGAGCGCGACCCGACGCCGATCCTGATGCTGACGGCGCGGGACGCCGTGTCCGACCGGGTGCAGGGCTTGGATTTAGGAGCCGACGATTACCTGCCGAAGCCGTTTGACTTCTCGGAACTCATCGCGCGGGTCGGGGCGCTGCTCCGGCGCGAAAACATTCACAAGACGCGCACCCTGCATGTCGGCGATTTAGAGATAGACACTCGCCTCCGCCGCGTCACCCGCGCCGGGCAGGAAATCACGCTGACCCCGCGCGAATTCACGCTGCTGGAAGCGCTGGCCGGGCGCGAAGGGCAGGTGCTGACCCGCGAAGTCATCTTGGAGCGGGTCTGGCTGGACGAGGAAAGCTTGTCCAATACCGTGGACGTGTATGTCGGGCTGCTGCGCCGCAAAATTGATGCCGGCCATGAGGCTAAGCTGATCCAAACCGTGCATGGCGTCGGCTACGTTCTGCGCGCGCCCCAGCAGGCGCAGAACGTCAAGACGGAGTCAAAGACGCTATGAAACCTCGTTTGTCGTTAAGCTCAGTTCGGGTGCGGCTTGCTTTGTGGAACGTCGGCGTTCTGGCTTTTGTGCTGGTGGGCCTCGGCATTATTTTCAGCGTGACCATGCGGGCGAACATCAACGCTGCGATCAACCAGCGTCTCAGCGAGCGGGCGCACCATGCCCAGCACCTGCTAGAAGACTTGCCGCCGTATCGGCTGCCCCCACCGCTTGCCAATGGAGATGCGCCGGACCCCAGCGGCGAAATGCGCCCGCGCGTGTTTGACGCGCAGGGCCAGCCGCACCGTCCCGGAGACACGCCGCTGGACCCATCCGGCCTGCGCCGGGCGCAAGCCGGCCAAGAGTGGTATTCGACGGTTCACCTGCTAGGGGCTGAGGTGCGGGTTTTTTCCCTGCCGGTCCGCCGCAATGGCGAAATGCTCGGCGTTGTCCAAACCGGAAATTCGCTCACGCGGGTTTATGCCGAGCGGGCGGAAATGACGCGCACTCTTGTTTATTTAATTCCTGTTGTTCTGCTGATCGCCGGCCTCGGCGGGGCGTTCCTGACCGACCGCGCGCTGCGTCCGGTGCGGCGAATTGCGGCAGCGGCCACTCAGATTGAAGCGGAGGACTTGTCCCAGCGCCTGCCGGTGATGGGAGACGACGAGTTTGCAGACCTCGCCGAGACCATCAACGGAATGCTGTCGCGGCTGCAAATTGGGTTTGAGCGTCAGGAACAAGCTATTGAGCAGCAGCGGCGGTTCGCGGCGGATGCGTCCCATGAGCTGCGAACGCCCCTAACGATCATTAAAGCCAACACGAGCTTGTC
>CAXUBO010000062.1:0-1683 GCA_964249345.1 uncultured Armatimonadales bacterium | reverse complement strand
CGGAATACGAGAAAACGCTGCGGGCCGTGGACACCGCTGCCGACCGCATGACGCGCATTGTGCAGGATTTGCTGCTGCTGGCGCGGGCTGATGCCGATCAGCTTGCGTATACTCTAGTCCCCACGCCGCTTTTCGACGTGCTGGAACTCGCGGTCGCCTCGCCGGCAAATCTTGACCACGCGCCGGTTCGGATGAACCTGCCGGCGAAGCCGGTTTTTGTGCTGGGACATGCCGATAGCCTGGTGCGCTTGTTTTCCAATCTGCTGGAAAACGCCGCCCGCCATACGCCGGGCGATGGAAGCATCACCGTCTCCGCCGAGCGGGTAGGATCGCAAATCGTCGTGGAAGTCGCCGACACCGGGGCGGGGATCGCGCCGGAGCATCTCCCGCATGTCACCGAGCGGTTTTACCGAGTGGAAGCGGCGCGGTCCCGCGCTCACGGCGGCACGGGTCTTGGCCTGTCCATCTGCCGCAGCATTGCCGATCTGCACGGCGGCAGCTTGGAAATCACAAGCGCACTGGGACAGGGAACGACGGTGCGCGTCCTGCTGCAAGACGCCGACCCGAACGCGCCCTTTGCGGCATCCGGCGCGGTGCTGGCCGCGAAAATATAAACGCGAAAATATAAACCTGGCCCTGAAAGCGCAGAGCAAAGAAATTGTTGCTTTTCACGCGATTTTCATGTATTCTTGATATGATGAATAGTAAGAACAACGATAGGACCCGGATAGGAGAAACGACCATGAAGACAACTCACTCCAAACGGACCGCCGCACTGGCGGTCCTGGGCGCAGCGACAGTTCTGCTCGCGCCGATCACCATGCACCCGGCACTGGCGCAGGGCGGACCCGGCGGCTTTGGCGGCGGGGGCGGCGGCTTTGGCGGACCCGGCGGCGGGGGCGGCGGCTTCAACCGCCGCCCGCCGGTGGCTTATGGCACCGTGACTGCTGTTGACACCGGAGCCGGCACAATCACCATCGCCGGACGCGGCGGCGGCGCGGACCAGACCATCCAAACCCAGGGAACAACCCAGATTACGTCCCAAGTCGCGGCCACGGTTGCGGACCTGAAAAAAGGTGACATGATCCAGGTGCAGGGCGTTCCAACCGGCATCACGGCATCGTCCGTCACAATCGGCCAGTCGCCCTTCAGCAGCCTCGGCGGACCGGGCGGTCCTGGGGGCGGCTTCGGCGGTCCTGGGGGCGGCGGTCCGGGTGGTCCGGGAGCCGGAGGCCCTGGTGCCGGAACTCCCGCACCTGCCACGGCTGCGGCCACAGGCACGGTGACGGGAACCAGTCCGCTGACGATCTCGCTTAGCTCTACGGCGTCGCTGACGCTGAAAATGGACCCGAACGCGAAAGTCACCAAGTATGTGGCGACGACGGTGAGCGCCGTCAAAGTCGGCGACCGGGTGCTGGCAATCGGCACGGCAAACGATGACGGCAGCTTTGCCGCGACAACGGTTGCCTTGAACCCTGACACCAGTGCGCTGGGCGGCTTCGGGCGCGGCGGCGGCTTTGGACGCGGCGGCGGTGGCGGCTTCGGCGGTGGCGGCGGCTTTGGTGGTCGCGGCGGTCGGGGCGGTTTCGGCGGCCCGAACGGCGGCGGTTTCGGCGGCGGTGGCGGCGGATTGCCGCAGAACGGCTTCGGCGGCCCCGGCGGTCCCGGCGCTCCGCCGCCCGG
>CAXUBO010000061.1:15040-22585 GCA_964249345.1 uncultured Armatimonadales bacterium | reverse complement strand
ATGCTGCCCAGCGCGGGCTGTCGGTCGCACTTTTTGAGGCCGCAGACTACGGCGCGGGCGCTGAGGCGCAAGGCAGCCGCCTGGCGCTCGGCGGCCTGAGCGCTCTCGGAACGCTGGATTTTACTCAGGTGCGCGAAGACATTCAGGAGCGGGAAATCCTGCTCCAAACCGCGCCGCATTTAGTTCACCCGCAAACGTGCCTGATTCCCTTTTACAGTCAGGGCCTGCTGGCCCAGGCCCGGCTCAGAGCGGGCCTGGCGCTTTCCGACGCGCTTGGCTTTGACCACGCGCTGCGGGTGCATCAGCTTCTTTCGGTTAAGGAGGCCCGGAAGCGTGCGCCAGACCTGCGTGCCGAGGGCCTGCTGGGGGCGGCGCTGGTTTGGGAAGCGGCCATCCCGCAGATTGAGCGGCTGGCACGGGAGCTGGCCTTTGACGCTCGCCGGCACGGGGCGGCGCTTTACCCGCACACGCGGGTCGAGGAGCTGCGGCGCACACCGGCCCGGCAGGGACGCGAGCGGGTGGGGGGCATCGGCTGGCGGAATACGCTTTCCGGCGAAACGGGGCGCACGGATGCCGCGGTTGTCATTCTTGCCGCCGGCAGCGGGGCGGCGGCGCTGTTGGGGGAACAAAATCCTCTCCAAAAAACCATTTCCATCTCCACGGTGCGGCTGCCGGATTTGCGGGATGCCCTGGTATTTCCGCAGGAAGACCCCCCTGCGCTTCTGCTGGCGGCTCCTCGCGGAAGCGCCTGCTGGGCGGGCAGTTGGAACACGCAATGGCGCAGCGAGGATGGCGCGGCTTACGCGACGGGCGCGGAAGTTTCCGCACTGGTCCAGGCGCTCCAAATCGCGCTGCCCGGCCTTGACCTTGCCGGGGTCAGCCGTGCCCATGCTGCCGTGCATCCGCCGGCTGTTCCCGGCGCGGAGGTGCGCGATCCGGCGGCAAACGGCGGGCGCCGCGAGGGTTTGATCTCCGTCTCCAGTACAAGCGTTACGCGCTTTCGGCGGGTCGCTGAGGACGCGGTAGACCTGGCCTGCCGCAAGCTGGGCCGGGCGCTGGCCTTGCCGCCCTGCCGTACGGCCTCCACGCCCCTGCCGCCGCCGCCTCCCTTTTCGGGTGACTTGATCGAACTCGTGGAACATGCCGTCGCCGAAGAAGACTGCTTAACCCTGCGCGACTTTCTGGAACGCCGCACCCCGCTGGATTGGACGGCAGAGGACCGCCAGGCAAAAGCGCCGGGAGCTTCTGCGGCTTTGGCGAAGCGGCTGGGCTGGGATGCAGACCGGGCAGCGTCGGAAGTCAAAGCCTGGCAAGCGGAACTCGCGCTGGGTCAAGCCTTCCGGGTGCTTTAGGCGCCTAAAGACTAAAAAGCCTAAAGACTAAAAAGCCTAAAGACTAAAAAGCCTAAAAAGCCTAAAGACTAAAAAGCCTAAATCTCGCCGGGCCGGACTTCGCCGTTTTCGCGCCCGTCGGCCCGCAGGCGCAGGCTGCCCAGCCAAATCTGCGCGACGGCAGCCGGCTTGCGGCAGGGGGTCAGCACCGTCAGCGTCCGCCGCGCGAAATCAATCCGGTCAATGCGCCCAATGCCCAGCAGAACGCCGCTGCCGGAGACCAAGCCCACTAAGAGGCCGGCGAACTTTTGCGCCGCCGTCACTGAGATGCTGCGGCTGCCGAAATAGCTTTCTATCGCCGCCAAACCAGAGGTATCCCAGCGTTCGCCGTTGACAATGACCGACAGCGCGGGGCCGGAACGCTCGGCATGAAGCGCGGGCCGTCCCAGTGACTGCCCCAAAAACTGAAGCAGGTGATGTGGCAGCGGCTCGCCGGTGCCGAGAGTCGTGCCCAGCAAAGTAATTTGGTCCAGCGGGAACGTCAGCGGCTCCGACCCGTCCAGCGCCGCTAAAAACCGTGCCGTTCGCCGCGTCGCCCGCACCGCCGTCGTTTTACGCTGAGCCGCGCCGCTGACCGGAACGCGCCAAACGTCCGGCGCATCCATCTTTGCATAAATTGCCAGCAGCGGGTCAATTTCAGCCCCGCGCGTCAGCGCGACCACGACCTGGGGCAGAAGCAGTTCGCTCAGACGCCGCTTCTGCTGCCGGGCCGCCTCGCCCAGCACAAACCCATCAGTATCCACCAGCACCAAATCGGGCTTCTTCTTTTTGGCGGTCCGCGCCATCTGGACCGCGCCGACGCACACATCCAGCCCATGCCGGGCCGGGGAAATTGCGCCGACAAAATAGGCCGCCGCCAGCGGCAGATCGCGCAGGGATCGGAACGGCGTGCCGGGCAAGGCCAGCGCCATGCCGATTGTTCCCGGCGGCCCGATCTCGCTTTGGCCGAGGTCGCAGTCTACGACGGCAACGGATTTGCCGGCTTCCGTGAGCGCAAGCGCCGAGTCCCGAACCCAGGTTGACTTGCCGCTGTCGGCCGCTCCCAGCACCAGGGTCGTCGCGCCGCGCGGCAGGGCCAGCAGGGATGTCAGGACATCCGGCCCGTGCGGCTCCGAGAACTGAGTTTCAGCCATAAGTAGATTGAATTAGGTAATTGTGACGTAAGCGTGCGCGAGTTTTTTTCCGATAAGAGGAACAAGAACACCCAAAAGACGTGTCAAACTTGTGAAAATTGAGTAAACTAAGAAGGCGTTTGGCAATGGAGCCGCGCGTTTCAAACTTAGGTTCTTTGTTTCACGACGAGGAGGTCGGATGAAACCCATGCTATTTGTTCCGCCTGCCCAGGCGGAAGCCCTCTGCGACGCGCAGGACGCAGGGCGCGATGATCTATGCCTTGCGGATTTGTGCCGCACTGAACGCGCCGTTTTCCAGCCCTGGCGCGATGACGAAAGTACGGACGATTTGCTTCAGTGCACTGCGCCTCAGACCCCGGCTTCTGTGCCAAGCGCCCAGCTTTGGCCTAGTTCGGCAAACAGCTCGCGGTGAAAATCCTGCGACCTGTCCCACAAGCGCCCGTACCACTGCTCCATTTCCCGAAAGCTGGCGGCATCCGAAAAAGCCACATTCAGCTCAGTCGGATGCGCGTCGCCGCCCAGGGTCAGGTTGCTTGACCCCACGACCGCCACGCCGGGCGCAGCGGCGTGTCCTGCCGGATACCCGATCAGCGCGACTTTGGCATGGAGCCGCCCCTCGGTGTACAGCCGCACTTTCAGGCTGCCCCGCGCGACGCTTTCCGCCAGGCACAGCAGGGTTTCCCGCATTTCCGGCGTCCGGTCCAGCCCAGCCAGCGTCTGCCGCAGGTTCAGCACCGTTTCCGCCGTGGCCTGGTCATGCAGGTCCCGCAGCGTCGCGGCGACATCTTCCTGCGGGCGCACCCATTCTTCCCCGCCGCGCTGCCGCTGGGCCGCTTCTTCGCGCACCTGCTCCTGCGTCAGCCGGTTGACGACGTTGCCAATCAGGATTTCCAGACACGACAGCCGCTCAATCTGCGCCCGCAGCGGGACCAGACCGTCCAGAAATAAGTAGCCGACCGCAAGCCTTGCGCTGTCTGCGCCGTCGCCCAGGTAATCGCGCACCCGCAGGGCCAGCCGCCGCTCCTGATTGTCAATAATCTCAGTCACATCTTTAAACCCATGTCACACCGGCAAGTATACCAAACGCGCCGAAAGATTGCAAGAAAAACCCGGTTTATGCGGAGCGAATTGCTGTTAAAATCAGGGCGGAATGTGGTATAAGAGAAAGGTTTTTGTCCAAGCGACACCGACAGCGCCAAGAACAACAAATAGTTTTCAAGGAGATCACTATGCCTATTGAAGCAGAGATGCTTGCCCCCGCCGCCGAGCAGGCCGCGACCCCGTCCGCCGACTTTATCAACGCGATTTCGCGTTTTCTGGATACCAACCCGGATGATCTTTTAGTGGAGCTTGGCTACTATTCCAGCGATGAAGCTGTGGAAGACAGCCTGAAGTAATATGGCCGCCTGCCGTACTTGAAAGCCCGGTGTTCCTGAATAGGGACGCCGGGCTTTTTCCTTAGCGGCACCACTTCGCCCATGTTTCCATGTCAGCGGCGAGCGCGTACATCGTCGCAAGCGTTCCCTGCGTTTCCCGCACGCTCAGCGTTATTTCTTCGGGGCTTGCCAAGCTGCTCAAGGAGCGGTGCATGTTTGCCCCCAGCCAGTCCGCCCAGCCTGCGAGGCGGCTCTGCATCAGCGGCAGGGCCAGCGCCGCCGGAAATTCCGCTTCCTGGCGATACCCGGCGAGTACAGCGGCGAACGCCTCCTGCTCAGGCGGCCCGGTGCTCTGGCCGCTCCAGTCTAAAGCCGCGCTGATGACTTCCGCTGCCGGCCGGGTTGGCCCGGCAGACTCCCAGTCAATAATTCTAAACGCGTCAGGCTCCGGCCACAGCACGTTTTTCTGGTCTAAATCGCCGTGGCTGATGACCTGTGCCGGTGGCAGCCTCGCTTCTGCGTCTTGGCCTGCCTTGTCCCAGCGCAGAAGGTCCGGCAGGGCGGCTTCCAGCGCAGCCGCCCATTCTTTGTTCTGCTCGCGTCCCCGCCCGATCAGCGTGTTCCATTCCTGCTCCGGCAGCGGCGTCCGGCGCGGAGCGGGGCCGGGCAGCGGCTCACCCGGCAGGTGCAGGTCAAGCGCATGAATACGGCCTAAAACCCTGCCAATCTCACGGGCCTGATGCGGCGTGGCAGCGGCAGGCGGCAGCGTTTTCCCGCTGCACCAGGGATAAACCATCACTGTTGTGGCTCCGATGTCCTGAACCGTGCCGCCGGGTGCATCTTGGGCAAGGACCGCCGGAACGTCCTCATCCGCAAGCAGCGCGGCAATCTGCTCGCTGCGGCGGAACTCGTCGCGAACGCCCGACCGGGTCATAACCTGCGGGTCAAGCACCTTGACGGCAAAGGTCCCTTCCGCCGCCACGAGACGGTACAGACGGTGGATCAGCCCGCCTGTGACCGGCTGCGGCGCGGCAAGAGGCGCACCGAGGCCGTAGCGCCGGCACAAAAGACGTGCCGCTTCTTGTCCAAAGGTGCGTTGTTCTGTCATGTGATCAGGTATCTCAGAGTCAAGGTATCTTAAAGTCTAGGAGGCTTGTAATGCGTGTTCTTGTCGTGGGCGGCTCCGGGTATTTGGGGACGCTGGTTCTGCCGTTTTTGGCCCCGCATCATCATTTGCGCGTGTTTGATTTGCGTCCACCTGCTGATCCCGCGTGGGAGTATGTCCAGGGCAGCGTCAGTGACCCTGCCGCGCTGGCGGAGGCCGTCTGCGGCATGGACGCTGTGCTGTATATGGCGATGGGCAGCCATGTTCGCTTGAACGGCGATGATTGGGGCCGTGCCGAGTCGCACGCGGACGCTTTTGATGTCAGCGTCAAGGGCGTGTACCTGGCCCTGCACGCCGCGCATCAGGCCGGTATTTCGCACGCGGTCTACACAAGCAGCTTGTCGGTGTACCATCAAAACGGCGCGGGCCGCTACCTCAGCGACGAAGACCTGCCGCCCGACTCGCGCCACATCTACGGGTTCACCAAGCGGCTGGGCGAAGAAGTCTGCCGGAACGCCTGCCGGTCTTGGAACATGAGCGTCAATGCTCTGCGTCTCTACCTGCCGGTGCCGGAAGACAAGTGGCAGGCGGAAGCCGCCCTCGGCAAGCCGTTCCCCTGGACAACAGCGGAAGACACGGCCCGCGCTCTTATGGCGGCCTTGGAATACCGAGCGGGCTTTCAGGCGTTTTCCATCAGCGGCGACTACCAGCAAACGCAGATGAGCCTGGCAAAAGCGAGGCACCTGCTGGGCTGGCAGCCGCTGGCGAGACCGAAGAACGCAGAACCGGAACATATAAAGTAGGATGACCCAAAATCTGGCCTTAGTCTTTGATGAAGTCGCGGACTTATACGATGCCGCCCGTCCCGGCTATCCTGCCGAACTCATCGAAGCCGTTCTGTCGGTTCTTCAGGGGACGCAAAAGCGCATCTTAGAGATCGGCTGCGGGACGGGGCAGGCGACGCTGCCGTTCGCCCGTGCCGGCTGCCGCGTGACGGCGCTTGAGCCGGGACGAAATCTGGCGGCGCTTGCCGCGCGGAACCTGGCAGGGTTTCCCCAAGTCGAGGTTCAAACGGCGACATTTGAGCAGTGGCCCGCCGCCGAAGGCCGGTACGACTTGGTCCTGTCTGCGACCGCCTTCCACTGGGTCTCGCCGGAAGTCCGCTATGCCAAGTCCGCCGAGGCGCTTGCCGAAGGCGGCTGGCTGGCGCTATGCTGGAACAATGAAGCCGGCGATGACAGCGCAGTGGCACAGCAGATACAAGCGGTCTATGACGCGCACATGCCGCTGAGTTCGGCACATCCCTATGCGACCCATCACCCGGCGGGGCAGCGCAAAGAGGTTTCAAGATGGCAGACGGAGATTGACCAATCGCGCCTTTTTGGGCCGGTGAGCGTCTTCCAGTTCCCGTGGACACAGTGGTACACGGCAGAGGAGTATTTGCAGCTACTGGCGACCTATTCCGACCACCATACGCTGCCGCCGGAAAACAAACGCGCACTTTTTGAGGAAATTGCAAAAATCCTCGCGCAGCACGGCGGCGGACGCACCAAGCCGTACTTGGCGGTTCTGTACCTTGCCCAGGTGAAAAAGAATTGCTGAGAATTCAGCCGGGGTGCGTCACCAGCTTGTCCATCAGCGTTCTGCGGGATTTGATGCGCCAGCCTTGCGGGGTTTGCACCCAAAGGTCATGCACCTCAAGGTCATCGGTGTAAGTGCCTTTGAATTTCATAAACAGCACCCGCTTTTCGCCGATTCCCTGCGTGTGCAACTTCATTTCCACTTCAATTCCAGTTGGAGTCGCCGTGAAGTTCTGCACGGTAAACCGGGTTTGCATGGTCTTGATTTGTTTGAGCTGGTTTGCGTACTGCTGCCGGGTCTGGTCCCGGTTGTAGGTGTCTCCCTTTTCATCCACGACTTTGTAGTCCGGGGTAAAAAACGTAATAAAGCGGTCCATGTCATGCTGGCTGAACGCCGTGTTGATCTGGCCGTAGGCGGATTGGATCGCCGCTTGAGCGGCAGGCGGCACGGCGGCTGCAACGGCCTGCGAACCGGCAAGCAGCGGCAGTAAAAGCGCGGCGGCGCTGAAAAGCCGGACAGCACTATTGACGTTCATGGGCGTTCTCCTGGAAACGGGACGACAAGCGGCAGACTCATGTTTCCCAAAAAATGCTGTCTTCAATAGCGGTTCAGCGGCCAGGATACTCACGCAAAAGGAGGGCCGCTTCAGCGGTCTGTGCGGCATTGCCGAGATGGAGCGCGGCCTGCCACTGCTGCCTGGCTGCGGCACGGCTGCCGGCCAGGTACAGTGTCGTGCCGAGGCTGACATGGGCGGCGGCGTAGGAGGGGTTCAGGGCAATGGCTTTTTGGTACTGCCGGACCGCCTCGGCATGGCGGCCTGAGTCGTCAAGCGCGGCGGCAAAGTAGAAATGCGCTTCCGGGCTGGCAGGGTCGGCAGCGACGGCCTGCTGAAGCTCCCGCGCGGCTGCGGCGACGTTCCCCTGGTTGTAGAGCGCCCGGCCCCGCTGCAATGCGGAGGG
>CAXUBO010000061.1:0-14940 GCA_964249345.1 uncultured Armatimonadales bacterium | reverse complement strand
CGCGGCGGAAGAGGGCGCGGCGGAAGAGGGCGCGGCGGAAGAGGGCGCGGCGGAAGAGGGCGCGGCGGAAAAGGCGGAAGCTTGCTTCTGCTCGGCCACTGCTTTGGCGAGGTACACATGGGCCAGCGACAAGCCTGGGTCGAGTTTCAGCGCGGCTTGGAACTCGGTGATCGCTTCGCCCTGGCGGCCCAGCGAATACAGGGCCAGGCCGCAGTTGTAATGGGCGAGGGCAAAATTCGGCTTAAGACGCAGCGCCTGCTGATAGTCCGCCAGGGCGTCCTGGTGCTGTCCCTGGACATCCAGAACATTCCCCAGCGCATTGTAAGCGTCGGCGTTTAACGGGTCAAGCGCGATGGCCTGCTTGTACTCGGCGATTGCTTCGTCGTGAGCGCCGGTGTCGTCCAGAGCATTGGCAAGCGAATAATGGGTGCGGCTGTCTGCGGGCTGCAAGTGGACGGCTTCCCGGAATTCGGCGGCGGCTTCGGCGTGGCGTCCCAGCTTTTGCAGCAGGCCGCCGCGCATGAAGCGGGCGGGCAGAAAATCGGGCCGCAGCGTTTCTGCGGTTTGAAGCTGCTGCACGGCTTCCTCGGTTCGGCCCTGCCGGTCCAGCGCCAGACCTAGATTGTAGCGGGCGTCCGGGCTGCCGGGCCGCAGGCGCACCGACTCCCGAAACTCCGCCAGGGACTGCGCCGCCCGCCCACGCCTTTCCAGCACAATTCCCAGCGCATTATAGGCGTCCGGAAACGATGGGTCAAGGCGAATGGCCTGGCGCAGATCGGCTTCGGCGGCGCTCCACTGGCCGCTGCGGTACGCGGCAATCCCGGCTTGAAACCGCGCCGTTGCGGCGGGGCTTGGCGCGGCGGCGGGCGTCTGCGCGGAGACAGGAAGGGCAGCAAGCAGCGCGGCGAGAGCAGCGGCAGTGGAATAAAGAGCAGCGGCATTCGGATAAAGCGAGAGTTTCAGCATAAAAGGACCTTTCGCGCGGGGCGATCCTGTTAATTTTACCGTACTTTTTGGTGTTTTGCTAGACTGCAAAGCGTCAAGAGAGCGGCTTGCATATTCGCGGGCAAACTCTGTATAATGAAAGCAGATGAAAGAACAGGATAAATGGCAGGCGGAAGGACAACGCGTTCTTTGGGAAGCGGCGCGGGCGCTGGACCGGCTGGCGGAGAGTCTGGACGGCGCCCTCTGGGCCCAGGCGGTGCATCTGATTTTAGGGACGCGCGGGCGCGTTGTGGTCTCCGGCATGGGGAAAAGCGGCACGGTCGGAGTCAAGCTGGCGGCAACGCTGTCGTCCACCGGAACTCCCGCCCAGTTTCTGCATCCGGCGGAAGGCGTTCACGGCGATCTGGGAATGCTGCAAGCCGGTGACACAGTCATCGCGCTCTCCTACAGTGGCGAGACGGACGAAGTGCTGGCGATTTTGCCTGCGCTGGGCCAGTTTGGCCTGCCGCTCATTGCCGTCACCGGCAATCCAAAGTCTACTCTGGCACGCGCCGCCGCGCTTGTTTTAGATGTGCGGGTTGAGCGCGAAGCGTGTTCTATCGGCCTTGCCCCGACGACCAGCACAACCGCCATGATTACGCTGGGCGACGCTTTAGCCGTGTCTGTAATGGCGGCCCGCGAATTCACGCCGGAGCAGTATTCGCGCCTGCACCCGGCGGGAACGCTGGGCCGGCGCCTGACCCTGCGCGTCGCCGATGTGATGCGGACCGGCGACGCCGTGGCGCTCGTGCCGGAATCCTGCACGGTTTTAGACGCGATGTTTGTGATTACCAGAGCAAGTGCCGGGGCGGCGATCATTGTGGACGCAGCAGGCAAAGTCTCCGGCCTCTTGACTGACGGCGACATTCGCCGTCACCAGTTAGACAATCCCCATCTTTTGTCCTGTCCGGCCTCGGAGGCGATGACCGTCAATCCCGGCGTCGTCACGCCGGACCTGCTGGCAACCGAGGGGCTGCGCTTGTTAGATGACTTCCATCCCTTGCCCGGCCAGAAAGCCGGCGATGCCCCTGTGGTAGACCCCGAAGGCCATCCTCTGGGAATGCTTACGCTCAAAGATTTAGTCAAAGCAGGGATCACATGAGCCAAGCCCTGACTTCTTCGGTTCTGACTTCTTTTCGGCAGACATTCAAGACGCTGCTGCCGCGCCCGCTGCGCCAAAAAGCGCGTTCAAGCGTTTGGAGCCTCGGCGATCTGCGGCATGGACTCCGGACCGGCGAATGGGGGCTGCCGCCGGCGTACCTGCGGGTGAAGGTCTGCGGCACGATTGCGCCTGCCGATTACACGGCAGGCGGCAGGCGTCACGCCGAGGCGCTCCGGGAGATGGTGCGCGGCGTAGGAATGGACCCGGCCCAAATTGCTTCGGTTCTGGACTTCGGCTGCGGGTGCGGGCGGGTCGTATCCGGGTTCCAGGCGCTGCTGCCGTCGGCCAAATTCTACGGGACTGACGCCGAAAAAGATTTGATCGCCTGGGCACGCTCCCATCTGCCGGGGGCGGATTTTCGCGTCAATGCCCCGGAGCCGCCGCTGCCGTATGCCGACGGGCAATTTGACCTCATTTATGCAATCTCGGTCTTCACGCATTTAGATGAGCGGCTTCAGTTTTTGTGGCTGGCCGAGCTGAAGCGCATCGCCAGGCCCGGCGCACTTCTGATTCTCACCGTGCATGGGACCGAAGACGAGAACAAGTTTGAGTTCGTCAAAAACGATGCCTGGTCAGACTTCTTCCCGGATTACTACCACACGACGTTTCACGGGCGCTCCTATGTGTCTCAAGAGTGGGGCCGCCGCTTTACGCTGCTGGACTACAAGCCTCATGCCATCGGCCAGCAGGATGCCGTGATTTTGCGTAAAGATTGAATCGTAACGATTAGATGCAAAACATCAAGCTTATTGTTTTAGATGTAGACGGGACGCTGACAGACGGCACCCTCGTCTACGGCGATAACGGCGTCCAAACCAAAGCCTTCCATGTCGCCGATGGGCTGGGAATTGTCATGGCCCAGGCCGTGGGAGTCAAAGTCGCCGTTGTTTCCGGTCGGGCGAGCCATGCCGTCGAGCGCCGCATGACGGAGCTGAAAATGTTTGACTTGGTGCAGAACTGCGGCGACAAGGCCGCCGCAATCAAAGACTTGCTTGCGAAGTACGGCCTGCATTCAGACGAAGCTGCGTATGTCGGTGACGACATCAACGACTTGCCCGCGTTCGCCGTCGCTGGGGTAAAAATCGCCGTCGCCAATGCCGCCGACGTTCTCAAAGCGCAGGCGGACTGGATCACGCCGCGCCCCGGCGGGCAGGGAGCCGTGCGTGATGCGGTTGACGAGATTTTGCGCCGTCAAGGGCGCTTAGACGCAGCCGTCCAAGCGTATTTGGAAACCATCAAGCCGGCAGAAGCGGCGCGGCAATGACAACGCTAAACTTGACAAAGTTGACCGTGCTGCACACCAACGATTTCCACAACCACTTGAGCGCGTCCCAGGCCGCGTTCATCAAAGGCGGGAAAGCCAAATACGACAACGTACTGCTGCTGGACTCCGGCGACGCGATCTCGGCGGGCAACGTCGGCGTCCGGCCCGGTGGCGAGCCGGTCTTGACGCTGATGTCTGAAACCGGCTATGACGCGATGACGCTCGGCAACCGTGAATTCCATGTCGCCGACGCTTTGCTGCGGCGTAAGATCGGCAAAGCCGGTTTTCCCGTGCTGTGCGCGAATCTCCGCTGGCGCGATGATCACGGCGAGACGCTGCCGACCGTGCCGTCACTGGTGAAGACGCTTCCCAGCGGCAAGCGTGTCGGCGTCTTCGGCCTCACCGTGCCGATGGTCACGCCGCGCATGACCGCGCGGCTGGTGAGCGCATTTGTGTTTGACGATCCCGTGCCGGCTGCGCGGAAGCAGATTTCTCTTTTGCGTCCTGAAGTTGATGCCCTCATCGCCCTGACGCACATCGGCCTGCGCGAAGATGAGCGGCTGGCGGCAGCCTGCCCGGAGCTGGATTTGATCATCGGCGGCCACAGCCACAACAAGCTGCACGAGCCAAAAGTCATTCATGGTGTTCCCATCGTGCAGGCCGGCTGGTTCGGGCATTTTCTCGGCGAAACCATTTTGACTTGGCAGGACCAGTCTGAAAGGCCGTCTGTGACGGGGCGGCTGGTGGATTTAAGGAAAATCTAGCCCCGGCGCAGGCTTTTACTTGTTAGGGACTCCGATTGCTTGACCTACTTCTATTCTTTGTGACCGCTTGGGCTGCCGCCGCAGCGGGCCGAACGCTGCTGGCGCTGCTCGGCTTCCACGCTGAAACGCCCCGGCTGGAGCGGACGCTGATCGGCTTCGCGCTCGGCCTCGGCCTGCTGGCGGCGATGATGCTGGCGCTCGGCCTGTGCGGCGGCCTGTACCGCCCGTTAGGCTTTGTGCCGCCGGCGCTTCTGCTGGCGCTCGGTGCACGGCAGCATCGCGCCATGGCCGCTGATCTGCGGGATTACACCAAAACGATACGCCTGACAGGGTGGGGCTGGCTGCTGACGGTTTTGTTTGGCGCGTTTGGCCTGGTGTCCTTCATCGGCTGCTTCGCGCCGCCGACAACAAGCTTGGAATGGGACAGCCTGGCGTACCATTTGGCCGACCCCAAGATGTATTTGTCGGCGCATCGTATTATCTTTCTTCCCTGGGAAGACCATTCCAATTTCGCGTTCACCGCCGAGATGTGGTACTTGTACGGCCTGCTGCTCGGTTCTTTTCCCCTCGCCAAGCTGTTTCACTTCGCCTGCGGCGCCGGAACCTGTCTGGCGGTCTATGCGCTGGGAGCGCGGCAGATTTCGCCCGCTGCCGGCAAAGTCTCGGCCCTGCTGCTGGCGTCCACGCCGATTGTTTTTTGGGAAGCGGGAACAGCCTATGTGGATTTAACGACCGCGTTTTTTACGACGCTGACGCTGCTGGCGCTGGGTCAGGGAATAATGCTTCGCGACTCTCGGTGGCTGCGCCTCAGCGCGATTTTAATGGGCCTAACGCTGTCTACCAAAGCTACGGCGCTGGGAACGCTGGGCCTGCTGGCTTTTGGCCTGCTGCTGTGGCGTCTATGCAGCCTCAAAGAAGCACCGCTCCTTGCCGTCAAATCAACTGCGCTGTGGGGGCTGCTGGCGCTTCTTGTCGGCTGTCCCTGGCTTGTGAAGTCTTCCATTCTCACCGGGAACCCGGTCTACCCGTTCTTCTACGGCGTCTTCGGCGGGCGCGGCTGGGACAAGTCTGCCGCCGACTACTACACACACTGGAACGCCGCCTTCGGCATGGGCCATAGCTTGTCGGACATTGCACTGGTCCCGTGGAACCTGACCATGTTTTTGCTGCCGGGCCATTTGATCCCAGCAGCCTACCCGAAGCCGTTCAACGACTACCAAACGCCGCTCGGCGCCTGCACGCCCGTTCTGCTCGGCGCGTTGTTCTTCCCGGTCTTCCTGCGCGGCGCATCCGCGTCCGTTAAAGCCCTCGCTGTCTTCGCGCTCGGCTCGCTGCTGCTGTGGGCCGGCACGATGCAGTACGTCCGGTATTTACTGCCGACCCTGCCTGTGCTGTGCCTGCTGGCGGGCTACGTCGTGGTCCAAGCATACACTCTGCGCCTCAAGTCCGGCTACGCCCTGGCCGCGCTCGGCGTCTGCTCCCTGGCCTTCTCGCTCGGCGTCGGCCTTAGCCTGCTGTCCCTGGAAGCGCCGGTCGTTTTCGGTCAAGTCAGCCGCGACGACTACATTACGCGCGGCTTCGGCCCGTACCCGGCAATGCAGTTCATCAACACCCAGCTTCCAGACAATTCCAAGATCGTCATGTACGGCAACCCGCTCGGCTTTTACTGCGACAAGCCGTACCTGTGGGGCGAGCCGACCCACGGCACGACCATTCCCTACGATACGTTCCACAGCGCGGGCGATCTGCGGGCGTATCTGCACAAACTCGGCGTCACCCATATCTTGGTCACGCCAAGCTACTTCCCGCTCACGCCCGGCCAATCCAGCTATCCCGGCTGGGTTTATCAACTGACCGCTGGCTCCGGCCCGCCGCTGTTCTCAGAACACGGCACAGACGTTTGGGCCGTGCCGTAGAATGAACCGCGTGTTTTAACACATGGTCCTTTTTCATGGCTATAATCCCTTCCGCCGGGTATACTCCGCTTGACACTGCTCATCTGGCCCATTCGTCTAGCCCGGCCCAGGACGCTGCGCTTCTCGGCGCGGAAACCGGCGGTTCAAATCCCCGATGGGCTATTTTACTCTGCCCTAAACGGCAGAGCTTTGAAGTGCCATTCCCCGCCTTCTGCACTGGCAGACCTGGAAGGCGCGGGCAGAAGAGATACGGCCGCATTGAGTCCGCATTGAGTCCTCGCCCGCGCAGGCGGGGGCTTGCACTTTTAAAGCCCAGGGGTTTAGCCCTGGGAAGGCCGTTGACGAAACCCCGGCAATCAGTTATAATTGTCCCATGCGCCGAACAAAAATCGTCTGCACTATCGGACCGGCGACGCGCTCCCCGGAAAACTTGCGGCAGCTAGTCCTGGCCGGCATGAATGTGGCCCGGCTGAACTTCTCGCACGGCTCCCACAGCCAGCACGCGGAAGTGGTCACGGCGCTCCGAGAAATCGCGGCGGATTTGAATGTGCCGCTGGCGCTCCTGCAAGACTTGTCGGGGCCGAAAGTGCGGGTGGGCAACATTGCAGGCGACGGCGTGACGCTGACGCCCGGCGCGGAAATCGCGCTGACGCTGGATGATGTGCCGGGGAATGAGCAGGAAATCAACCTGCCGGTGCCGGAAATCTTTGAGGCGGTGACGGCAGGGACGCACTTGATGCTCGACGATGGGCTGCTGGAGCTTAAAGTCAAGTCTAAGCGCTCCGGGACGCTGTGCTGCGAAGTCGTAGTCGGCGGGCTATTGACTTCTCACAAAGGCGTGAATGTTCCCGGCGTGTCGCTGCCGATTGCTGCCGTGACCGACAAAGATTTGGAAGACTTGAAGTTCGGCATTGCCCAGAAAGTGGACTATGTCGCCGCGTCGTTTGTCCGCTCGGCGTCCGACATTGCCGTCCTGCGCGGGGTGTGCGAGGCGGCGCGGGCGAAAATCCCGATCATCGCCAAGATTGAAAAGCATGAAGCGATTCGGAACATTGATTCTATCATGGAAGCAGTGGACGGCATCATGGTCGCACGGGGCGACTTAGGCGTTGAAGTGCCGATTGACGAAGGCCCGATCATCCAGAAGATGCTGATTCATAAATCGAATCGCGCCGGCAAGCCGGTCATCACGGCGACGCAGATGCTGGACTCCATGATAAGGAACCCGCGCCCGACCCGTGCGGAAGTGTCGGACGTGGCGAACGCCATCTTTGATGGTACCGACGCGGTCATGCTTTCGGGAGAAACGGCAATGGGGGCATACCCGTTTGAGACTGTTCGGATGATGGCGAAGATTGCCGCGCATACCGAGTCGTCGATGGACTACGCGAAAATCCTAGACGAAAAGATGCGCTTTGATACCGGCCAGTCCATCACCGGCGCGATTGGGCAGGCGACCTGCGACATCGCGCATGACCTAAGCTGCGCGGCGATTTTGACCGCGTCGGCGACCGGACGCACGGCGCGGGTGGTATCCCGCTACCGTCCCCGTGCGCCGATCATCTGCGCGACCAACCGCCGGGAAACCTACCAGCGCCTGGCGCTCGTTTGGGGCGTCGAGCCGGTCATGGTCCTCATGGCCGATGACTCCGACAGCATGATGCAGGCTTCTATTGATGCCGCCGAAAAGACCGGGCTGGTCAAAAACGACGACACTGTTGTCTTGACCGGCGGCGTTCCCGTGGGCCGGCCCGGCTCGACGAACTTTATCAAAATCCATCGGATCGGGCAGCCTTTGCGCCCTGAGTAACAGCACCCGAAAGTAACCGTTTATGAGCGACGAAAAAGCAAGCCGTTCGGCACAGCGGCGCAGAACACGCTCCAAACGTCCCCGCCGCATCCTCGGCATGTGGGCGCGGGCGGCGCTGTCGGTGGGCGTCATTGCTGTTTCTGTTTTCCTAGCGGTCTGCCTCGTTTTGAAGGCCGTCAAGCCGTACCAGGAAGCCAGCCGCCAGCGCGTCCAGCTTGCCGAAATCCTGCGCCAGAGCGCGGCGATTGCTGCGGAGAACACCCAGCTTGAGCGCCGGATCATGTACCTGAAAACGCCCGACGGAGTCGCCTCGGAAGCCCGCCGAATGGGGTATTTGAAGCCCGGCGAGTATCCGATTGTCGTCGAAGGCTTAGCCGGGCATTCCGAGCTAAGCGAAACGCAGCCGGAAATCAGCGCGTTCGCCCCGTCCGCCCCTGCCCTGAGCCCGATGCGCCGCTTTTGGCGGCACTTGTCGGGACATTAGTTCAGAGCATTAGTTTAGTTCGGAGCATTAGTGAGGTTGTATTTTTGCTTACTGGTGAGTTGGCGTCAGGATACAGAAAGTAAAACCCGGCGGTGTCAGAAAATACAATCAAACGGCAGCGGGGCATCTATGCTCGTTTTTTGAGCTTTTCCGAAGCTCGAGCTTTTGTTCATGCCCTTTCACTGCCAAACATTACAGAGTATCAGCGGTGGGCAAGAGGCGATCACGGCTTAAAGTCTATTCCTGTAAATCCCAATTTAGTTTATGCAGGCCACGAATGGCAAGGCTGGATTGATTGGCTGGGACCTTCCTATCGACAGTCCAAGAAGCCGTTTCTTTCCTACGAGGATGCCAAGACGTTTGCTCACACACTTCACCTTTCTGGAAAAGCCGCTTTCGACAAGTGGGCCGCCAGCAGCGAGCGTGCCACGAACATACCTGCCTGTCCTCACCTTACCTACAAAAATGTGGGCTGGCAAAGCTGGCAAGAATTTTTGGGCCACACGGGACGCAAGCGCGGACGCTGCCATTTTCTTCCCTTCCAGGAAGCGAGAGCCTGGGTTCATGCTCAACAACTCGCCAATACGCAGGCTTGGCTTTCCCTTCGGACGCAGAAGCTTCTGCCTCACAATATCCCTACCAGCCCCTCTGTTGTTTATCAAAACAAAGGCTGGATTAGCTGGCGGGATTGGCTAGGCAACCCCCCTAAAAAAGAGCGTTGGCGTCCTTTCGAGGAAGCACGCAATTTCGCCCGCTCGCTCCAAATTAGGAATGCTCCGACCTACAAAAAATGGGCGATGACTTCAGCGCGTCCCTGGGACATGCCTGCTGCGCCGCACCTCGCCTATCGAGGGCGTGGCTGGGTGGATTGGTACGATTGGCTAGGACATTCAACAAACCAAATGCCGCGCCACTATTTATCTTTCGATGAGGCCCGTGCCTTTGTCCGGGAGCAGAATCTTGTTGGCTTTTCCGGTTGGGCTGAGTGGTGTCGAAATGGATTTCGTCCCAAAAACATACCTTCGAGTCCATCTACATTTTACCGCCGTCAAGGGTGGGAAGATTGGAAAGATTTTCTTGGTTCTGCGGAACGGTTTCATGAATCCAAGCAGAAGCGAAAGCAGTGGCGTTCCTTTCCGGAAACGAGACAACTGGCTCATTCTCTCAATTTATGGAAGATTGAGGACTGGAAAGAGTGGGCGGCAACTTCCGCACGGCCTGATGATGTTCCTGAAAAGCCGGACTATGTTTATAGAAATGAAGGCTGGGCCGGATGGCGTGACTTTTTAGGTAAAATATCGTTAGAAGATAACAGAAAGTCGGGCGCTGTGAGCCGAAGATGGCGTGGGTTTGAGGAAGCCAAAAAATACGTTAGGTCATTAGGCTTTGCAAGCATTGATCAATGGAAACAATGGGCTGATAGTTCCGAAAAGCCTTACGACATTCCTAAGACGCCGCACCACGCTTATCGCAATCAAGGCTGGGCTGGAATGTCGGACTGGCTGGGCTTGGAACTGCATAAAGGCAGGCCGAAAGCTTTACCTTTCAATCCCTATGGCAATACCCCACAGCTTCTGTTAGAAGGTCTCTTCGATTAACAACTTGACGATTGTTGTCATTTCTAGTTGCTGATACCGTTTGTCTGCTGAATGACAAACGCTGCCTAGTTGTGGTAACGATGTGCATGAAAGAATAAAAAATGGCAAAAGAAATCATTGTCAACGTGGACCACCGGGAAACCCGGATTGCGGTCCTCGTGGACAAGCAGCTCACGGAGCTGCATGTGGAGCGCGAACAGCGCGTCGTCGGCAATCTTTACAAAGCCAAAGTAGACAACGTCCTGCCCGGCATGGACGCGGCGTTTGTGGAAATCGGCCTGGAGCGCAATGCGTTCTTGTATGTCGCCGACATTCTGCCGGAAGAAGACGAAGACGGCGCACCGCGCCGAAACCGGCGCGACCTGCATATCACCGATTTAGTCAAGCGCGGCGATCAATTGCTGGTGCAGGTCGTCAAAGGGCCGCGCTCCACGAAAGGCTCCCGCGTGTCGTCGCGCGTTTCTCTGCCCGGACGCTTTTTGGTGCTGATGCCTGACGCTAACAATTTAGGCGTTTCGCGCAAGATTGAAGAAGGCAAAGAGCGGGACCGTTTGAAGAAGATCGTCCAGAAATTCCGGCAGCCTGGCACAGGAGTGATTGTCCGCACCGAGTCCGAAGGCCGCACCGCCGCCGAGCTGCGCTTGGACTACTTGATGCTGCTGGAAACATGGAACGCAATTCAGGCCAAAGCCAAAACAACGCCCGCGCCCGCGCTGGTGCATCAGGACATGGGCCTCGTGCTGAAGATTCTGCGCGATGCGTTCGGCTCCGATGTCAGCCGCCTCGTTATTGACTCGCCCGTAGATTATGCCGGGGCGCATGAGATCATCGCCCGGCTTTCTCCTGATTTGCAGGACCGGATTGAATTATATGACGGCGACAAGCCGATTTTCGAGCAGTTCAAGATTGAAGCCGATGTCGAGCGTTTGCTCCAGCGCAAAGTTCCGCTGCCGTCGGGCGGCTCCCTGATTATTGACCAGACCGAGGCTTTGGTGTCCATTGACGTCAACTCCGGCAAGTTCACGGGCAGCGTCGGCCTGTCCGATACTATTCTGAAGACCAATTTAGAAGCCACCGAAGAGATTGCTCGGCAGCTTCGCCTGCGTGATCTCGGCGGCATGATTGTCCTGGACTTTATTGACATGGACAGCGCCCGCGACAAAAAAGCGGTCATGGATGCCTTTGTCAAGGCCCTGAAAGACGACCGCTCGCGCACCAAAATCTCGTCCATCTCCGCGCTGGGCCTCATTGAAATGACCCGCAAGCGCACGGGTGAGACGGTAGACACGGCGATGACCGAAATCTGCCCGTACTGCCACGGACTAGGCCGCGTTGACTCCGCCGAAACGGTCTCTTTAGAAGTCGAGCGCGAATTACGCAAACTTGCCGCAGCGACGCCGCACGAAGCGTTTGTGGTCAGCGCCCACGCGGACGTCTGCGCTCATCTCATTGGAGCGCAGGGCGAGGACATTGAAGAGCTGGAGCGTCAATTGCGCCGCTCGATCTACATCCGCGCTGTCCCAAGCTGGCACCACGTCGAAAAGTTCGACATTGACTCCGGCAGCCTGCAAAAGTTCGAGCAGCCGCTCGCCCCGCCGCGCCGGGGCCAGATTGTGGAAGTGCAGGTGGGCCGCGACGATCCCCATTCCGACCGCGCCCTCTGGGCCACGGGCCACCTGCTGCCCCAGCGGGCCTACCAGATTGAGCTGACCAACGGCGCCCGCTACGCCGGCCAGACCGTCAAAGTGCGACTCACGGATGTCCGCCGCTCCGTCGCCATCGGCGACGTGCTGCCCAGCGGCAGCGGCAAACCCCAGGGCAATGAGCGTCCAAGCAGCGAGCGTCAGGGACAAAGTGCAGAAAGCGGGCGCGGCAATGGCGGTGGAAACCGAGAGCGAGTAGGGGTGTAGGAGCGTGGGAAGAAGCGTGGAACTGAAGTTCTACGTTAAGGCTTTATTGGGGTGTGGGGCGAAGCGCCTAATGACCGCCTTCGCGGGCATGGGATTTGTCTTGACATCCTCGCCCTTACCCACGGGCGCTTGCACTTCAATGTCCAGGGGTTCAGCTCTGGGAAGCCTTATGCAAACCGAAGAAGATTACAAAGCCGCCCCTGCTCAAGTTGATGTGCTTTCCGATGCTGACGAAGGCACGGAAGAATTTGATCGCTTAGACGTTCTCGTGACGCTCGTGGAAGCCTACGAAGCCAAGCATTATCCCCTCGGCCCGCCAAGCTTTGAAGCTGCTGTAGAGTACGAAATGGAAAAGCGCGGCATTGTCCGAGGGTGAAGGAGCTTGCTTTGAGACGCGCTCTGATCATTATAGGACGCTTTGCTTTCTGCGGCTGGGCGCTTTTCACCGGAACCATTGTTGCCTGTTTTCTGGTTGCCGCCTTTTTTGAGGGCCGCGCCAATGTCATCGATAACCTCCTTTATGCAGCCCTGTTCGGGTTTTTCGGCGGCTTGGCGGGGGCGGTGGGGGGCGCTGTATTAGCCCTGGCTGCGCTAGGGCTGGAGCGCCTCAAGAAGCGGCCCGTAAACGGCGCTGCGGCGGCGCAGGAAGCCGCCGACACTGACCCCGCCGTGTGGCCGCCGGCACCGAAGCCGCCGTCACATTTGAAGAACGAATAAAAACAAAAAAAGAAAAACTTATGGCAGCAGGTCCATTTCATCACGCGGTTTATTTTTGGCTTAGCGAAGACAGCGCGGCGAACGGCGCTCAAAAGACTATCGACTCCTGCCGGGCGAACTTATCAAGTATTCCCGGCATTGTCGAAATGACGCTCGGCGTTCCCGGCGGCACGTCCGGCGGGCCGGTAGACAATTCTTACGGCGTCGCGCTTTTGATTGAGTTTGAAGACAAAGCCGCCCATGATGCCTACGACGTTCACCCCGGCCATCAGCGCATGATTTCCGAGTGCGGGCATTTGTGGAGCCGAGTTCAAGTATACGACTCGGTTCCGGCATAAAGGAGAAGTACCCCATGAAAATGACGGATAACACGATTTTGATCACCGGCGGCGGCTCCGGCATCGGACGCGCCCTCGCGGAAGCGTTTCATGCTTCGGGCAACCAGGTGATCATCAGCGGACGCCGGCAGAACGCCTTGGATGAAGTCACGCAGGCCAATCCCGGCATGAAGGCTCTGACTCTGAACATTGCCGACAGCGGCAGCATTAAGGCGTTTGCGGCCCAGGTGACGCAGGAGTATCCAAAGCTTAATGTCCTCGTCAACATGGCGGGCGTGATGAAAAACGAGTACCTGCTGAACCCGGAAGTCGCCGTGAAGATCGCGGAAGACACAGTCGCCACCAACCTGCTGGGGCCGATCCGGCTGACAGAAGCCCTGCTGCCGCTTTTAATGAAGCAGTCCCAGGCCACTGTGATGACTGTCACGTCCGGCCTGGCGTCTGTGCCGCTGTTTATGACCCCGACCTACTGCGCGAGCAAAGCTGCGATCCATTCTTACACCCAGTCTTTGCGCTATCAGCTCCAAGAAACATCGGTCCAAGTCATCGAGCTTGTTCCGCCGTATGTGCAGACCGAGCTAATGGGCGAGCGCCAAGCGAGCGACCCCAACGCCATGCCGCTGGCTGACTATATCGCCGAGACCATGAGCATTCTCACGAACTCGCCTGACGCATCCGAAGTGCTTGTCGGGCGCGTGCTGCCGCAGCGCACCGCCGAAAGCAGCGGCAATTACGAGGCGTTCTACGAGAAGTTCAACGGCACAATGGCAAAAGCGCGGGCGGCGGAGTGGGATGAGCTGAAAGGCGAAAAAAGTTAGGAGCATGAGGCAGCGCGGCGCTTGTGCTACAATGAGTGCGTATGAAAACGCTTCTAGCTTTTTTGCTGCTGCTGGCGGCGCTGGTCCTGCCGGCGCTGGCGCAGACCCTTCAAAATCCCGGATTTGAGGCGGCAGGCCAGGCCATAGTCACGGCGAGTGACGCGCCGACTTCCAAAGCGCAAATTTCCGGCATAGTTGCCCAGGGCTGGCAGGACAATACCAATTGGGCCGATGTCAAGGTGCATTACGCGCTGGACAGCGTCCGCCCGCACAGGGGGCGGCTCTGTCAGCGCATTGACACAGAGCGCGGCTTTGCCCAGTTTATTCAGCCGGTGCGGCTGACGGCAGGGCATTACTTGTTCCGCGTCTGGCTGAGGGCCGAGCCGGCCCAGTTTGTGGAGGTCTGTCTGCGCGAGGCCGGCAGCCCATACCTAAATTATGCGTCTAGGCCGGTGCGTGTCGGGCCGGACTGGCGGGAAGTGACGGCGGAGGGCGTGACGCCGAGCATTGAGGGTTACGCGCTGGTCCGAACGACTGCTCCCGGAACTGTGTGGGTGGATGACGCCGACTTGTCCCGCCCGTCTGCCGCTTCCGGCTTCACGCTTCTGCCCCCCAAGCGTCCCATTCCCCGCACCTATTTTGGGCTGAACGTCAATCACATGCACGACGCGCCGGGCTTTCTCTGGCCCCAAGTAGATTTCGGTGCGTTTCGCACCTGGGACTCTGGGGACATTTGGACGCGCATTGAACCCGAACGCGGCGTTTACCACTGGGCCGATTTGGACCGGGACGTACAGCAGGCTGAAATGCACCACGCTCAGTTTATGCTGACGCTGGGGCAGACGCCGCCCTGGGCTTCGTCCGACCCGCAGAAGCCGAGTATTTACGGCAATGGTTTGGGAGCGCCGCCAAAAGACATCAACGACTGGAAAGCGTTTGTCCGCACGGTTGCTTCCCGCTACAAGGGCCGCATTCAGGCGTATGAAATTTGGAACGAGCCGGACCAGGGCTTCTACACGGGAAGTCCGGCCCAGCTTGTTTCTTTGGAAAACGCAGCGGCCGAAGTCGTGAAGCAAGTAGACCCTGCGGCTCTGATCGTTGCCCCGGCGGTTTCCGGCGGCAACAGCGTCACCGCGCTTAAGTGGTACGACGATTATTTGCGGGCGGGTGGGGGC
>CAXUBO010000060.1:1148-22725 GCA_964249345.1 uncultured Armatimonadales bacterium | reverse complement strand
AATAACCTCTGTGCTTCGTGAATGAGTTCTATGTTTGCTGTTCTGCGCCACAACTTCGGCTACAAGCTGCTCGCGCTTTTTTTCGCGATTGTTTTGCATTTTTATGTCGCCGGACTCATCAATGCCCGCCCGGCGCATCTGCTGATTTTGCGTCTTGCCGTGCGTAATCTGCCGCCGAACCTTATTTTAGATACCACGGACCTGCCTTCGGTGACACTGACTTTGGACGGCTCCTCGGAGGAGATTGCCAGGCTTTCCGATGCCACCGTTTCCGCTTGGGTTGATCTTTCACACGCCCGCCCTGGCGCTGCGCTCTCGCTTCCGGTCCACATCGCCGGACTGCCGCCGACCGTTTCTGTGGAAACAGAGCCGCTGCCGGTCACGCTTCAAGTGGAGCCGCGCCGCCGGCGTCAGCTTCCTGTGCAGCCGAGCGGCATCGGGATCGCGCCTGCCGGTTATTCGTTCGCGCTGCCTGTGGTCACCCCGCGCGAAGCGGTCATCACCGGAACCCGCGCTGCCGTGGATTCTGTCGTGCGCGTTGTTGCCCAAGCCGACCCCGATCAAGCGCCGGGAGCGGTGGATGAAGATTTCACGCTGGCCGCACTGGACGCCGCGGGCAGCCCGGTTGGGAATGTTTCGGTGACGCCGCCGACCGCGCATGTCCGGCTGGACATCGCCCGCGCTTTGTCCCGCAAGACGCTGATTGTCAGCGCCGATGTTGTTGGAACGCTTGCCGCGCCGTACCGCTTCGGCAACATCCAGGTTTCTCCCGCAACGGTCAGCGCCGAAGGGCACCCGGATCAGCTTGCCGTGATCGGCACGCTGACCACCCAGCCTGTTGATGTATCCGGCGCGACGCGGGACGTTGTCCGGCGCGTCCCCCCTTTGGTTCCACCGGGCATCACGCTGTCGCCGACCGGCCCGATCATGGTGACGATCCACGTCATCGCGCCGCCCGCACCTGCGCCGGTTCTCGCGCCGACGCCGGCGAGTCGGTAACATCCACCAATAATTACGCGCAAGCAAGTAAGCGCAAGCGCGATTGAAGAGAAGAAAACGAAGACATGTCCGAGAAGTTGTTTGGAACCGATGGTGTGCGCGGCGTCGCAAATACCGAGCTGACCCCTGCTCTGGCTATGACGCTGGGAGCCGCAGCCGCTCGGACACTGGGCCGGGGCCATACGCCGCGCTTTGTTGTCGGGCGGGATACGCGCATTTCGGGGACGCTGTTAGAGTCGGCGCTGGCTGCCGGTCTTTGCTCAATGGGCGCACAGGTCGTCACCGCCGGCGTAGTGCCGACACCTGCCGTCGCGGGCATTGCGCGTATCCAGAGCTTTGATGCCGGCGTCGTGATCTCGGCATCGCATAACCCGTTCAGCGACAACGGCATCAAGTTCTTCGGCGGCAACGGCTACAAGCTGGACGATGCACTGGAAGCGGAGATTGAAGCCCAGCTTTCACTGGCAGACACCTGGCCCCGGCCTTCGGGCGCTGGGGTGGGGCGGCTGACGCACGACGCGCATCTGCGTGACCTGTACGCGGGGCATCTGGAAGACACGATGGACGGCGTGACGCTGCAAGGGGTTAAGATCGTTCTGGACGGTGCCAACGGCGCCCTTTCCGTGCTGGGGCCGCGTGTAGTCACGGATTTAGGCGCGGAAGTGATCACGCTCCACTGCGAGCCGGACGGCATCAATATCAACGCCGGCTGCGGGTCGCTGCATCCCGACGAGATGCGGCGGCGCACGGTGGCTGAAGGCGCGGACATCGGCATGGCGTTTGATGGGGATGCCGACCGGGTGATTTTTTCCGATGAAAAAGGGCGCACTGTCGACGGCGACCGGGTGATGCTGCTGGTGGGCCGTCACTTAGCCGCATCCGGCAAGCTGGCCGGCGGCACGGTGGTCGGAACCATTATGAGCAACATGGGCCTTGAAGCCGCTTTGCGCCAGTCAGACCTGACTTTGCTCCGAACCGCTGTTGGGGATCGCTATGTTTCCGAAGCCATGCGTCAAGGCGGCTATGTGCTGGGCGGCGAAAAATCCGGGCATCTCATCTTCGGCCACCTCACGACCACCGGCGACGGCCTTTTGACCGCGCTTCAAGTGCTGAAAGTGATGCGCGAGACCGGCCAGCCGCTGTCGGCGCTTGCGGGCCAAATGACCGAGTATCCGCAAGTGCTGCTTGGCGTCAAAGTCCGCGACCGTCAAACGTGGGCCGACGACCCGGACATCCAGAAAGCCATCGCCCATGCCGAAAGCGTCCTCGCCGAGCGGGGCCGGGTCAATGTCCGGGCTTCCGGCACGGAAAAACTGGTGCGCGTCATGGCGGAAGGGCCGGACCAGGCCGAGATAGACAGCCTCGCGCACGCACTGATTTCGCTGATCGCGAGGAAGGTGGGTTCTTAATCCCCCACCCAGACGACTTCCACACCATCAAGCATTCCCGGCAGGGTGCGGACGAGCGACCGCATTCCCGGCGTTTCCGTCGCGCAGTGTCCGGCATCCAGAAGGACTAGCCCCCGCGCTTCGGCTTCCCAAAACTCATGGTGGCGCACATCGCTGGTCACATACGCATCCGCGCCTGCTGCGAGAACCGCTTCGGCAAGCTCCGCGCCCGCGCCGCCGCAGACGGCAACCCGCGAAATCATGCGCCTGGGATTGCCGCAGCTAAAACGCAGGGCGCTGGTTTCCGAGCATTCCAGCGCGGTCTCCACAAACCGGGCAAAATCCGACAGCGGACGCGGAGAGGCCGGCGTTCCGAGGCGGGGCAGGCGGGCGAGGCCCTCGGTGCCAAGCGGCTGTACACCGGACAATTCCAGGCAGCCGGCCAGCGTGTCGTTGATGCCGTTTGGGGCCAGGTCCCAATTGGTGTGCATGGCATACAGCGCCATGTCATTTCGGACAAGCAAGGTGACGGCCTGCGAAACGGGGTCGCGGCCAAGCCGTTTGAGAGGCCGGTAAATCAGTGGATGATGCGCGATGACCAGGTGGACGCCTGCCGCCGCCGCGCGTTTGACTGCGTTAGGGGTCGCGTCGAGGCAGACTCCGATTTTTGTGGTTTCCTCCGCGCCCCGGTCGATAAGAAGGCCGACGGGGTCGCCGTCCAACGCGCTTTCTTCCGGCGCGAGGCCGCGAAGAATGTCAAGAATGCCGCTCAGTTTCATGGAAGCCGCTCCTTTTGCTGCGGAAGTGTCTCGGTGTTCCGGGGATGGCCGTTCCGGGTATCATAAGGCTGTACGCTCTTTTATCCTGATACCCGGAGACCCCGATGCTGCGTTACCCTTTTACTCCGCTGCGCTTGATTCTCCTGCTTTTTGCCTTCTTGCTTTCTGCCTTCTTGTGCCTTCTCACGGTCAGCCGTAGTTATGCTCAGGAAGCTTCTCCGGTCAATAGCCAGTACGATCAAGCGTATTTGGCGCTGACGACTGCCAATGTGTATGTGCAGCCCGGCATCAGCGGCATTGACACGCAGGTCTTGGAGCAAGCGGCCTCGCAGGGGCAGGACAATCCGCATACGCCGGTCAAGATCGCGATTTTGTCGTCTCTGCCGGCAGCCTACCTCGGCAATGTCCGTCATGCCGAAGCGCAGGACCCGCAGCTTCGGGCGCAGGTCGGCAGGAATATCCGGGCCTATTATGCGTTTGAGCTGCACCACGCGCTGGGTCTGGACAAAGAGCCGCTGGTGCTGGTGGTGCTGCAAGGGCAAGACCCCGGCGTTTCGGTCTGGACCACGGCGCTGGATGCATCTGCTCGCGGCGAGCTGGAAAAGCAGTACGCACAAGCCACCAAAACAAACCCGCAGGACGGGACGGCGCAGCTCGCCCAGGCAGCCGCGTCCCGCATCAATTCCAAAGAATACGGAGGCCCATCAATGGTGTTATGGATTGTTTTCCTTTTTGTTGTGATCGGCCTTGCAGCCTTGATTGTCAGCGCCGGGCGCAAAAAGAAGCAGGCGCTGACGGTCTCGCGCGGACCGATAGACGCCCTGCGGGAGAACGTCCTGCGCGGCATTGAGTATTTGGACGGCTACATTGATGTCCTGCCGAAGAACAACCCGGACTCGGACCAGACCCGCGCGTTTCGGCAGGCCGCTTCGGCGAAGTACGAGCAGGCGGCAAAGATTTTAGACCGGGCGACCGAAATGACCGATCTCCAGCGAGGCCAAACGCTGCTGGACCAGGCTCAGGCGGATGTGCAGTCGGCCCGGCGCTGCTTAGACCGCGCGACCGGCGGCACGGGGAACATTCCGGGCGACGATGCCCTGCGTCCGCCACCGCTGCCGCGCAGCCAGGCGCAGGTAGACGCCATTCCGCAGCCGCAGCGCGGCGTGTCGTTCTTTGGAGGCCGGCCTGCGCCGCTGTCGTCGCTGGTTCCGGTCACGATCACGCTGGGCGGCCAGAGCCGGCAGGTGCTGGTGACGCCGGACGAGGCCGACGAGCTGCGCCGGGGCGGGATGCCGCAGGTGCTGGCGTTCCAATCCGGGGGCCGGTCGCTGCCCTGGTATGCGTATGACAGCTACGATCCTTACCGCGATTACTGGCGCTACGAGAACGCCGGCTGGGGCGGCTATGGGAACGGACTTGTGGCGGGCTTTGTCGGCGCGGAGCTGCTGGACGGGATGCTGATGCCAAGCTACGGCATGGGCGGCTACGCGCCGTATGCCTATGCTACGGACATGCCCGGCTACGCCAATCAAGGTTATGATAACTCCGGCTACGGCGCTCAAGGCTACGGTGATCCCGGCTTTGCTGGCACCGGAGCGGACAGCGGCGGTTTCACCGACAACAGCAATGGCAATTTTGACACGCAGGGGTTTGATCCCAGTGCCCAGGGTTCCGGCGACTTCTCCACGGACAACAGCGGGGGCAGTGACAGCGGCGGCTCAGACTTTGGCGGAAGCGGGGACTTCGGCGGAGGCGGCGGCGATAGCGGCGGCTTCTGACGGGGAAACACGGGCGGCGCTCGCTAGTTTCGGCCTGCTGGAAGCCGGCCCGCGAGATGCGCCGGAAACGCTGCTGTTCCTGCACGGCTGGGCAGGCAGCAAAGAGCTTTGGCGGCACACGCTGGCGCTGATGCCGCGTCACTACCGAATCCTCGCGCTGGATTTGCCGGGAACGGGAGGGACGCCGCTGCCGGCGGACATGCAGACTATTCCGCAGATGGCGCACTGGGTCGCTGCCGTTTGCCGGCGGCTCGACCTCACCCATGTCACGCTGATCGGCCACTCGCTTGGAGGGAATTTGGCGGCGGAAATTTGCCTGCTTTATCCGCACCTCGTTAAGCGCCTGGTGATGGTGGATGCCGCGCTTGACCCACATTCTCTGCCGATCCGCGCCCGCTGGCCGCTGCGCCGCCGATTTGGACTGGCCGCGCTGGTCGTCCTGCGGGTTTCGATGGCGCCGCTTGCGGTGTGGGGCCGCTGGGTTCCGGCGGAAAGGCAGGTCGGCCTTTGGCATGGTCAGGCCCGGCGGTGCTACTGGTATGTCAAAGCGAACCCCAGTGACCGCGTCCTGCGCGTGCAGCTTCAAGCGCTCAGCGACAACCCGATGCTGACGGTGCGGCTTCGGGGGCTGTCGCTGCCGATTCTGATCCTGCACGGCCAGCATGACCCACTGGTGCCGGTGGCGCAGGCGCACGGCCTCGCGCGGGCGCTGCGTCATGCTCGCCTCGTGACGTTCCCGCACGGGCATTATAGCCCGATGGACGACGATCCCAAAGGATTTGCTCAGGCCATTACCAATTTCTGCCGGGACTTTTGCGTGGCAGGTGATTGACGCCTGCGGGTCTAAGTGCTACAATACCCCGGCTCTATCTTTGAATTTCTATTTTTGAAGTTCTATTTGTGAAACTTATTGGAAGATGCTCATGCCCAGGATTGAAATCCTGGGCTGGGGAGCCTTCGGCTGATTGTCCTGCGGACAAAAGATGTTTTCTTTGCTTCTCTTCTGTCCGCAGGACAGCCAGCCAGAGGCTCCCCAGCCATGCACTTCAGTGCGTGGTAACTGGATGCGTAACATCAGTTTGGAACTTATTTCAAGATGCTCTCAAAGGAGATTGTATGAAGACACTTGCCCGACTTTCGCTTGCGGTTGGACTTGCCGCCGCTGCCGCGCTGTCCGCGCCGGGAATGACAACGCCGGTCCTCGCCGCGCCGCCTGCCACGGCTTCCGGGCCGGTCGTCCGCATGGTGACGACGAAGGGCGTCATTTTGATCAAGCTGTACCCGAAGGACGCGCCGATTACCTGCGCGAACTTTGAGCGGCTGGTCAAGAAGGGCTTCTACAACGGCCTGACGTTTCACCGGATTACTGACCTCGGCGCACCCGGCCAGTCCAAAATTGTTCAGGGCGGCGACCCTGCCGGGAACGGCTCCGGGGGTCCCGGCTATACCATCAAAGGCGAGTTCAAGCAGAACGGGGTCAACAATCCACTCACTCATGGAGCCGGTGCGGTGGCGATGGCCCGCACGGGAGCGCCGGATTCGGCGGGGTCGCAGTTCTATATCTGCGTCAACCCGGTCCACTTTTTAGATGGCGGCTATGCCGTCTTCGGACAGGTCATCAAAGGGCTGGATGTGGCCGGGAAGCTGCAAGTCGGCGACAAGATGACCAAAGTTACCCTCGCCAAGTAGGTCGCTCGAAGGAGAAATGCCATGACAAAGCGTGTGGAGGCCCAAATTTCGGGCCGAGTGCAGGGAGTAGGATACCGCTACTACGCGGCCCATGTCGCCGGGGAGCTGGGAGTTGTCGGCACCGTCCGCAACCTCGACGGGGGCCGGGTGGAAGCCGTTGCGGAAGCGGAAGAAGCGTCTTTGCACGAGTTCCTCCGGGCGCTGCGGCACGGGCCGCACGCCGCCGAAGTGACGGAAGTGGCAATCGCCTGGGAAGAGCCGACCGGCGAGTTTTCCGGGTTCGCGGCGGTTTCTTAAACAAAAAAGCCCCTGCCTCAGAACCGAGGCAGGGGCTTTGGGGTGCCTTACGGCTGGCTGAGGCGAGTGATGCCGGCTTTTGCAAGGCCGCTGTTGGGGTTAAGTGTGAGGGCCTGCTTGTATGCCGCCAGCGCAAGGTCTTTTTTGCCCTGCTTCTCGTACACCGATCCCAGATTGTATTGGATCGTGCTGTCGCTGGGCTGCGCTTGGGCGGCTTGGGTCAGCAGCGTGGCCGCGTCATCGAGCTTGCCGTCTGACTTAAGAAGCATTGCCAGGTTCGTCTGAATGTCTGAATGGGCTTTCGGATCATCGGCTTTCAGCGTCAGCGCCTTTTGGTAGGCGGCTTCGGCATCCGCTTTTTTCCCGGCGTTTTGTTCCGCAATTCCTAAGTTGGCTTCCGCCCCGAAATCATTCGGCTCTGCCTGGGCTGCCAGGTTGTAATACCCAATCGCTTCGTCGGTTTGTTTGGCCGTTGTGGCCGCGTCCGCCAAAGCAAGATAAGCATTCAGCTTGTTGGGCGTTCCCAGCGCCAGCGCGGACTTCAGATCGGGAACAGCTTTTGCATCGTTTCCGGCTTGGTGGTACAGAAGCCCGGCATTCAGCGGCAACTGGCTGTCTTTTGGGTTCAGCGCGGCAGCCTTCTCAAAGGCAGCGGCAGCATCCGCGTGCTTGCCTTCCTTATCTAAAGCGGCGGCGTAATTATAGGCATATTCGGCATTGGCCGGCGACTGGGAAAGCAAAGTTTGAAACGCAGCCACAGCTTTCGGCGTGTCGCCTGTTTGCAGGTAGGCTTTGCCGAGGTTCTCGCGGAAATCGGCGCGTTTTGGCTGAAGCCGCACAACAGCCTCCAGTTCCGGGACTGCTTGAGGAACTTGATTCTGGCGCACATAAATATCCGCCAGCATTTCGTGGGCTTCCGCAATGTTCGGCGACTTCTTTAAGATGGCTTGCAGCTCAGGGACAGCGACCGAAAACTTTTTTTGCGAGTAATCTTTGTACGCCTGCTGCATTGGGTCCGATTCATCCTGCGGGATCGCTGCGTCATCGCCCGGCGCACCTTCAGGAATGCCCTGTGACGGGTTCGTGACCTGGTTGCCGACACCGGCGCGGGCTGCCTGCCCGCTGTCAGCTCCGCCGCCCGGCCCGCCCTGCGCCCAAACGGGGCTGGCCACCGCGAGGCACAACCCGACGCCTGCAAGCGTGGCGCTAAGCGCATATTTTTGCTGTTTCACTGTTTGTCTCCATTCTTTGTTGTTAGCGCTGTCGTAGGTTTGATCGCTCATGCCTTTCATTTTACCTCCACAAGTTTCGTTTCTTGGGAAAATTCAAAATAAAGATTTGGCAGAAAAAGCCGAAGGTATGGAATAAGAAAGATGTCTGCCGGCGTCAACTTGTTCCATAAGTCGTGCAATGTTGGCGCGTTCAGAAAAAGTTTGTTATAATGGATGACAAAGAGCCGCGCGGCCCTATCAAACTTGGTCACGCGGAACCCTAACCCATTTTCGCCGAACACCCCTCACGAAGAAAGAACTTCCGATGCACCCTCGCCCCGCCGTCCTGCGTTTTCTGCATGTCGCCCTGCTTCTGGTCCTCGTCCTCGGCGCAGCCTACGGCCCCGCAGCACGGGCAAACTGGCTGTTTTCCTATCCGCCGAACCAGGTAACGCTTGATTCGGGCCACCGCAACAATGTATTTACCGTCGGTGACCCGGTGCAGTTCAGCCTCACCATCTTTAACTACGGCACTTATGTTACGCCGGGGACCGTGCGCTATGAAGTGCGCGATTACTGGGGCAGCATCGCCGCATCCGGCACCGTGGCCGCGCCGGTCCCGAATGGCCCGACTACGCTTTCGCTGCCGACTATCACCCAGCCGGGCTGGTACAAGCTGTACCTGCACCAGGCGACGCCGGTTGCGCCGTGGGGCGACAGCATGGGTGGAACCATGTTCGTCATTTTCCGGCCCAATGCAAACTTTCCTTTAGAGCCGAGCGAGAACCTGCCGCTGAACTCCGGCGGCTCCGACGGCGGCGATGAAGTGGCGCGAGGCGTCCTCGGCATGGGGCCGGAGCGCCACGCGGTCACAGACGCTTCTCAGCCTGCCGCCGCCATTGCGACCCTCGCTCCGGCGATAGCTCAGGACAAGCAGTATTACACGCCCTATGACCCGCAGCGCCCCCGCCCGCTCCTTGTTGCGGTTCCAAACGGCGTCGGCTCCAGCAATCCCACCCAGCAGGCGGCAAACCTTGCGGGCCTCACTCAGATCGTCCAGCAGTTCCACAACGATGTCAAATATTGGGAGCCTCTCAATGAGCCGCAGGGGACTTACAGCCCCGCCGACTATATCAACAAAGAGCTGATCCCCTTTTACAACACCGTGAAAGCCGTGGACCCGACCTGCAAAGTGCTGGGGCCGGCCATTGTCACCCTTGACCCCGGCGGCAGCGGCCTGAGCTGGATACAAGGCTTTTTGCAGGCCGGCGGCGCAAAGTACATTGATGCGTTCTCGTTCCACGCCTACAACAATGTCAACGGCGACCTGACCCTGGCCCGCGAGTCTTTGGATGGTCTGCAATCCCTGCTGACGCAGTATGGGGGCGGCAAACTCGAAAAATGGCAGACCGAACAAGGCTACTTCGCGGCGTGCTACGGCGCGTACCAGCCGCGCCTGCAAGGGCGCTGGACCATGCTTCAGATGATGGTCTATGAGCAGTACGGCATCCCCAAAGAACACAACCATTTGTGGTACGACAAAAGCCACGGGTTTTGGGACTTCCCGGCGTTCTGGGAGAACGAGGACGGCCTGAACTCTTTCGGCTCTTTTGACCCGGCTGCGCCTCTGATGCGCGTGTGGAGCGAAGAGCTGTACGGCACAAACTTCCAGTCGGCCTACAACTTGGGGGCTTTAGGCAACAAACTTTATGTCGGCAGCTTGTTCGGCGGGCCGGGCAAGCAGGTCGCGGCCTTTCAAAGCGGCGGGCGCACGGACGGCTCGCTGACGCTCAGCGTCACCGGCGGATCGTCCATTCATGTTGTGTCGGCGTTCGGCGTCGCTTCCGACCTGCCGGTCTCTGCCGGCCAGGCGGTCCTGCCGGTGCCGGAGCTGCCGGTTTATGTGGAGCTTGCGCCGGGCCAGACAATTCAGCCGGTGCCGGTGGATTACGGCGCGGATTTGGCGCTGACGCCCGGCACGACTGCGACATCGTCCGGCAATGGGCAGTCGCCGCTCAACGCATCGTACCCCGATGACCCCAGCAAGATCATTAATGGCACGCTGGAAAACTGGTATTACACTCAAGCGAACGGCGACCATCCGTGGATGGGCAACGATGCTTCGTTCCCCGCCTGGGTGCAGGTGACGCTGCCGAAGCCGGCAACAATCAGCCATGCCGTGGTGTATGCAGGCGTGCCGTGGCAGAACGACGGCTCGCTTCTGGATTACGAGCTTCAATACGACCAGAACGGCCAGTGGGTAACGCTCGCGCATCCCACGGAGCCGACCAACGTGGTAGACTTCTTCACGCCCACGGTCTTCTGCACCGCTGACAGCTTTTACAGCGACCGAGACGTGTTCGTGCATGACTTCGCGCCGGTCACAACCCAGAAAGTGCGCCTGCTGGTGCATAATACCACGTTCGGCGGCGCTCCCACGCAGGACATCGTGACGGCGGGCGGGCAGCCCGGCCCGCAGCAGATCACGCTGCGCGAGATCGAGCTGTACGGCCCTTTAGGCCAAAGCCCGTCTCCCATCACGGGCGGGCCGCTCTCAATCGGCTTCCTGGGGGACTCAATCACTTACGGCATCGGGGACCAGGGCGGGCCGGGCTGCTACGACTGGGCGCTGACGGACCTCGCCAAAAACGGCTACCAGCCCACGGGCGTCAACTACGGCAACAACGGCGCAAGCGTCGCGTCCTTCTACCAGCAGACGGCCGGGCCGCTTCAAGCTTTTGAGGCCGCCGGGGTTTCGGTGGTCAGCATCATGCTCGGCACGAACGACGCGCAGGCCGCCATTGCGACTTCGCCTCAGATGTACCATGACAAGCTGATTTCCATCATCAACTCCTTTCTCGCGCCCGGCACGGGCATACAGAAAGTCATTCTCCATTACAGCCCGTATATCCAGCCTTCCCAAACCTCAGCGGCCTGGGACTCAACGGCGGATGCCCGGCTTCAGTCGTTCCAGCCGCAGATTGACTCGCTGTGCAACGGGACCACCATCCTCCAGGGCGACAAGCTGGCTTACTCCTTCTTTCAGCAGCACCCGGAGCAGGGCGACGGCGTCCACCCAAACCCGCAGGGACATCAGGACCTCGGAGACCTCTGGGCGATTGCGATCACAAACGCCCTGGGCGGCACAAACACGCTGCCTTATCCTGCCGGGACGCCCACGACTTCCGCCCCAACGCTCGTCAACGACACGGATGGCGGCCTCACTTACAGCGGCCCCGGCTGGGGCTACTACGCAGGCCGGGGCGTCGGCGACTTCCAGGACGACGTTCACGCCACCACCAGCAGCGGCGACAGCGTTTCCTATACCTTCACCGGAACCAGCATCAGTGTCTTGACGGAAACCAACTCCGACGAAGGCAATGTCCAAGTTTATTTAGACGGCACCCTGCAAGCTACCGTCAATGCTTACAGCTCCGCCCGCAAAGCCCAGCAGACCTTGTGGAGCGCATCAGGGCTTGCGGCAGGCTCGCACACGTTGAAGCTGGTCAAGGCAAGCGGCAGCTACATGCTCCTGGACGCGCTTTCGCTCCAGCCTTCCACTTCGTCCGGTGGCCCGACCCCTTCGGCCGGCCCGTCGCCTTACGGCGGTTCTCCGGTCATGGTTGCCGCCGGCGTCACCAAAGTTGAAGCGGAAAACTATGACCTCGGCGGCGAAGGCGTCGCTTATCACGACATAAACAATGGCGGCCAAACAATTTACCGTTCCGACAACATCGGTCTTTCCGCAGTTGCGGGAGCCTCCAACGGCTATTGTGTGGGCTGGACCGCAGGCGGAGAGTGGGACAGCTACACGCTGAATGTCGCCGCCGCAGGCGTGTATACGCTCACGGCGGCGGTCGGCAGCCCGACGCCCGGCGGCTTGTTCCACTTGGAGTTTGGTCCGGTGGGCCAGATCGGGGGCGCTGGGATCGTTAAGACCGGCGAGTTCACGGTTCCCAATACCGGCAGCTATACGGCGTTCCAGCCTGTGTCCGTTTCTGGAGTGACTCTGCCCGCCGGTCCATTGTGGATGCGCCTTGTTCTGGACAGCACCTACCCCTGTACGTTTGATGATTTCACTCTGGCGCCCAGCCCGATGCTGACGACGATCTCGGTGTCGCCGGGTTCCGCCCCGCTTAACACGGGCGGGACGCAGCAGTTCACGGCGACTGCTTATGACCAAAACGGCAGCGCGATGACGCCGCAGCCTGCCTTGACTTGGTCGGTCGCCAGCGGCGGCGTTGGCACGGTCAATGCCAGCGGTTTATATTCCGCCGGGACGGCAGCAGGCAGCGCAGTCGTGCAGGCTTCCAGCGGCGGCGTCAGTGCCGCAGCCTCGGTGACGGTTTCCGCCCCTGGCGCGTCCGGCACGGGAAGCGTCAGCTTTTATCCCCGGCCCGGCTCCGCGAACCGGATGCAGGGGGGGCAGTTCCAGGGCAGCGCGGACGGCGTGAACTACACTGTGCTGTATACGATCCCCGGCGTTCCTGCCGACGGCCAGTGGACCAGTGTCCCGCTGAGCGCAGACCCGAAGACTTTCCGCTACCTGCGGTACCTGAGCCCGAACGGCGGCTGGGGCAATGTTTCCGAAGTCGCGTTTTATTCGGGTACGGGCGCTGTGAAGCTGACGGGAACGCCGTTCGGCTCGCCCGGCTCGTATAACAATGACGGCAATGACTTCTCCAAAGTCTTTGATGGAAACACCAGCACGTTCTTTGACGGCCCCGGCCCGAACGGCAATTTCGCGGGGATTGACCAGGGCGGCACGTCCGCGCCTGTGCCGACACCGGTGTACCAGATCAACGCGGGTGGGGGGAGCGCGGGGACGTTCGCCGCCGACGAGTTTGTCCAGGGCGGCTCAGCCGACACCGGCTCGGCAGCGATAGATGTCAGCGCCGCCCATGCCGCTCCGCAGGCCGTGTACCAGTCCGAACGCTGGGGAACCTTCACCTACACGCTGCCGAACCTGACGCCGGGCGGATCGTACACGCTGCGCCTGCACTTCGCCGAGACGTTCTTCGGGCCGGGGATGCTCGGCGGCGGCGGGACCGGCTCGCGCCAGTTCAATGCCGCCGTCAATGGCGTCTCGGTCCTGACGAACTTCGACATCTTTGCGGCGGCAGGCGGGGCGGACAAGGCAGTTGTCGAAACGTTCCCGGCTGTTGCCGATTCAAACGGCAGCGTGACCGTGACGTTCACAAACGGAAGCGCGAACTTCCCGAAGCTCAGCGGCCTGGAGCTGCTGCACTGAGGTCACTTCGCCAGCTTTTTCTCAGCCAGCTTTTTCTCAGCCAGCTTTTTCTCAGCCAGCTTTTTCTCAGCCAGCTTTTTCTCAGCCTGGACCAGCGCCCGGCTGAGAAAGGGCTTTTCGAATGCCAGATGGAACCCATAAGAAACCAGAAGGCACAGCGGGACACCGGCGGCCAGCATCACGCCCAGGCCCAGCGTCGGCGAAAGGTGCTGAGGCCGCAGCGCGGCCTGGCAGAGCGCCAGAACCGGCGCATGAACTAAATAAAGGCTGTATGAAAACGTCCCCAGCCAGACCGCCGGGCGCGACTCCATCAGCCGCAAGGCAAAGGAGGCATGGCCCCGCTCCGGGCGCTGATTGGTGGCCGTCTCGTGGCGGCGGGTCAGCGCCCGCGTGCAGGCGACCAGCAGGCAGGCCGTCGCCGCACCGACCAGAATGTCCTTAAACGCGACCGCTTCCGGCCAGGACGAATGCTTCACGCTGACGAGAATCAGCACGGCCAGCAGCCCCGCCGACAAGCCGCCCCAGGGCAGGCGCTCCCGAAAGCGAAAGCAAGAAGGCTTTTGAGAAAAGTTCAAGTCGGCGGCCGCCATCCCCAGCGCAAACAACCCCAAAAATTGCGGGCTGACGCCGCTGAACCGGCCAAAAAACAGGAACAATGGAACCAGGCCAATCACAAAAGCAATGGTCACTGCCGCGGCTGATCCCGCGCGTTTCCAGATCGGCAGCAGGACCAGCGGAAACAGAAAATAAATCTGCCACTCGGTCGCAACGCTCCACATCGGATAATCAATTTTCGAGTGCCAGTCGGGAATGAAGTTTTGGACAAGCAGCAAATGGGATATGATGACGCCGGGAGTGAACGCCGGCAGGGAAACATTCCAAAGAGCGCTGGGGTGCGACAAGTCCCGTAAAGCCGGCAGGAGTGCGATGGCAAGCAGGCTGAGTCCCAGCGCCGCAAAGTAAGGCGGCAGGATGCGCCGCGCCCGGCGCCGGACAAATTCGCCCGTTCCGCCGCTGAGCCGGCCTGCCCGGACAACCGGCAGCATCAAGCAGTACCCGGATAAGACAATGAAAATGTCCACGGCGCTATGACCCAGATACAGCCAGTAGGTTAGCTTCGCGGCAAGCGGCGGCAGGGTTTGTTCTGCGGTCAGGCCGTAATACGCATGGTGCATCACCACATAAAGCGCGGCCAGGCCCCGCAGCCCGTCCAGGTAATCTAAGCGAAGACGAGGCGGCAGGAAAGATGTGGGAGCCGATGCAGGCGCGGAAACAGACACAAAGTACCTCATAAAGCACGGGGCGGCAGAGCAGTCGCTTTTCCATTTGCAAATTTTGATTTGCAAAATTCATGCCAACCGCAACTTGCATGTCCATTTTATACCCGAATTCCGCTGGAGCCACAAATCACTCAGGCGCCGCGAATGCCTCAAATCTGGGGCATTCCGCCGGCTTGCCGCCGCTGCATGTCCGGTTCCTTTCGCAGAACCAGCCCGGCCCGCGCATGGGCATGGGCCACTACGAGCGGCTGCTGATCGAGTCCCTCGCCGCGAGCGGCGCGGCTCAAAACGGCTGGCGCTTTGACATTCGTTTTGCCGGGCGCGTTTCCCGTGCGTCTTTAGAGGGTTCCAGGGAAATGGGTTTGACCGGCGCAACCTGTGAGGGCTACTCGCCGGACCGCCTTGCGGATTTGCCCTGGCCCGTGGCCCGGACCATACTCAGCTTGACCCATCGCCTGCCGCCGCCGGACCTGTATCACTCGCTTTCGCTGGCCTATCCACCCCCCGCCGGGCGTCCGGCAGTGTACACGATCCATGACCTGCCGCCGGCGCGGTTTAGTGACGAAGGACGGCTGCCGCGCTGGGCGAAAACCGCCGCCGGGGCGGCAGCCGCGATTTTGACTCCCTCCGCGTTCGCCAAATCTGAGCTGGTCACGCTTTTGGGGCTGCCGGAAGAGCGGGTGCATGTGGTTCCGAACGGCTACGAGCGCGATGTGTTTCATCCGGGTGTCCCGGCGGCAGACCCCGCCGCGCTTGCGGCCTACGGCATTCACGGGCCGTTTCTGCTGTATGTCGGCGGCTTCACGCGCCGCAAGAATATCCGCGCTTTGCTGGAAGCTTGGGAGCAAATCGCCTCGCGCTTTCCCAATCTATCGCTGGCTCTCGCCGGGCCGACCGAGCCGCTCAGGGTCCTTGCCGGGGGTTCCTCCGCGCCGCGTGTGGTAGCCGCTGGTTATATGGACCGGGCGGCCCTGCCGGGGGTTCTCAAAGCGGCGACGGCCCTGGTGTATCCGTCCATTTATGAGGGCTTCGGCCTGCCGCCGCTGGAAGCGATGGCGCTGGGCGTGCCGGTTGTCGCGGTTCGCGCCGGGGCGGTGCCGGAAGTGACCGGCGGCTGCGCCGTGCTGGCGGAAGACGGGACGCCGGACCATCTGGCGAAAGCGATGGCGGCCCTCCTGGATGATCCGAATTTAGCGGCTTCGCTGCGCCAAAACGGACCGGCGCAGGCAAGCCATTTTTCCTGGGAAGACCACGCCGCCCGCGTGCTGGACATTTACCAGAGCGTCGCCGCGAAATAAGCCCGGCGAAATAAGCCTGAACGCGAAGTAAGCCTGAAGTTGTTTCCTAAGCCGGTTGGCATGGAATTTGCATCAGCCTTGTTATTAGGAAAGCTTTGAAGGAATACCAAACTTCGGAAAAAGAAATATCGGACAAAGAAATAAAAGAAATATCGAAAAAACAGGGTCCGCTTTTTTCAGACACGGCGGCGCTTTCCGGGCTTGTGCTGCTCGGCCTGCTGGCCTGGCTGCTGCTGTCGGTGACGTACAGCGGCGCGGTGAACCCGGCGTCCGGCATTACCGGCATGGACTTCACTTCGTACTATCAGGCGGCGACGCGGCTGAATCAGGGCGAGCCGCTGTATCAGCCCAACCTGCCGCTTTCTATGCAGCACGAGCTGTACTGCTACTCGCCGCTGCCGGCGGAGATGCTGCGCCCGCTGGCCCGGCTGTCGTTTGACCACGCTCTCAAAGCGTGGTTCTTTGTCAACGCCGGGGGCTTGCTGCTGGCGATCTGGCTGTACGGCGCGGCGGCGCGGCTGCCCCGGCACCATTTCTGGCTGCTTGGGATTTTGCTTTTGGTGTCATTTCGGTTCTGGGACAACACGCTGAACTTCGGGGTGGGACAAACCAACGACCTCTTGCTGGGTCTTGTCGGCGGGATGCTCTGGGCGGACAGCCGGGGCCGGTGGGGTCTGATGGGTGCGCTGATCGTGGCGGCGGCCTTGATTAAGCTGTGGCTGATCGGCTTGCTGCTGTTTCTGCTCCTGCGCCGTCAGTGGAAGCCGTTCTTGTGGAGTGCGGCCGGCTTTGCCGGCGCGTATGTTCTTTCGTTCGCACTGATTGGGTTTGGAGAAATACCGGCCTTTCTGCGGGTGCTGCGCGAGGCGAAAGCGGCGCAGGAAGAACAGGAAGTCCAAAGCTCTTTGATTGGGTTTGCCAATGTTTCCCTTCATGCCAATTCGTTCGTGACGCCGTTCAGCAGCAGCCTCGGTGTGTATTTCGCCTTTCTCGCGCTTGGCGCAGCGGCGGTTCTCGCAGGTTTTGTCTTTCTCTGGCGCAGGCTTGAGGCTCCGACGCCGCTGGAAGCGCGTCTGGCCTTCGGCGTGACGCTTGCCTCCATTTTGCTGCTGCTGCCGACGTATGAAAACGGCTACTTTATCTACTGTTTTCCCCTGCTCTGGACACTGCTGGCATCGCCCGATGCGGCGCAACCGCGTCCAGAGCAGGGGGAAAGTCAAGGGCGTTTTGCCCCGGCGCGGCTGATGCTGCTCGGCGGCTTGATCCTCTACCTCATCTTCAGCCGGCCCTGGCCGTTCTTTACGCCGTTTGCGCCGTCGTACCAGCACGGCCTGAAGTCGCTGCTGGTATCCATGAAGTTCTTCGGCACGGTCTCGCTTTGGGCCTATGGGCTGTTTATTTTGCGCGGCCTGCGCGGCAGCGCCCTAGTTCCGGCGGAGGTTCCCTCGGACCGCACTTTGGCAAGCGCGGCGCAGGTGCAGCCTTGATCCAGGCTCAAACCGCGCCGGCTCGGCGTCATCGCTCTTGGCTTTTGCGTCCGGCGCAAGCCGCGCCGTATTTGTTTCTGCTGGGAACGGCCTACTCGGTGTTCGCGGAAACCGTGGATGACCCGTACATCACGTTCCGCTATGCCGCGAACCTGCTGGCGGGCCACGGGGCGGTCTTTAACATTGGTGAGCGTGTGGAAGGCTTCACCAGCCCGCTGCACCTGCTTCTTTCAGTTTTGCTGCTGTCTGTCCTGCCCTCGGTAGACATTCTTTTCAAAGCGAAGTGCGCCAGCCTGCTGTTTGCGTTCATCATGCTGGCTCAGACGGGCGCTCTGGCCCGGCGCAGCGGGCTAAGCGCGTGGGAATCCATTCTCGCGCAGTCGCTGGTCGCGCTGAACATCAATTTTGCGCTGGCTTCCGTGAACGCTTTGGAAACAACTCTCTACGGCAGCCTTCTGCTGGCCGCGCTGCTGGCGTTCCACCGTGAATGGCAGCGCGGGCGCGGCCTGGCTTCTGGAGCGCTGCTGTTTTTGGCGACTTTGGCCCGCCCGGAAGCGTTTCTGGTTGTCGCGGCGCTTGCGGGTCTGCGCGTGTTCCGGCTGCGCCGCGCACGGCTTCCGGTGCCATTTCTCGCCGGCTGGCTGGGAATGTTTCTCGTTCCGGCCCTTCTTTTCGAGATAATGCGCCTGGGCTACTACGGCCAGCTTTTGCCGAACACCTATTTTGCGAAGTCTCAGCCATTCGCTATCAGCCTGCCGCACGGCGCGTTGTATCTGGCGCGGGCAACGTCGCCGCTGGCAGCCAATGCCGGCTCGCTTTGGCACGAGTTCAGGCTCGTTTTTCCCGCTGGCCTGCTGGCGTTTCATAGCCTGGCCCAGAAGAACCTGCGCTCAGACTTGTTTTCCTTCGGAATGCTCGCGCTGTTCTGGGCGCTGGCGCTTGCAGGCGTCTGGCGGATCAAGCGCCGCATTTCGGGCGGCATCATTCTTGCTGCCGTCGCCGCCGCGCTGCTGTTTGTCTTAAAGTCCGGGGGGGACTGGATGTATGGCTGGCGGTTCATGGCTCCCATCCTGCCGCTGCTGGCCGTCTGCCAGTGCCACGCTGTTCGCGTCCTGGCGTATCGCCTGGCCCGGCGAAGCTTTCCGCTTGTTCCCGCAGGCCGCGTCGCTGCGCTGTGCGGCTGTCTGGCCGTCCTGCTGTGGCTGGTGAGCTGCACCAAGACGCAGCATTACTCCTGGAAGAGTGCCGGCTTTTCCACGCGGGGCGCGGCGCTGCTTGAAGCCAGTCAAGGTTTTGGCCCATTGTGGGTAAAAGGAGGTGAGTATATAACGCATCTGCCGCCGGGTGCGTCGGTCGCCTATTCCGAGATGGGCTATGCCGGCTATGAAAACTTGGACAAATCTTTGCTGGATGTCCGGGGGCTGACCGACCGCCAGATCGCGCATCTTCCGGCGCAGTTCAAGTACAGCACGGGCGTCTCCGACGAAAACTGGTACAAGGCAGGCGATCCTCTGGACGCGGTTTTAGAACAGCGCAAGCCGAGCGTGATTATGTCGTTTGACGCCGTGCCGCCCGGTCAAGCCCCTCGCGGCTATCAGCGGCAAGGCACGCTGGAGATGCCGGTTCAGGGTGAATCGACGCTGCCGGTGTATGTGTTCCAGTGGGTTTCGCCCAAAGCCGCGCCGCCAAAAATCAAAGCCGCGCCGCCAAAAATATGAACATTGCGATTTTCGCCAGCGCGTTTTATCCGCATTTCGGCGGTGTTGAAGAAGCCTGCCGGCATCTGGCGCTGGAATATACTGGACGTGGACACCGCGTTTCGGTGATCACGACGCAGCATCCTCGCGATCTGCCCGCCCACGAAACGGTGCAGGGGGTGGACGTTTGGCGGTTTCCCTTTGAGATGCCCCGCGCCCGCCCTGCCGGGCTGGCCCGGTTTGCGCGAAGCTTCCCCGCCGAGCGACGCGCCGTGGCGGGCCTGCTGAGGATGCTCAAAACCGATATTATTCATGTCCAGTGCGTCGGCCCCAACGGCTTCTACGCGCTATGGGCAGCGCAGGATACCGACTTGCCGCTGGTCGTCACGACGCAGGGCGAGCGGACAATGGATGCAGGGCAGTTATACCAGAAAAGCGCGGCGGCAAACTGGACCCTGAAGCAGCTTTTAAGACGCGCGGGTTACGTTACGGCCTGCTCGGTGCAGACGCTGGACGACGCCAAACGGTTTGCCGATTTTTCGATAGAAGCGAAAAGCCGGGCCGTCTACAACGGCATTGAGCTGCGCGAGTTCGACGCCAACTTGACGCCGTATCCTCACCCAAGACCGTATCTTTTAGGAATAGGGCGCATCGTGCCGCAAAAGGGCTTTGATCTGCTCCTTGACGCTTATGCCCGGCTTCTTTACCGGCGGCTGGATGCACCGGACTTAATCATTGCCGGCGACGGCCCGGAACGTGAGAACTTGCAGGCGCAGGTGAACACGCTTGGCCTCGCCCAGCGAGTTCATCTGGTCGGGAGGGCCGACCGAATGCAGGCGGTGAGTCTGTTCCACGGCTGCGCGTTCTTCGTGCTGCCTTCCCGCCAGGAACCGCAGGGAATCGTGAGCCTGGAAGCCATGGCCTGCGCCAAAGCCGTTGTCGCCGCGCGTGTTGGCGGCGTCCCGGAAATCGTGCAGGACGGCGAAACCGGCTTGCTGTTTCGGGGCGGCGAGGCCGTCGCGCTGGGGGCGGCGCTGGAAAAAATGCTGGCTGACCCGGACAAAGCCGCCGCAATGGGCCGGGCCGGGCGAGCGCGGGCGGAGGCGCACTTCACCTGGGAGTGCATTGCAGACGAGTATTTTCAGATTTACGAGCAGGTGTCACGAAAGAGCTGCGATCAGAGTTGAAGTTATGCAGGACTTGATTTTTGTATCCATGGAGAATTGGGACGACGTGTGGCGGCGCAACCAGTTTTTGTGCGCGGGTCTTGCACGGCGCTTTCCAGAATGCAAAATTTTGTTCGTCGGCCTGCCGATTAACGTCACAAACGACATCCGGCGCAGGCGTTTGCCAAAGTGGAAGGAAGCGGACCGAACGGTGTCGGGACTGCCGCCTATCACGCTGACGCGCCCGCTGAAACTGCTGCCGGACACGCTGGGGTGGGGGCGGCGTCTGAACGAGGCCCTATTTCGCCGTCATGTCCGCGCCGCCGGGCGGCGTCTTGGAATGCAGTCGCCGATCCTATGGCTTAATCCGCATTCGGCAGTTCACATGGCGGGGCAGATGGGCGAGTCGCAAGTCCTCTATGACATCACCGATGACTGGACGACGCTGACTCAGTCGCCCGCGCTGACGGCGCTGACAACGGCGCAGGACGCCGCGCTGTGCCGGTGCGCCGACGCAGTTGTTGTCTGCTCCGAACGGCTGTACGAGATGAAGCAAGGGCTGGCAAAGCATCTTTACCTGATCCCGAACGGCGTGGATGCCGATCATTACCAAAGCGTGCTGGACGGCGATGGGCCGCTGACGCCTCCCGCGAACGCATGGGCAAGGCCCGTGCTTGGGTATACCGGCACCATTCACCCGGACCGTGTGGATGTGCCGCTGGTTGAAGCGGTTGCCAGACGCTTTCCGGCGGGTACGCTCGCATTGGTCGGGCCGAACATGCTGAGTGAGGAAGACCAAAGAACGCTGGCCGCTTGCGGAAATGTTGTGCTGACTGGGCCGGTTTCCTACACCAAAGTCCCGGAAATCATGCGGGCTTTTGATGTGTGCATCACGCCGCATCGGGTCACGCCGTTCACGGAAAGCCTGAACCCGATCAAGCTGTGGGAGTATCTCGCTGCCGGCAAGCCGGTCGTGGCGACGCCCGTGGCGGGCTTTCGGGACTACCCGCAGCTTGTGCGGCTGGCGTCCGATGCCGACGGTTTTGCTGACGCAGTTCAATTCGCGCTGGCCGAAGACCCATCTCTCGGAGAAGCACGCCGCACCGAAGCCCGGCGCCATTCTTGGAACAGCCGCTTGGACCAAGTTGTAGACGTGCTGGACGGCAAGAAAGAACTTGCGCGTGCCACCTAAAGATTTAATGCCTAAAGATTTAATGCCTAAAGATTTAATGCCTAAAGATTTAATGCCTAAAGATT
>CAXUBO010000060.1:0-1048 GCA_964249345.1 uncultured Armatimonadales bacterium | reverse complement strand
TAATGCCTAAAGTCTCGGTAATTATTGTCAGCTACAACACGCGCCAAATGACGCTGAACTGCCTGCACGCACTTAAAGCCGGCCTGGAAGGCGTTATGGCGGAAGTTTGGGTCGTGGACAACGCTTCGCAAGACGGCAGCGCGGAAGCCATACGCGCGGCGTTTCCCGAAGTCCATGTTGTTGACAACCCCATCAACGCCGGCTTCGGCGCGGCGAATAATCTTGCCCTCAAAAAAGCGGCCGGGGAGTTTCTGCTCCTGCTCAATACGGATGCGTTTGTCAGGCCGGATGCCGTGGCGGAGCTGGTTTCCTACTTGAAGACGCATCCGAAAGTCGGCATTGCCGGGCCGCGCCTTTTGAACGCTGACGGCTCGCTTCAGCGGTCGTGTTACCCGTACCCGTCGCCGGGCCGGGCCTGGCTGGAGAACCTGGGCTTGTCCGGCCCGCTGGCCCGGCATCCTGTTTTGGGCGACTATTCGGCCTGGGCGCATGACCGGGAGCGCACCGTAGAGTGGGTCATCGGGGCGTGCCTTTTAGTACGGCGCGAGGCATACAGGCAGGCCGGCGGCTTTGACGAAGCGTTCTTTATGTACCAGGAAGAAACGGACTGGCAGAAGCGGGTGCAGAACTGCGGCTGGGAAATCGCGTTTACGCCGTCGGCTGCGGTCACGCATCTTGGCGGGGCCAGCGGGGCGTCGGCCCCTGCCAAAATCAACGCGCACTTTTTTGACAGCTTGGACTACTTTATTCGCAAGCACTACGGGCTGACGGGGCTGATTTCGCTCCGGCTTGCCATGATTGTCGGCGCGGCGGTGCGGGCGCTGGCCTGGGGCGGCATCGCCGCTGCCCTGCCGAAGCGGCGCGTGGCGGCGAGGGCCAAAACACGCCTGCAAGCCTGGCTGCTTGTCCGGCAGGCAACCCGCTGGCGCGGAGCCGGGAAAGGAGCAAAAGCATGAACCTCTTGGCGCAGTACGCCGAAAAATATCGTGTGCCGGCCGTTTTGCTTTTCCTGCTGGCTGCGTTCCTGTTGACCAAGCTTGCGTTTATC
>CAXUBO010000059.1:17253-22964 GCA_964249345.1 uncultured Armatimonadales bacterium | reverse complement strand
TCAGCCGTGGCGGAAGAATTTGAACTCTTCCGCCACTGTTTAGCTTTCTCCGGCAACACTCGCGCCGCTTAGAGGGGCGGGCCGGTGTCCCTGTTCTTCCGGCTCACTCACGCGGTCTGCCGCGTGTACTTAACAGAAAAGAGGACGGCGCTTTTCATGCGTGAACGCAAAATTGGGATCAAGAACCAAACAGCCACGGTTATGTCAGCCGCTTTCTTAGGGGTCTTCCTCGCGTGTACGGCGGGATGCCATTCGGCAAACGACGCCGCGCCGCCCCCCGCGCCGGCGCAGACGCCGCAAAACCAGGCGGCGGCCATTCAGGCAATCCAGAACAACCCGAACATTCCGGCGGGGCGCAAAGCCATCATTATTTCTCAGATGCAGGGCGGGAACCACACGCCCGCTGCGCCTGCCGCGCCGCCTCCCTAAGCGAGGGGGAGCAATCGGACTGGTACTTTTCCTCCGGTTTCTGAGCAGCCGTCATCCTTTTTAACAACCGTCAAGGCAATCATGCACCTCAGCCACATTCCACTTCTACCCATGACCGCGCTTTTCAGCCTGCTGGCGCTGGCGGCGCTTTGCGTGCTGGCGGGGCCGTCGCCCGCAAGCCCGCCGCCGGGATACACGCTGGACTGGAGCGAGGAGTTCAATGGGCCGGTAGGGGCGCTGCCGGACGCCGCGCACTGGGGGTATGACACCGGCGACAACGGCTGGGGCAATGCGGAGCTGCAAAACTATGTCAGCGACGCCGACCACGCGCACATTGTCCTGGACCCGGCGGCGACGGACGGCAAGGCGCTCCAGATTTTGGCGACCTACAACGGGCAAGGGCTGACGCGCGGCAATTTTGAGTCGGCGCGGCTGCTGTCGCAAGGCAAGGTCACGGCGCAGTACGGCTACATTGAGGCCCGCATTCACCTCCCGGCGGGGCAAGGCATCTGGCCCGCGTTCTGGATGCTGGGCGCGGACATTTCGGCCCCCGGCGCCGGCTGGCCGCAGTGCGGCGAAATCGACATCATGGAAAACAAAGGCCGCGAGCCGAGCGTGAACCATTCCAGCCTGCACGGCCCCGGCTACTCCGGCGGCAGCCCGCTGACCGCAAAGTTTACGCTCCCCGAAGGGCAGGCGTTCAAAGACGGCTACCACACGTTCGGCGTGCTGTGGGCGCAGGACTCCGCCGCGTTTTCCGTGGACGGACACGTTTTTGAGACCCGCACGCCGGCGGACCTGCCGCCGGGCAAAGCCTGGGCCTTCAACCACCCCTTCTTTTTCCTTTTGAACGTCGCCGTCGGCGGCCACTTCGGCGGCGATCCCGATTCCACCACAGTGTTCCCACAGAAAATGCTCGTAGACTACATTCGGGTCTATAAACCACTCTGATTTCGGTGCAGCCCTCTTGACAAATCCACAGGCCATCGCGTATAATCATGCGTGGGTTACGGTGAAGTCGCGCCGAAGTAGCTCAGTTGGCCAGAGCGGCTGTTTTGTAAACAGCGGGTCACGGGTTCGAATCCTGTCTTCGGCTTATTCAAAGCTCTTATCAATAATTCGTTCGTCTTGCTGTTGCTGACATCTCGCCAGCAACAGAAAGGCACGATGGTCACAGATGGCGACAGCTTTTTCCCTTTCCACCCCGGTTTCCGCCGGTTCTCCCTCGGCTCATTCCGATTCGCATTCAGCCCGCGCCGATGTTTTCTCTCAAAGTTTGACCTGGGACGAAGCGTTCCGCGAGTTCCGCTTCCACCTTCAGGCGACCCGCGCCAAAAAGACGTAGCAGTATTATGAGGTTCAAGTCGGCGGCCTGATCTGATGGGCCACGGCTCAGGACGTGTCGTTTGTCGGCTTCGGCAAGCGCCGCATGGACCGCTATCTCGCGGGCCGGGCCGAAGAAGAGCAGTGCGATGGGCTTTGTGGGCGGGCTGGGGCATTTGTCGGAGGCAAGCACCGGGCTGATCTACATGAGGGCCAGGTATTATGATCCCGGCCTGGGGCGGTTTTGCAGCGAGAACCCAGCGAAAAGCGGGCTGAACTGGTTTATTTATTGTGACAATAGTCCGAACAACGAAACGGATATGTCTGGCGATGTTCCATCTATCGGATCATTAACTCAAGTATTAGACCTCTTGCGTAATTGGTGTATACTTTCGGCATGTTCTATGCCGACCTAAAAACTAAGCCCGACAGCGTCTTCAAGCGTTTGACGGGGGTGCGTCCTGCCACCTTCCTCGAAATGTGCGCGGCCCTTGAACAGCAACTTCCCGTGCGCGGGCGCAAACCCAAGCACTGCCGCGAAGATCAACTGCTTCTAACGCTGATGTACTGCTTCTAACGCTGATGTACTGGCGCGAGTATCGCACTTTTGTTCATATTGGGCAAACTTACGGCCTCAGCGAGTCCGCTGTCTGCCGCACGGTTCATGCCGTCGAAGCGGCTCTTTCGAAGCGGCTCTTTCGAAGCGGCTCTTTTGCGCTGTGGTCAGTTCACGCTGCCAGGCAAAAAAGCACTGACGAAAAGCGAAAAGCACTGACGAAAAGCGACTTGTCCTTCGAGGTCATCGTGATAGATGCCACGGAATGCCCCGTGGAGCGCCCGAAAAAAACAACGGCACTGGTATAGCGGCAAAAAGAAGCGCCACACCCAAAAAGCCCAAGTTGTTGCCGACCCAAAGACCAGGCGCATCTTAGCCACCAGCTTCAGCGAAGGCAAGAAGCAAGACTTCAAGCAAGACTTCAAGTTGTTTCAACAAAGCCGCCTGCCGCTTCTGCCAAAGACGCAGTGCCTCGCAGACAGCGGCTATTTGGGGCTGGCGAAGTGCCACTCGAACAGCCGCCTGCCGAGGAAAAAGAGCAAGCATCATCCGCTCACGGACGAGCAGAAGCAGGACAATCGCCAGTTGTCGCGGGAGCGCTTCGTGATCGAACACATCATCCGCAGCCTTAAGATTTTCCGCATCTTGGCGGAGCGCTACCGCAACCGACGCAAGCGCTTCGGCCTGCGGTTCAACTTGATCGCCGCTCTCTATAACTATGAACTTGGCATCTGATAATTTGGCATCTGATAATTACGCAAGAGGTCTAATTGGTATCGGCAACCATGCCAACCCTTTGAGGATTGAAATGAATTGTGCCGTCAAAGGTTAGCAGCACCGGAACAGCTGGGCGTCCGCCAAAAAAGCAACGACGGTTTTTGATTTTGGGCTGTGATCACGCAGGTGCAACACCTCACAACTGCTGATTGCTCGGAACCGCCGTCGCTGTCAGCGCCCCCTTGTTATATTCAAGCGTCACGGTGTACCACTTCCCCGGCGTCAGCGAATTGACCGGCACACTGACCTGGCTGATGCGCCTATCGCTGGAAATGGGCGTGATGTTTGCTACATTGAAGGTCGTGATGCTGCCATTCACCGCGATGGTCGCAACCGCTTCCGCGCCAAAATAATCATTTCCGGCAGGGCCGCCCGTGCTGCACACCATCGCCGCACCTGCTTCCCCGTCTGGGTCAGGGCTGATGCGTTTGACCCGGCACGTTACCTTCCAATGGGTTGACGACGTTTGTTTAGCCGCCGTGTAGTACGGGTTGTCGGTGTTGGCATAGCCCGGCACCGCGACAGTCGGCAGCCCTGTCCCCGTGGCATCCTTAGCAAACACCGCGTAGCTGCTCGCGTTGTTCTTGCCGATGGACAGCGCAGAGCCACGCGCAGGCGTATAGGCGCTCAGACTCTGGCCTGCGATGCCGTGCAGATCGTTTTGGGCGATGACAACCGAACTTTTCCCAGACAGGTTCGTGCAAACGAGGTTTGAGACCGCCAGAGGGCTGGAGCCTGCCGTGCCGCGTACTAAAATACCGGGGCTGTCCACCGGCAGCGTCGTTGTACTCTTCAGCGTAAAACTGGTACCGGCAACGGACGCATACGACGCCGGGTTGAGATTGACCAAAGTGGTGGAGGCCGCAATGGCATGACCCGTCACCTGCCGCCGCACTTGCCCGTTCTTCAGCAGTTCTACCAGAGGTGTCCCGGCCTGCGTCACGGGAAACACAAGCTGAGACACGCCTGCCGAGACGGGCAAGACCGTGGGAACCGGCGTGACGCCGGACACCTGAACCTGTCCCGAAGAAGTCAGAAGCGCCATGACATCCACATGGTTTTGCAGGCCGGGCGAGTCGCCTGCCGCGCCGGACACCTGCGTCAGAGGGCCGGTGGGGTCTGACGAGGGGGCAGAGGCCGCTACTGCAAGCTGGGTCAAGTTAGACACGATGAGCGTGTCACCGCCGATGCGTGGCTGCACGCCGGTCTTGTACCACTGAATGTAGTATTCCATCGCCACATGCAGGCCCGCATTGCTTTGATAGAAGTCCGGCGTATTGGTGGGCGGGATTTCGTCCCAGTGGCCGGGCAGATACTCTGAGGCCGCATCCGAGCCGAATGCCGTTCCTTCGCCGGCATCGTCAAGCGTTAAAAGTTCCATCCAGTACGGGTGCTGCGCGAAGATGGCAGAGGCCATGTTCACCGCGAGCGCCTGCATCCCCCGGTACTCGTTGTAGCTTTTGCCGCTTGCCGCTGTCGTGCCGAGAGCCTTCCAGTAGCCGAGCGGATAAAACGACTGCATCCACAGGCCCGGTTTGCCGGACGCAGAGAAAGAGGCTTGCACAGACGCTGCCAGACTTTCCTGCGCCGGTAGGGGAGAAGACAAGCCGAGCGGCGTGGTCGGGTCCGCAAACTTCCACGCACCTATCGCCCCCGCCGCCGTTATCTCCTGCGCCGCCGTCGAGCCGCTTGCGCCGCCCCAGCCGGGTAAGAACTGGACGCTGGGTTTTCCGAGCGCCTTCAGCCCGACGTTAATTTGCGCCAGAAAAGGAAGGTAGACTTGGGCGCAGATTGCCGCGCCGCCGCCGTCCCCTTCATAACAGGACAACACCGGGTGGCCCTCATAAGTCGCGCAGGCGGGGTCGGCCAGGAAGGGAACGAGAAGCTGGGCCAGAGCCGTCATGGACGCCGTGCTTTCGGGAATGGTGGAAAAGTCGGGCGTCGGCAAGATGTAAAACTTGGACACGCCATGACCGTTGTTTGGGATGGTTCCACTCACGGTACACGCCGCGTTTTCCTGGTCAGCGGCCTGGAAAAGCGTGGTCAGGTTGTCTTTTTCTATCGCTGTGGCAGTAAACATATCGGCGGCAATCCCGTCCACGCTGTAGAGTTTCAGTTCCTGGATTGTCTGCCGCCAGCCGCTCGCTGCGCCATATGCGCCGTTCGGTCCGTTTGTGGCCCCGTTGAACGGGGCAAGAACGCTATGTGCGAAAACAAGGCCGCTGCCGTCCGTGCGGGGGTTTGCCCAGGGCTGACCGAACGTGGTGGGCGTCAGCGCTGCAATCTGGCGGTTCAAGGTGGTGATCTGAGCGCTGAGTGCGGCGGTCTGCGCGGGAGCCAAAGATGGGGCGGAGCGGGGCGGGGTCTGTCCCCAATTTGGAACAGCCGCTGAGAGCAGCAAAACCAGCAAAAGAACACGGCAGCAGAACAGGCGCTTACCCCAAGGTCTGAAAAAGCAAAGTTCGGCAAACATCAACAAAACCTTTCAGGGGCAGTACAGTGTGTCTTCCCCACTGCGTTTGGGTGTGTCCCAAAAAGCGCGGCGGGCTGCCTTGTAAGGCAGCGGGAAAGCGCGATTTTTGCACCGGCACCCGCAAATCCGAAGGTGCAATCTCAAAGTACATAA
>CAXUBO010000059.1:13170-17153 GCA_964249345.1 uncultured Armatimonadales bacterium | reverse complement strand
GCACAAAGACCAAAAGCAGCACAAAGACCAAAAGCAGCACAAAAACTGACAGCGTCTCAGAGGCAGCGGGGCGTTCTTTGCCTGCATTGCTTAGGCCGCCGGTGCGAAAGGAAGCGCGGGAAGACCGTCTACGACCCCAACAAGCAGGCAGACATCATCGCGCATCACGCCGCCTTGAGCCGCTGCATTTACCCCGGCAATCAGCCCCAACACTAGATGCTCGGCCGCAGCCTCGGCGCTTTTGGCTTCTTGCGGGATGATGGCCGCCGCCAGCAAGTCCGCTACTCCATTGATTCCCAGCATTTCCGTGCGGGACCGGCCCACTTCCGTCAAACCATCCGTGAACGCCGCGACTGCATCGCCCGGTTCAAGAACAATTGTCCGTTCTTCAAAGACTGCGCCCTCGAAGGACCCCAGTACCGGGCCGGTCGGCGCAAGCTGCTCGATCCTGCCGTCCGCCGCACGACGGATCAGCGCCGGCTCCTGGCCGCAGTTCACATAAGTCAGCGTGCCTGCGCCGCTGTCATAGGCTCCGACAAACAAGGTGGCAAACCCGGTCAGCAGTCCCTGTTCGGCCAAAATCAAGTTCAGCCCGCCCATTGCTCCGGCGAGAGTGCGGGCGCGGTAGAGGGCATAGCGCAGCATGTTCCGCACGGTTGCAACCTGGCTTGCCGCCGCAAGACCTTTTCCCGACAGGTCGCCCACGACAAGCGCCGTGTAGCCTTTGTCTTCCGGGAACACGTCATAAAAGTCCCCGCCAACCCCTGCTTCCGCCAGCGCGGCTTCATAATACTTTGCCAGCGCCATTCCTGGAATGCGCTCCGGCACCGACGGCGTCAGGGCGGCTTGAAGCTGCTCGGCGATCCGGTGCTCGCGTTCAGCCATCTGCGCCCGCGCTTCTTCCAGCGCCTTGCGCGTGCTGATGTCCTGGAAGAAGACCGATAAGCCGCCTTCGGATGGAAAAGCCCGCACTTCCACCCAAACGTCCAGCGGCGGGTAGAACTCGTCAAAAGTCACGGTAGTTTGCTCGCTCCACGCACGGCGGTACTCACGCTCAAACGGCGTGCCGAGAGTGCCGGGAAACTCATCCCAAAAAATGCGGCCCAGGAGGTCTTCTCGCCTGCGTCCCATGACCTTCTCGGACTGGTCGTTGACGTAGGTAAAACGCCATTCCGCATCCAGCGCAAAAAAAGCGTCGCTGATGCTTTCCAAAATACTGGTTGTGCGGTCGTGCGTGGCCCGCAGGATGTCGGCCTCGTGCGCCAGGGCGTGCTGCTGGCGCAGCACCTCAACCGTCAGCCACGTCCGCTCGACTGCGGTGCGGAGCAGCTCAATTTCCTCTGCTTTCCAGTGCCTCGGAGCGGCGTTATGAACCGAGATGCAGGAAACAACGCGGCCCGTATGCACGACGGGAACGGTGACGTGGGCGCGGATGCCGATAGCCTCATACGCGGCGACGGACGCCGGCGGGGCTTTCACCGAGTCGGTTCGCACATCATCTACCACTACGGCCCTCCGGGCAGCATATTCCGCGACTACATAGGAGCCGAACGCCGCGATTGAAACCACGCCTTCAATGCTCGGCACTGTTTCATCAGCCCGGTAATCGGGCTTAATCGTGCAGGTGTCGGCTTCAATGTCTATGTCGGCAAAGATGCATCGGGAGACGCCCAGGAACGCCCCGACGGAATTCACGGTGTCCGCGATTACGGCATCCGGGTCGGTCAGCCCCCGCGCCCGCTCCGCCAAATTTGCCAAAAAACGCTCGCGCGTCTCGCGCTCTACTCGTTCGGTGATGTCCACGGCGACGCCCGGCAGGGACACGGCCCGACCCTGGGCATCCCGCTCCACTTTTCCGCGTGCCGCCAGCCAGCGGTGCGCCCCATCCGGCAGCAAGATGCGGTAGTCTTCCTGGTAGATTTCGCCGTGGTCTACCGCGTCCGCAATCGCCTGAGCCACGCGAGGCCGGTCTTCCGGGTGAAGGGCCCGCAGGTAAGCGTCCAGCCGCCCGCCCGCCGCCTCTTCGGGGCTGACGGAAAAGCGGGCCAGCCCTTCGTCCGCCACGACGGTATCTGTCGTAAGGTCAACAGTCCAGGTCGCAATCCCGCCGGCGGCAAGCGCCGCTTCCAGACGTACCTGCGCGTCTTGAAGCCGGATTTCGTTCCGGCGCAGCGCTTCCTCAGAAACGCGCAGGGCATCCTGGGCCGCCTTCTGCGCGTCTTCCGACTTGTGCCGGCTCGTGACATCGGTTTGAACGCCGACAAAGTGCGTTAGGCTGCCGCCCGCGTCCCGCACGGGGCTGACGGTGATTTCGTTCCAGAAGGCCGTGCCGTCCTTGCGGTAATTGAGAATCAGCGTCTGGCAGGCACGCGCACTTTGAACTGCCTCGCGCAGCGCCTGCACCGCAGCCGGGTCCGTTTGCGGACCTTGCAAAAAGCGGCAGTTGTGCCCAATCACTTCCGCTTCCGAGTAGCCTGTCATGTGCAGGAACGCCGCATTAATGTAGACCAAAGGGCAGTCGGGCAGGCGCGGATCGGCGATCACAATGCCGTTGGAAGCAGCGGCTATGGCGCGGTGGTACACGGAATTGTCATCTACAACAAGCAGTTGGGGTTCTTCAGCCATGAGGAGCCTTTTCGGCGCAGCGCATTAAAATCCCTGCATGACTCGGTTACGCCCGGAAGCCTTTGAGCGATACATCGCCATATCCGCGCCGTGAACCAGGGCCGCCGCATCCGGCATCTCTTCAGACAGCTCACAGACGCCTACGCTGACCGTCAGCAGCCGCAGGTCCCACGGGTAAGTCTCGACCGCCGACCGGATGCGCTCGGCGAGGGCCATCGCTTCCGCGCAGACGGTATGCGGCAGGATGACCACAAACTCTTCCCCGCCGTACCGAGCCAAAATGTCGGTTTCTCGAAGCTGTTCCAGCAAAATGCGGCCGGCTTGGTGCAGGACGCGGTTTCCCTGCAAGTGGCCGTAAGTATCGTTAAACGCCTTGAATCGGTCCAGGTCAATCATCATCAGCGACAGCGGCTCGGCATAGCGCCGCGCCCGCCGCCACTCTTCGCGGATGCGCTCCTGAAATACCCGCTGGTTCAGCAGCCCCGTCAGGCCGTCGGTCGTCGCCAGAACTTCCAGCCGGGCGTTCGCTGCCGCCAGTTCTGCATTCGCCTGTTCCATCTCCGCCTTCTGAGCCGCCAGCAAATCCGAGTCGTCGCGAACCTGCTGCTCAATGCGCTTGCGCTCGGTGATGTCCCGGAACAGCCAGAGGTGGCCGCCGTAGCTTTGGTCGCCGCCGCCGGGAAATACCGGCACATAATCGCGCTCCCAAACTCGGCCATCAATGAGGTGAAGCTCTTCCGCCGCCAGCGCCTCCTGCCGCCGGCGCAGGACAAGAGCGCGGGCGATAAACTCTTCGCCGTCTGAGAACAGCAGGCTGGTTTGACGCGCGAGGTGCAGGACATTTGCCCCAACTAAGGCTTTAGGAGAGAGTGCAAGCCCCATCATGTCGCAAAAGGACTGATTCGCCAGCATAAGCTGGCCCTGGCTGTCTTCAACAATGACGCCGGCCTGAATGTTGGCAAGCAGAGTTTCCAGCCGCAGGGCCGAGGCAGACAGGGCGGCCTCGGAAAGATTTCGCTCGGTGGTGTCCGAAAACAGGATCGTCAAGCCGTCCGGCGCGGGAAAGATGCGTTTTTCAAGCCACCTGTCCAAACTCGGCCAGTAATGCTCCATTTGGGTGAAGCCTTGCTGGGCCATTGCCTGGCGGCAAGCCCGGTAGAATGGCCCGTCAACGAATGCGGGAAACTCTGCCCAAATCTGCTTCCCAAGCAGGTCTTGAACGCTGCGCCCCAGAATCTCGGCTGCGGGGGGATTAAGAAAAACAAAATTCCAGTCTTGATCCAGGGCGATAAAGCCGTCGGTAATTCGCACCAAGCTAACAGCGAGGTCTTGCACGGTCGCGGTCTTTCTAGCCCGGC
>CAXUBO010000059.1:0-13070 GCA_964249345.1 uncultured Armatimonadales bacterium | reverse complement strand
CCGGTGGAGTCGTCAAACCCTGTCACCGCCGTATAGTTCGTGCCGTTGGTGACAGTCCGGTTGCTGCTGCCGTCCGCAATGTCATGGAAGATGGACGTGTACTTCGTCTGCAAGCCGGCAGACGAATACGCAAGTGGGTAGAGGCTATAGTTCGGGAAGCCCAGCGGCCCGCCGTTCGGCACGGTCAGCGCCCGGTTCTGGTTGATCAGCGCGGTGAAGCCGGCCCACAGCGGGGCCGCCTCGCTGGTGCCGCCAAAAATATAGTAGCCGGGGCCGGACAAGCCGGGGTCCTCGCTGACATAGATGACAATGCCGGTGTAAGGGCTGGCATCGCAGGAGATGTCCGGGATGTTGCGGTTGGTGGTGGAGACATTGCTTCCAGGGATGGCCGCAGAATAAGCGGCCGCGTTGAGCTGATAGGAAGGGATGGCCCACTGCTTGCTGACGCCGCCGCCGCCTGCGCCGCCCGTGCCGGTGTTGTTGACGTTCCAGGTCGACTCTGACGAGTAGTTCTCATTGACGCCGGGATTTTGCACCAGCAGCGCCGTGCCGCCGACGGAGCAGACCATCGGCGTGGAAGAGCTGATGTCCACGCTTGTTCTGTTTGAGGTGGTCCGGGCTTCGGAGCCGCTGTCGCCGGAGGACACATAAACGGAGATGCCCTGCGCTGCAAGCTGCGTATAGGCCGTATTCAGGGCAATTTGGGCGGCCGACGGCGTTGTGGCCGTGGCGCTTTCCGCCCCGAAGCCGTAGGAGATGCTGAACTGCTTGGCGATGTTGTCGTTCGCGACGGCATAAAGGGCATCCGTATTCGACCCGGTGTTGCCTTCCAGGTAGAGGCGGATGCTGATGTTTGGGGCCATGGAAAGCTGGGACGCAATGTCAATGTTCGTTTCGGCGGGGCCATCGGCGGCAAACGTGGTTGGGCCGCCGTCTACGGGAACGATTGTGATGGGAACGCGCTTCAGGCCGAACGTCGCCTCGTACTTCAGCGCATCCTTGATGTTGTATGCCGTGCCGTATTCCACAATCGCGCAGGTCTGGCCGGTTCCATCTAAAGCCGTGCCATTCAGGCCATACGCCGTTCGAATGTCCGACGGTGCAAAGCCGCCTCCCGGTCCGGTTCCCTGTTCCGGCGGGGTTTGGGCGTCCGGCCCGGCCCCGTTATATACCGGCACGATTGCTTTGGCGGAAGACACCCGGCGCGGCTTCATCCCGTGGATAAGCGGAACCGGCGGCGTGGCGTTGTCCAGGCCCGTGACGCCGGTGATGTACCCGGCAATGGTGGACGGCACTTTCACTTCCGTATCCGGCGCATGGAAGATGCGGCCTTGCGGCGACTGGAACTGCCGGAGCGTGATGCCGAAAGCGGCGTTGATCTGGCCCGCCGTGCCGGACACGCTGACATAGGTGCGCGACGCGAACGTCTGCGTCACGGTCAGACCTTTGGACTGAAGGTAGGTGATCAGGGCGCTGTAGCCGACGCGCGGGGCGCCGAACTGGTCGGCAAACTCGCTGGGGGTCAGATACTGGCCGTAGCGCGGATCGGCTGGGTTGCTGAGGCCGTGCAGCAGGTCATCCAGGGCAGCCTGGTTCCGCAGCGGCAGCGTGACCGAGCAGCTCAGCACCTGGCCTGCCGGCAGGACGCCGAGCCGAGTGGAGGTTCTGACCAGATCAGGCACATGACCGCTGATCGTCACGAGGGCAGGCACCGCCGTGCCGGATGCGGTCGGGCCGACCCGAAGCACCGGAGCCGCCGAGGCCGAGGCGCTGAGGAAGGCAATGCTCCCGGAAAGAAGCACGGCGGCCGCCGCCGCGCGTCGTCCCGGCGATGAAAGATAAGTAATAGACAATGAACTCTCCTTGAAAATCAGGCAGCGAAAAACGCTGGCGAACAAAACAAACAAGACGCAGGCAAACCCGGACCAAGCATTGATCAAGCATTGGGCGCGGGCTGTGCGCTCCGGCGGCGGGCCTGAAGAACCTGTCCGGCCCGGCCCAGCATAATGAGGCTCAGCAGCACGCCGAAGCCCAGCCCCGTAGACGCTTCCGGCACAGGATTGAGCGGATTGGCATTGTTGTTGATCCCAAAGCTGAATCCGGTGAAGGAGCCGGTGTCATCTCCCTGCGAGTCGGTGAAGCTGAGTGTCCAGGCGCCCGAAACATTTTGTCCCAGGAAGCTGTTCAAAGTGTTGCCGGCGTTTGCCGGGGCAAACCCGTTTGCGGCATTCCCGGACGCGGCATAAGTGACGCCGTCGGCAGCATTGGTGAAGTCCTGTACGGCAGCCAGGTTTGCGCCGGAAAGCGCGAACGTGTAGTTGTTGCCGTCAAACCCGGCGGCTGATCCCAGGCCGTAGTTGTAGCCGGGGCTGCTGGGATTATTGTTTGCCCCGACATGATCAAATAAGTCCACCGTGACGCCGTTATGGGTCAGGGTGGCCGTCAGGTCGCCGACAAACGTGTCGCTTAGGCCGTCAACGGTAATGGAATTGAACGCAGAAATGGTGCTGGCGTAGGAGACGTTCAAAGTTTGCGAGACGCTGCCGGGAGCGGAAGGGGCAGTCGCCGTGGGGGTGCTTGGGTCGGGAATGGCCTGGGTGCTGCCGGGATTGTTGTAGAGGACTGTGGTCGTTGCCGTGCCTTCGCTGTAATAGCCGCTGCCGGGGACCTGCGGGTAAGTCGCGTTGTTGGAATAATAACCGGCGTCAACGAACTGATAAGGGGTAGCCCCGCTGAGGTTGACCGTGTAAGAGCCGCTGTTGGTGGAATTGGCGGGGTAAAACGCATAATCAACGCCTTTCAGCGCCGTGGCCGCAGTGGTGGGATTTAGGGACGGCGAGTAAATGTACTGGATGTAGTTTCCAGCATCAAACCCGGTGGCCGATGTGTTTACGGTGTAGCTGCCGCCGGCGGTCGGAGTAAAAGCGGCGGATGTCGCGTAAGTGACAGCGGCTCCAATCCCGGAAGAAGCGGCTGGGTTTCCCGTGGAATAGACGTTGAGCCCTGCTGCAATCGCCGCGCGATTGTAAGTCGGTGACGCCGTGGTGGTGGTGGTGGAAAATTGGTCTACGACGGTCTGAGAAGGGGCGACAACCGTTGTGGCGAAGGTTTGGGCATGGGCCGCGCCGGCGCCGGAAAGCAGTGCGCCCGTCAACAGGGTGGCGGTGCGCCGGAGGCGGCGCGTTTGGGTGCGGGACGGGACAAGGTTCAATGGATGGTTCTCCTTAATGAGTCATGCGAACAGATAACGTCAGGAAAAGTCGTCATTGACAGAGAAGGCAGCCGCCAGAAAACTTCTGAGTGAACAAAAACAGGTGAGTGCCGGAAAAGCGTGAGCTAGGCAGTCCGAAGAGGGTACGATTGCTGGCTGAATGCCTTCCGCAGAAACGGCGAACACAGCCTGCTCAGTTCACAATCATTGGGAAAAAAGCGCAACACCGGCATTCTACCAAATTATTCCTATGAATGCAAGCTAATTTGAAGGTAAAATGCGTTTTTTTACCGGCAGTGTTACCGGTTCGTGCGGGACGCTGCATTTTCGTACCGTGCATGACGAAATTACAGAATATCAAGGCACATGCCTGTTTTTGAGAGTTCAAGAACCTTGAATGCCGGAGCGCGTCAGGTTTTCTAGCATGAGGCCGCAAAATCACGCGGTGTGAGGTATCCTCACCTCAGCGAACCGCCGCCGTCAGCGCCCTCCGGCTCGGCACCGTGCGAACGGCACATCTACCGCTAAAAGCGTCAGCGTAAAAGCGCGACTGCTCCCGAAAGCCACATTGCCGATGAACAATGCCGACACTCCGAACCCCGCCCACGCCGCCGAGCGACCCTGCCCGCACTGCGGCCAGTCCATCACGCGGGACGCTATTCTTTGCCCTTTCTGCCAGACCGTTGTCATCGCAGCGCAAGAGTGGAAGCCCGCGCAAGTGGACCGCACCGGCACCAGTTTGGACAGCCGCAAAAACCGGGCCGGGATTATTTGGGGGCTGCTGGCGGCAAGCTTATCTGCCGCCATGCTGATTGGCCTGACCCTGTTCCTCAGCCGGTCGCCTTCGACGAATTCCTCTACCGACGTGGGAGGCATTCTGATTTCTTCCGATTTCGTGCTGGTGCCGTTTGTCATGGGCCTGGTCAGCGCCTTCTTTTGGAAGGCCGCCAAGCTGACAACAATGGAATATTTTTTGTATTCACTGCTGAACAGCGCGTTCGGCCTGACGGGCGGCAGCGTCGTCATGGGGGAAGGTGTCATTTGTCTGGCGATTGTCTCGCCGCTGCTGATTTCGTTTGTCTTTTTGGGGGCGCTGACCGGCCGGTGGCTGTTCGGCTTTAACTCCAATCGCCTCAACCTGTCTTTGATCCCTTTGGCTCTGGCCCTGCTGACCGTGGATGCCCTGTCGCCGCACCATTACGAAAATGCCGTGACCGACACGGTAGTTATCCATGCGCCGCCGGCCCAGGTCTGGTCTCACCTGGCGGCAGTCCCGCTGATCCCCGGCAAGCCGTCCTACTGGCTGTTTCGGATGGGCCTGCCGTATCCGACCCACGCAACTGTGACAGGGCAGGGGGTCGGGGCGACCCGCCAGTGCATTTTCAGCCGGAACTGCATTTTTCAGGAGAAGATCGTGGCCTGGGACCCCGGCCGCCGGCTGACATTTGACGTGACCGCCCAGCCGCGCGACCCGGAAATTTTAGGTCATGCCCGCGTGAAGCGCGGCCAGTTCCTGCTGCGGGACAACCATAACGGCACGACAACGCTCATCGGCACATCCTGGTATGAGCTGTATGTTTATCCGGCTTGGTATTATGACTTGTGGGCCAGCTCCATTGCCCGTCAGGTCCATCTGCGGGTCATGGACCACATTAAAACCCTGTCCGAAACCAAGACCCTGTCCGAAACCAAGACAGCCGCCGGGCAGAACTCTGAGAACCCGTGATGCTCACTTGGATCGCCCACACCTTTCCTTTTCTGCGGCGCGTGCCGGTGCTGCCTCAGCTTCTGGATATGGCGCTGATGGCCCACACGCTGGTGCGGCATCCGGCAGCGGCGCGGGCGATGCACGCGCTGGAGCGGGAAGTCCTCGGCTGGCCGGGTGTTTCGGCCCAGAGCCATCGGTTCGGCGGCACGGAGTTTCGGGCAAAAGGCCGCGAGATCGGTCATCTGCACGGCCACGGCCTGCTGGATGTTTTACTCACGCGGGCGATCCGCGACGACGCGGTGCAGGCGCGGGTCGCACAGCCGCACCATATTTTCCCGCACTCCGCCTGGGTCAGCCTTCAACTTCGCACGGCGGCGGATGTCCCCGCCGCTCTGGCCCTGCTGCACCGCAGCTACGACCGCTGCCACCTCGGAGACTAACCGTGATCATTGACTCGCTTTTAGATACGGACCTTTACAAATACACGATGCAGGAAGTTGTTTGGAACCACTTTCCAAACGCTCAGGTGGAATACCAGTTTCGGTGCCGCAGCCGGGGCGTGGACTTGTCCCCCTACGCGGACGAAATCCGGGCTGAACTGGAAGCGTTCTGCCGCCTGCGCGTGACGGACGACGAGATGCGCTTCCTGCACGGCATCTACTACTTGAAGCCGTCATATTTGGACGCCCTGCATGATTTAACACTCAATCCAAGCCATGTGGAGATCACCGTGGATGCAGGCGCCGCCCCGGAAGACCGGCTTGGGATACGGATCAGCGGAAGCTGGTTTCAGACAATCTTGTTTGAAGTGCCGCTGCTGGCGATTATCAACCAAGTTTATTTTCAGCACACCCAGCCCGACGACGCGGCAAACATTCGTGAGGGCAGGGCGCGGCTGGAAGCCAAGACTGCGCTTCTCCAAGATGCCGACCCGCCGGTTCCCCTCATTGAGTTCGGCACGCGCCGCCGCTACAGCCGGCAATGGCAGGATACGGTGATTGCGTACTTGAAAGGGCATCTGGGGACCCGGCTGCTCGGAACCAGCAACATTGCTGCCGCGATGCGCCACGGTCTGAGGCCGTTCGGCACGATGGCCCATGAGTTTTTGCAGGCGTGCCAGGCATTTGTCGCCCTGCCGGAGTTCCAAAAGTTCGCGCTGGATACCTGGATGCAGGAATACCGGGGAGATTTGGGGATCGCGCTGTCGGACGTTGTCGGCATGGACCCGTTTTTGCGCGACTTTGACAAGCTGTTCTCCAAAGCCTACGACGGCGCACGCCATGATTCCGGCGACCCGGTGGAGTGGGGCGAGAAGCTGATCAAGCATTATGAAGCGATGGGAGTTGATCCCCACCTGAAGTCCGCCGTGTTCAGCGACAGCTTAGATGTTCCCCGCGCAATGGAGCTGGCCCGACACTTTGAAGGCCGCATCCGCACGTCGTTCGGCATCGGCACGAACCTGACCAATGACCTCGGCTTTGAGGCGCTGTCCATCGTCATCAAAATGACGCGCTGCAACGGCAGGCCGGTGGCAAAACTCAGCGACAGCCCCGGCAAGACGATGTGCCGGGATGATGTGTACCTGAGCTATCTGCGCCAGGCGTTCAGTATCAGCCCTAAATAAATATCTCCCCTTGCAGATACTTGACGGCGTACCCGGAAATCAGCACCCGGTCTTGGCCGTTCTCGCAGAACAGCTCGCCGCCGCGCTGCGAAACCTGCTTGGCATGAAGCTTTGTTTTGCCCAGCCTCGCCGCCCAGTAGGGAACGAGGGCGCAGTGAATGGAGCCGGTGACAGGGTCTTCAGGAATGCCGATGCCGGGCGCAAAATACCGCGACACGAAATCGGCATCGCTGCCCGGCGCGGTTACGACGACTCCCGGCAAGTCAAGTTGCTGAAGCCTCGCGAAGTTGGGCGTCAAAGCGCGGACTTCCGCTTCCGTTTCATAAACGGCGTAGTAGTTAGGATTGGCGCGTGTCTGATACACGGCGCGGGGCGTCAGGCGCAGACCTTCCAGCAGGTCCGGCGGGGCATCGGCAGGCACTATCTCGTGCTTCGGAAAATCCATCTGGAGCATTTCGTCCGAACGGCTCACGGTCAGCAGGCCGCTTTGAGTGCGGAACGTAACGGCGTGTTCGGAGGGCGTCAGCTCAGTCAAGACAACAAACGCGGAGGCAAGCGTCGCATGGCCGCACAGAGGAACTTCTTGGGTCGGCGTGAACCAGCGCAGGTCATACTTGCCATCGGCGGGAACAAAGAACGCAGTCTCAGCAAGATTGTTTTCCGCCGCGATGGCCTGCATTCTAGCGTCTGAAAGCCAGGCGTCAAGCGGCACGACGGCCGCCGGGTTGCCCCGAAAGGCTTCCGATGCAAAGGCATCAATTTGAAACAGCCTCATCAATTGGAACAGCCTCATAAACGGCTTTTGCGGGACGAGCCGCCTTCGGAAATCGGATCGTCGTCAAGGTCCGTATGCGGGCCTTCGTCACCGATGCGGAACGGCTCTGACCCAGCCGGCTCAACCGCTGCCAATTCTTTCTCGGCTTCCGCCCGCGCTTCCGGGGCCATTTCTTCCACGATTTCCTGACCCGATACGGCGTCTAAATCTTGCATTGGTTGATCTCCTTTGTGCTTATCATACCATCCTCAGAAAAGAACTAACCCGCGCCGGCGCTCGGCTGCCAAACGGTCCAGAAATTCATCACGCGGAATTTCAGTGGCTCCCAAAGCCGCGAGGTGCGGAGTCATCACCTGAATGTCAATCCAGCTTAGCCCCTGCGCTTTCAGCGCATCACACAAAAACAACAGCGCAAATTTGGAAGCGTTCGGAACCCGGTGGAACATGCTTTCGCCGCAAAAGACGCCGCCGACAGAAACGCCGTACAGGCCGCCTTGCAGCTCGCCGCCTGCGTCCCAGGCTTCAGCGCTGTGGGCGTACCCGAAACGATGCAGGGTTTGGTAAGCCGCAAGCATCGGCGGCGTAATCCAGGTGCCGCCCTGTCCGGGACGCGGCGACTGCCGGCAGGAAGCGATCACCTGGTCAAACGCCTTGTCTATCGTAAACGTCAGCGGGCTATGCCGCCGGGCGCGGGCGAGGCGCTCAGGAACATGCAGCCGGTCAAAATCCAGCACGGCCCGCTGCGGCGGGCAGAACCAGAGCAGCGGATAGCCGGTGATGGGCCACGGGAAAACGCCCTGGCCGTAGGCCCAGACCAGCGTTTCCGGCGACAAATCATCGCCGACCCCAACCACCTCGGCGTCGCCGGCCAGCCGTGGGGAGATAAAGCGTAAACCAGGGGGAACAAGTTGCGGCATGGGGTATTATCCTGCCAGCATGATACCCAATCGCCTGCCTGTCTTTTCTTCGCCCGCCAACCCGGCGGGCGTGCCGCCCTCGCGGTCCGCGCTGTGGCGGCTGCTCCTCGCGTCGGCGCTGTCGGTCGTCATTTCGCTGGTTCCGTTTCTGTCTCCGCTTCTTTATCCCCTGCGGCTGTTCGTGACATTCATTCATGAAGGCAGCCACGCGCTGGCGGCGACCCTGACCGGGGGCCATCCGACACAGATTCAAGTCATGCCGGATGCTTCGGGCGTTACCTATAACCTCGGCGGCTGGCAGCCGGTCATCATCATGGCGGGCTACCTCGGCGCGGCGGCCTACGGCGCGGCCATGCTGACACTTGCCCGGCGTTCTGGCGCGGCCCGGATCGTGCTGGGGATTTCCGGCTTAATTGTCGCTGTGCTGGATTTCGGGCTGGTGCGAAACGGCTTTGGGCTGGGGTGGGGACTTGCAATTGCCGCCGGACTTCTTTTCGCTGCCGCGCGTCTGCCGGCAAAGGCCGCCGAGCTGACCGCGATGTTTCTGGGCGTCCAGTGCGTCATCAACTCGCTGTATGATCTGAGAACGCTTGTGGGCCTGTCAGCGCTTTTCAACGGCCCGGTCTCAGACGCCGTGCTGATGTCTCAGGTCATCCCCCTGCCGCCCCTTGTCTGGGCCGTTCTTTGGAGCCTGCTGTCGCTTGCCATTCTCGGAGCAGCCCTGCGCCCTTACTGGCGCGATGCTCGCAAGTGACAGTTTAATTAAGACTCAGCAGCAACCTGTAAAAAACCGTGGATACTTCAAGCACCGTTTCTACACGTTTCTGCTGGGAATGCCGCTGTCAACTCCGCTCGGTGCGGACGCCGCGCCGCCGGCAACGCCGTCCACATGGTAAGCTTTGCCTTCACGGACCATCAGATAAACGGCATGGACGGTGACGCCGTCCTGCCCGGTCACGGCGGTAGGAATCGCCAGATGCGCCCCGGTGCTGTCTGCGGCGGCGGGGCCGAAGACGGCCTTTTTGGAATGGGCGAACTCCGGGTACCCCTGCACGATCATTGCCCGGAACTCCGCGGGCGACGTAAAGTTCTTTTTGAGGCCGCTGCTTTGATAAGTAATCGCGGTCTTGTAATCATCTCGCCCAAACGCTTTAAGCTGAGCCTGAATCGCGCTGATCGCGGCGGTCCGCTCGGCGGCTTTGGCGGGCCGGGAAAGAGTGGGCGCCTGGGCATGGGCGGCTGCCGCCGCGAGAAAAGTGGAAGCAATGAAAGTGGAGGCGATAAAAGAAGTCAGCAGGCGGGTCATGGCAAAATTCTCCTGCCGCTATTTACCCGAAACCTTCTTCCCGCTAACCCGGCGGCAGAAAGAAAAACGCCAGCGCAATGATGGCGTAAGCCGCGAGAAGCTGCGCCCCTTCCAGCCAGTGGGATTTGCCGTCACCGGCGATAAACGCGGAAATCACGACGCTGAACGCAATCGCGGTCATTTCAGGAACCGAGAAGATGTACGTCAAGGGGTGGCCGGTCAGCAAGCTGGCAAAGACAAGTACCGGCGCGACAAACATGGCAATCTGGGTGGACGACCCGATGGCAATGTTCATCGTGATGTCCATTTTGTTTTTCAGCGCCATCCAGACGGCTGTGGAATGCTCGGCGGCATTGCCGATAATCGCCACAATGATAATGCCGATAAAGATCGGGTTCCAGCCGAGCCGAAGCGCCGCGCCATTAACGCTGCCGACCAAAAACTCGCTTTCAATCGCGACAAGCGCCGTCGCTCCGGCCAGCACTAAAAATGCCGTGCGCTTTTTCCAGACCGGCGGGTCTTCCTCGGCTTCTTCCTCGCAGTTCCGAAACAGCGCTTCATGGGTGCGAAGCGAGAAAAACAGCGAAGCGAGATAAGTCACCAGCAGAATGCCGGACACCCACAGCGACAAGTTCTCCACATCTGGGTTCTTCGGCGAGTTCGGCTGCCCGTAATGCGCCGCAAACAGCGCCGGGACCGATAGCGACAGCGTCGCCACCAGCAGATTGATTGAGAGGGACTGCGCCTGGTCTTGATTAAACGTCTGTATCTTGTGCTTGAGGCCGCCCGCCAAGATGCTTGCGCCGAGAACCAGCAGCAAGTTCCCAATAATGGAGCCGACAATAGAGGCTCGGACCAAGGGGATCAGCCCCTCGCGCAGCGCGAAGATGCCGATAATCAGCTCGGTCGCATTGCCGAATGTTGCGCTGAGCAGGCCGCCCCACGACGCCCCTAAATGCTTCGCAAGCTCTTCCGTCGCCTGCCCCATCAGCCCCGCCAGCGGCACAATCGCAAGCGCCGCCGCTGCAAACACCCAAAGCGCGTTCATGTGCGGCGTGCCGTGAAGCACAATGCTGATAGGGAGAAAAACAAGAAGCGAGTTGAGGCCGCGAAAGAAGCGAAGCAGGGAAGTCATGGGGTGAGTGTACCCGCTGCCGCCCAGGCCGCTTCCATTCCGGCCTTGCTGCCCAAAATCACCTGCTCCAAGTCGCTGTCCCACAGCGCGTTTGGAACGCCCTGCGAGAATATCTCCACCGAGTACGCGCCCCGAAAACCGGCGTCATGGACTGCCCGCAGAAACTCCGGCAAGGGAATTTCGCCCTGCCCCGGCACCAATCGGTCTAGAAACGAGCGCGGCGTCCGCCAGTCGCTGATCTGCACCACGAAAATCTTGGGGCCGCAGTCTTTAATTGCGGCGTACAAATCCGCGTTCTGCCAGACGTTCCAGCAGTCCAAACAAATGCCGAAATTGTCCTGCCCCACGGCTTTCACCACCTGCATTCCCTGTTGCAGTGTCCAGATCGCCGTTTCAATGTTGACGATAGACGCATTCAGCGGCTCCAAAGCAATTTTAACCCCATGGTCCGCTGCAAACTCCGCCAGCGCTTTGTACTGCGTCGCCGCCGTGTCTAAAACTTCCTGCATGTTGCCACCCGGTGGAATGCCCGTGTTGGTCACAAACGCCACGCCCGGCGCGTAGGGCGCAAGCGTCTCAATCGTCTGCTGGAACCGCGCCATGCGCTCCCCAATATTTACCGGCTCCGGCTGAGACAAACTCGGAAACAGCGTCCGGGTCACCGGCTGCACCGAAGTCACTTCCAGCCCGGCGTCTTTCACCCGCGCCATCTGCTCGCGGGTTCGTGCCGGGTCCATCTTCGCTTCGCATACTTCAATCGCCGACACCCCCAGCCGGGCATACGTTTCCACATCCCGCTCAAACGCCCACGAGTTCGTCGTAAACTGGCTCACGCCAAATTGAAAGTTAGCTGTCATTGGTCACCCTTTCGCCGAATGCTCTTCCATCAATCGGTCTTCCTCTTCATAACGGCGCTGACGCTGTGCCCAAGACCCAATTTCATCGAGACCCAACAAGAAGTCCTCTTCCAAGTCGCTGCCTTCCCAAACATCAAACTCCGCTTGCAAGTCACTCCATTGACCGTTGACGGGCAGATCAAACTCAACCGAGCCTGCCACGCCGCTTGTGTTTGGCTCATACCAAGTGACTTCCTGAATTGCCTCAGAGTTTCCGCCCTGTGCCGTGCGCCAATCGGTGACTTGAAAACGCTCTGTGTCAGGATAAAATTCTGGCGAACGATAACCCTCAACCGCAATCTTGAGGAAGTAAGGCGTCCAGGTTTCACTCTCGGCGTCGGAAATAATTGCAGTGAAGGCCGCTTCATAATCCCCTGTCGCGAGAATGTCAACCCAAGTACGGATGATGTCAAGGACTTCATCGTTTGTAGCGTCACGCGGCACATAGATCATGATTTTGCCCGCCAACTCCTGCTGTTATTATTTTTTATGGCCGCTTAGGTTTTTTATGGCCGCTTAGGTAGTTACCAAACCGTTTGTTGTTTGTTAATGGTTGGCATCATGGACGCGCCTGCCTAATCATTGTTCTGCGGCTCCCGCTCCATTGACTGCGATCCGTATAGAACGCGCAGGACAACGACAGTAGCCTCCGCTTCGTCGGCGTTCGGCTCGACGACATGGAAAACCAGGCGGTACTTTCCGAAATAAAGCTGACGGGCGATTACGCTAGGGTAGCGGTCTCCGTCCCGCGCTTTCGGACAGCGGTTTGGCAGGGAAATCAAAGAGGATAACGCGGCCTCAAAACTTACTTGCCAGTCTGTCGCCGCTTCTACTGAAAGCATGACAAGCCTGTTTAAAATCCGTTCTATATCGGCGTCGGCCGGGTCCGAAATGGCGACAAAATATGTGTTCATGGCAAAAGCATCAATTCCTCGTCGGACATTACTTTGCCGCCTTCAGGCAGATTATGGCGAGCGCGGACTTTCGCGCTCCACTCGGCGAGCGGAGTTACCCGCCCAGCAAAACTGGCGTCCAGACCGAGACTGATAGCCTCGCCTTCATCTTCCGGGTCTTGCGCTTTGAGTTCCTCATCTCCAAGCGGGTGAGCGCCTGCCGGAATGTTATATTTAGCGCGAAACTCTGCGCTCCATTCTGTCGCTGGATGTGGCTGACTGGCGCTTGGAGCGCGATAGCCTGCCAATGCAGCGGAAAACAGGTCATACGCAACCGTATCAACATCTTGGCCTTTTTGTGCGGCGATGTCGTTGAGCTGCGCTTCATCTTCCGAGGCTAAGTTGAGCGTGATGGGCATGGGGTGTTCCTCCAAAATTACTCTTTGTAGCCGTTGGGATGCGCCGCAAACCATTCGTAGGCGGTTCGCATGATGGTGGGCAGGTCGCCGTACTGGGGTTTCCAGCCCAGCTCTTTTTCAATTTTGGCGCTGCTCGCAACCAGTTCGGCGGGGTCGACGGGGCGGCGGGGGGCTTCGGTGGCGGCG
>CAXUBO010000058.1:5522-23141 GCA_964249345.1 uncultured Armatimonadales bacterium | reverse complement strand
CCAGGGTATCTAATCCTGTTTGCTCCCCACGCTTTCGCGCCTCAGCGTCAGTTATAGGCCAGCGAGCTGCCTTCGCCATGGGTGTTCCGATCGATATCTACGCATTTCACCGCTACACCGACCATTCCACTCGCCTCTCCCACACTCAAGGTTCCCAGTATGAAAGGCAGTTCCGGGGTTGAGCCCCGGACTTTCACCCCTCACTTAAGAACCCGCCTACGCGCTCTTTACGCCCAGTAACTTCGGACAACGCTCGCCCCCTACGTATTACCGCGGCTGCTGGCACGTAGTTAGCCGGGGCTTATTCACCAGGTACCGTCATTAATTTCTTCCCTGGTAAAAGAAGTTTACATCCCGAAAGATTTCATCCTTCACGCGACGTCGCTGCATCAGGCTTTCGCCCATTGTGCAAGATTCCTAATTGCTGCCCCCCGTAGGAGTCTGGGCCGTATCTCAGTCCCAATCCGGCTGATCGTCCTCTCAGACCAGCTACCCGTCGAAGCCTTGGTGAGCCGTTACCTCACCAACTAGCTGATAGGCCGCGGGCCCATCCTGAAGTGCCTTGCGGCTTTGTATCCTCTGTGATGCCACAGCGATACACATGCGGTATTAGCAACTCTTTCGAGTTGTTGTCCCCCGCTTCAGGGCAGGTTGCCCACGTGTTACGCGACCGTTCGCCACTAACCAGCATTGCTGCTGATCCGTTCGACTTGCATTTCTTAGGCACGTCGCAAGCGTTCGTCCTGAGCCAGGATCAAACTCTCCATAAGTGTATTGTTAAACCCCGAAGGGTAGAGCAAACTTGTTGAATTGTCTGAGATACTACGGCCGGCTAGGTCCATAGTTCCAGTTTTTGCTTTTCCCATTGCTGAGATCAGCGGTTAAAACTTCCTTGGCTTCTTTGTTACTTTATTATATCGCAGAGTAAACTGCAAGATATATATGCTCAAAGGTTTTCACGATTCCACTATTTAGTTTTCAATGTGCATCGCCGGCTTGACCGAAGCTGCGTTTGCGCCTTCGGAAGCAAGCAATAAAAAACCACGCTATCCTTTGGATAACCGTCTGGTCAGGTGAAGAAAACTGTCGGCGCGAACGCTTCTCAGCTTGTCGTCACCTCCACTCGGTTGCCCTTGCAGCGCGGAGGTCATTGCTCTTCGGCTCAGTGACGAAGGATAGTATACATCAGCCTTGCGGCTTTTGTCAACCCCTTTGTCAAAAGTTTTTCAATTCTTTTTCGCGGCTGCTTTTCAGTAGTGCGTTGTCGCCGGCTCTTTGGCCTGACGACAATGGTTAGTATATCAGAAAGATTTGCTCTTTGTCAAGGGCTTTGGAAAAATAAGTTGAACTATCTTTCGCGGCCCTTTTCGTCACCAGCGCTTTGGCTTGGCAACGGAGAACAGTATGACATCGCGTTTCCGCTTTGTCAACCCTTTTGCAAAAACTTTTCTACTTGTTTTCGCTTGGGGCCGCTGCCGTCAGGTTCTGCCGACAACGAGGGATAGTATGACATGGGCAAAACGAAGAGTCAAGAGGTTTCGGAAACTTTTTTTGTTTCTTTTTCGAGATGCTCTTCCGAGGATTCCAGCAGCGTCACCGGCTCCGACATCAGCGCCGCAATGGCCTTCATCGTCGCTTCGCTGATAATCGTCAGGGCATCTTTTGACGGGTCCGGGTATGCCGCCAGCATCTCCTGTGCCGTCATCGGCCTCCCGACCGTCGCCGTCACATGCGCCCGGTGCAAACCGCCGTGCTTCGGCAGCACTTTGTCTGTTCCTTCCAAAGCAATCGGAACAATCGGTATCCCCGTCTGCTTTGCAATCAGCGCAAAGCCTTTCTCCGCCGGCAGCAGCGTTCCCGGATCGGCCCGCGTTCCTTCCGGGAAGATGCCCATGACGCGCCCAGCCTTCAGCTCGGCGATGGCCTGCCGAATCGCCCCCCGATCCGCCGCGCCGCGCTTGACCGGAAACGCTCCCATCGCTTTGATGTACGGCCCGAACACCGGGATTTTGAACAACTGGTCTTTTGCCATCAAATGAAGCTGCCGCTTCGTCACCATGGATAGGTACGGCGGGTCCATATACGCCCGGTGGTTTGGTGCCAGGATAATCGGCCCCGTTTCCGGGATGTTCTCGCCGCCGATCACCGTAATGCCGCCCAGCAGCGGGACCATCAGGCGCACAATGACGCGCGTGATCGCATACGCCCGCGTGTAGCGCTCCGGCGGGTACTGCGCCTCGGTAATTTTATCCATGTCCCGCCTCCGCTCGGTCTTCTTCTGCTTTATGGCACAGCGCCAGAATGTGCGAGACGACCTCATCCGCGCTCAGGCCGTCGCTCGCAAGCGGCACGGCATCCGGCGCCGGAACCATCGGCGCGGCGTCCCGCGACGCATCCCGCGCATCCCGCTCGGCCATGTCTTCGGCAAGCTGCTCCGCCGTCAGCGCGATGCCGCGCTCTTCCAGCTCTTCCTGCCGCCGCCGTACACGCTCCGCCAGCGACGCCGTCAAGAATACTTTCACTTCGGCTTGGGGCAGCACCACCGTTCCAATGTCCCGGCCTTCCATGACCACGCCGCCGTGCTTCCCCATCTCCCGCTGCAAGGCCGCCAGCCGCTCACGAACACAAGGCAGCGCCGACACCGATGATGTCAAATTGCTGATCTCCGGCGTCCGTATGTCTTGCGTGATGTCCTGCCCGTCCGCGAACACATAACCTTGCTCCAGCCGGACCGTAAGCCGCGCCGCCAGGGCGCAAACCGCTTCGGTGTTGTCCGGCGCAATTTTTTCATTGACCACCGCCCACGCCACCGCCCGGTACATCGCCCCGGTGTCTACATAGGTATAACCCAGCGCCGACGCGACCATTCGCGCCACCGTGCTTTTCCCCGCCCCCGCCGGCCCGTCAATCGCCACAGTTATTCCCGCATTCGTCATAGCGGCATTGTAACCCGGCGCGGCGCATACTGTCAACACAAGGGTACAATAAACGCCAGGAGGCTCCCCCCATGTCTACGGTTCTGCTTGAAGACGCCGCCGGCCGGCTTGCCCAGTTGATCGAGCAAGCCACTCGCGGCGAAGAAGTCATTATTGTTGGCGACAACAAAGCTGTCGCCAAGCTGGTGCCGCTGCCGACTGAAGAACCAAAACCACGTCGCGCCGGTTTTGGCAGCGGTAAAGACGCCATTCTTTACATGGCTGATGATTTTGATGCACCATTAGAAGATTTCAAGGATTATATGTGATGCAAGTTCTCTTGGATACGCACACATTCCTTTGGTTTATTGGTGACAGCCCACAGATGAGCGCAAAGGCACAGGAAGTAATCGAGAACGCAGCAAATGATGTTTTTCTCAGCATCGCTTCACCCTGGGAAACGAGCATCAAGGTGAGTTCAGGTAAGCTAGCGCTCGACAGACCAGTAAACGTATTCTTCGCGGATTTTATGGGGTTGCATCGGGTGACGCTGCTTCCAATCACGTTCGCGCACATCGCCCGTGTGTCCACGCTGCCGTTTCATCACCGCGATCCGTTTGACCGAATGCTGGTCGCGCAAAGCCTCACCGAGAACATTCCTCTGATCCCTGCCGATGCGGCGCTGGACGCTTACGCCATCGCTCGGATTTGGTAGATTAAAAACCTATGAGTACTTATCCTGACCTAAGCGCCAAAGTGACGCTGGCTTCGCTTGCCCGCAAAAAGCGGCAGGGCGAAAAGATTTCCATGCTGACTGCCTATGACTACCCGTTAGCCCTTTTGGTAGACGGCTCCGGCGTAGACCTCACTCTTGTCGGCGACTCGCTCGGCATGGAAGAGCTTGGCTTTGAGACCACTCTGCCCGTGACAATGGAAATCATGCTCCACCACACCAAAGCCGTCCGGCGCGGAACCCGGCGGGCGCTTCTTGTCGCCGACCTGCCGTTTTTATCTTACCAAGTCAGCGCCGAAGACGCTGTCCGAAACGCGGGCCGGCTGCTTCAAGAAGGCGAAGCCGAGGCCGTCAAGCTGGAAGGCGGCGTTTCTATCGCCCCGACTATTAGGCGCGTCGTAGACGCCGGCATTCCCGTCATGGGCCACATCGGCTTTACGCCCCAAAGCGTTCATCTGCTCGGCGTCCGCAAGCAGGGCAAAGGCGAAGCCGGGGCCGCGCAGGTCATGGCCGACGCCCAGGCCGTGCAGGACGCCGGCGCGTTTGCCGTCGTTCTGGAACTCATCCCGGACACGCTCGCCGCCGAAGTCACGGCGGCCTTGTCCATTCCCACCATCGGCATTGGGGCAGGACCAAGCTGCGGCGGTCAGGTGTTGGTCACGTCCGACCTGCTCGGCCTGCGTCCCGAACGCGCCGCCCTGCGCCACGTCCGCCAATACGCCCACATTGGGGACATCATCAAGCAGGCCCTCGCGTCTTACCGAGAGGAAGTGGAGACTTCCCAGTTCCCCCCAGCGTAAATCTGTTGTTATCGTAATTCTGTTGTTTTCGTAAATCTGTTGTTCTGGAAATCTGTAAAAGACACATTTTCGCCCTGCTGACAGCTATTCGTCGCGCCGCAGCGCTGTGGCCGCTGAGACTTGGCATTTCTAGGATACGGCTTTCCGGGTATACTCAAAACTCAATACTGTTTTGACGGAATACGATTTTGAGGAGAACACCCCAATGCCGAAACTGATTTTGGTGCGACACGGCGAGTCGCAATGGAACCTGGAAAACCGCTTTACCGGCTGGGTTGACGTCGAGCTGACCCCGCGCGGCGAAAACGAAGCCCGCATCGCCGGAGAACATCTGCGCGATTTGCCGATTGACAAAGTTTACACCAGCGTCCTGAAACGCGCCATCAACACGTCTAAAATCGCACTGGAAGCCGCCGGCAAAAACGCCGACCTGCCCACCGAGCGCGACCAGGCGCTGAACGAGCGCCACTACGGCGACCTGCAAGGGTTAAACAAAGCCGAAACGGCGGAGCAGTACGGCGATGCCCAGGTGAAAATCTGGCGGCGCTCTTATGATGTTCCCCCCCCCGGCGAAAAAGGCGAGTCCCTTAAAGACACTGCCGCCCGGACGCTGCCCTACTTCCAGGCCCATATCCTTCCCGACATTAACGCCGGCCTGAACGTCCTGGTCGTCGCCCACGGCAATTCTCTGCGCTCCATCGTCATGGACCTGGACCAGTTAAGCCGCGAGCAGGTCTTGGAGCTGAACATCCCCACCGGCATCCCCTTAGTGTATGACCTGGACGACGACGGCAAAGTGTTAAGCAAGCGCTACTTGTTTACCCGCGAGGACGAAGCCAAAGCGTAGACGAAGCCAAAGCATAGCCGCACCACTCAAGGCACGGAGGCCGCTCTATGATAGCCATCACCGATTTGAACAAGACGGCCCGTGAGTATTTGCGGGCCGCCAAGCTGCTTCGCACCGGGCGCAGCTATGATGTTGCCATCTACTTGTGCGGCTACGCCGTCGAGATCGCGCTGAAGGCTCGTAATTGCCGGACACTCCATTGGACGACCGGGTTCCCAGAGACAACTGCCGAGTTTAAGTTGAAAAGCAACCTAAAAACGCACGACTTCGAAGCTCTTTTGGAATTCACCGGGCTTCAAGACAGAATAAAGCTGCGTTACTTCGCTGACTGGGCAATCGTCAACAAGTGGAAGCCGGAGCAGCGTTACAGCCCGCCTGGAACGAAAACGCTCGCCGAGGCCGACGACATGATCCAGGCGACGCAAAACCTTTTGAGGATACTGCTATGATCACCAAATCGATAGGACAGACTCTTGCCAGGAGACTTCAAATCGCCGAGAAGGCGATAGCATCTCTGCACGGCCAGTTCGTTTTGTTCGTTTTGGCCGAACGCGAAGAAGCGCCAGGCAAGTGGGATTTACTGGTTTCTGCCGCTTGGCTGGATACCAGCCGCAAAGGAGTTCAGCAGATGGTGGACGCACTCAAGCCTTATCTTGCTGAAAGTGACTGGCTCGCGCTGGCAAGTATTACACCTTTGGCTCCTACCCTGGGATATGTCCAGTGGATCGCGCGTGAGTATGATGTGCAGCACAACAGTCAGGAAGTCATTGACACTTTCTGGGATAGCTTATTTATCCCGCATGGCTACGTCATCACTGCCAGCCTGTCCCCAGCACAAGTGACTGCCGAGCCGGTCGCCGCTTAGAAACCCTACGGATATGCAGACGATTACAAAAATTGCAGAACTGAGGCGTGCGCTCAGCGCCGCGCGGCGCGGCGGCAAGACCATCGGCCTTGTGCCGACCATGGGCGCGTTCCACGAAGGCCACTTGACCCTGATGCGGCGGGCAAAGTCCGAAAACGATCTGTGCGTCGTGACCCTGTTCGTCAACCCGACCCAGTTCAACGACCTCGACGACTTTGACCGCTACCCGCGTGACCCGGAGCGCGACGCGCAGATGGCCCAGGCCGAAGGCGTAGATGTTTTGTTTTCGCCCACGCCGGAAGAAGTTTATCCCAAAGAGTTTGATACCGTCGTCGTCGTCCGCGCCCTCTCGGAGCGGCTGGAAGGCGCGTCCCGCCCCGGCCACTACGCCGGCGTCGCGACCGTCGTCACCAAGCTGCTCCTGATGGCCGGAGCCGATAAAGCCTATTTCGGCGAAAAAGACTGGCAGCAGCTTCAGATCATCAAGACGCTCGCGCGGGATTTAGACATTCCCACCGAGATCGTTCCGGTCCCAACCGTGCGCGAACCCGACGGCCTCGCGCTGTCGTCGCGCAATGTGCGCCTGACGCCGGAGCAGCGGCAGGCCGCGCGGGTCATCCCGGCGGCGCTGGATAACGCCCAATCCATCGCCGATACCGGCGTTCAGGACGCCTACCAGTTAGCCGCCTGGATGCGCCAGACCATTGAAGTCCAGCCTCTCGCCAAGGTAGACTACGCCGTCGTCGTTTCCCCCGACACGCTCCAAGAAGTCGGCACAATAGAAGAAGGCGCCGTCGCCCTCATCGCCGCCACCTTCGGCAAAGTCCGCCTCATTGACGCCCGCCTCCTGCGCCCGTCGTCAGGACCGGGAATGCGCCGGTAGGGTTGGCCCCCCGCCCCCGGCATTCAGTCCCGTAGGGACTTTCTGTGCTTCGTTAGCCCGGCTAGGCCAGTGCCGGGTTCTCTGATTGCCGGGTTCCTACTTTGCCGCCCCCATTGCATACAACAATGTCGCATCGGCGACGATTGTAATTTGCTGGGCCGCGATTGGAGTGGGCGTCGCTTGCCCGATAGCGGCGAAGGAACGCGGGGCGTAAAGCGGGATCGGGCCGGGCGGAGACGCTTCTGCGCCTTCGGTGATGCTCAGCAGCCGGCCCAAATCGACGCCTGCCGCCGACGCCATCACGCCTGCTTTTCGCTTGGCCGATGCCACAGCTTGCGCCAGGGCGTCCGCCTGCGCCTGCGCCCGGTCGGACAAATCAAACGAAACGTCGCCGATTTCCGCGCCGCTTCCTTCTGCCGTCACGGTGTCAATGACCAGCCCCACTTTCGTCAAATCATGCACCGTCACTTGGACGCTGTTCTGCACCTGGTAGCCCTTGCGCTTGGGCGGGCTTTCCGAATAGTCAAACGTCGGCTGGACCGTGTAGGACAAGGTTTCAATATCTTTGCCGGCAATGCCGATGCCCTGAAGCCCCGCCAACACCGCCGTCGTCCGCTCCGCGTTCTGCTGGACCGACTGCGCCGAGTTCCGGGCGTTCGTCGTCACCGTCAGCGTTACCCGCGCCACATCCGGCTTTTCTTTCAGCTCGCTATGCCCCGCCGCCGTAATCCCCTGCGGCGTTTGTGTGAGCAGCACCGGCTGGGTCGCGTCCTGACTTCGCGCCGGTCCCAAAACGCCGAGCGCAAGCGCCGCCAATGCTCCTATCGTAATCTGCCGCTTGTTCATCTCGCTTTTCCTTTTGTAAAGACCTACCAATACTGCCACTGCGCCGTATGCAGGACATACACCCCCAGCAGCAGGTTCGTCACCCCATGCGCCAGAATGCAGGTCCAGAAGTTTCGGGTCCAGCGCAGCAGGCCGCACACTGCCAGCGCAAAAATCGCCGCCGCCAGCCATTCCGGGTGCGACAGCGCAAACACGCCGGCATTCACGAGAAGCGCCAGCGCAGAAAATGTTCCCGTCGGCACTTTCTGAAAATCATCCATGTCGGTGACGAACCGCAGCAGAAAGCCCCGATAAAATAATTCCTCGACAAACGGCACAACGACAACCAGCCCCAAAAATCGCACGGTAAGAAACAAAACGACGGCCAGCGAACTTGAAAGCTCCCGCGCCGGGTTGTACCCCGTGCGCGTTCCGAGGAACGCAAAATGCGGCGTATGCTTATCGATAAAAATCCACAGAAAAAACAGCAGCACGCCCAGCGCCGTCGCCGCCGCCCAGCCCCCGCCGCCGGGCCGCGCCTCCGGGAACGCCCCGCGCAGGGCGATCAGCACGCCGCCGACCAGCGCAATCTTGACCGCGTAAAACACGGGGTAAGCCGTCAGCGGCAGATGGCTTTCAATGGTCGTCAGCCCCAGAAACAAGCCAAACGGCAGCACATACGGCAGCCAGGCCGGCAATTTAGTCGTCATGCCCTTAGTATAAGGGAGAAAGGGCTAGGGCGTCAAGGGGAACTTGGCAGCGCATGAGGAACCCGGCACTGGCCTAGCCGGGCTAGTGAAGCACAGAAATACCTTCGGCACTGAAGAGAAGCCAAGTCGGCTAATCTTCAGTCGCGGAGCGACTTTCACTTCAAAGTAGCCCGGCACTTCCAGTGCCGGGTTCCTCTCGTGCCGGGTTCCTCTCGTGCCGGGTTCCTCTCGTGCCAAGTTCCTCATGCGCTGCCAAGTTCCTCTGCCCGGTAGATGCCACATCGGGTACAATCACCCCATGTCATCCATCGGCTGCTATGTCCATATCCCGTTCTGCGTCAAGAAGTGCGCCTACTGCGACTTCAACTCCTACTCCGGCTACACAGACGCCCACATCGCCCGCTATGTTCAGGCGCTGACCCAAGAAATCAAGCAAACTCAATTCTTACCCTCTCCCTCTGGGGGAGGGTGGCGAGGAACGAGCCGGGAGGGGTTCGTCGACTCAGTCTTCTTTGGCGGCGGCACACCGACTGCTATTCCCGCGAGAGACGAAGCCGCGTTGCTCCGCGCCGTCTTAGAAACCCTGCCGGTCACGCCGGACGCCGAGATTACGACGGAAGCCAACCCCGGCACGATGGATGTCCGGCACCTATCCGTCCTGCGCGATGCCGGCTTCAACCGCATCTCGTTCGGCGTCCAGTCGTTTGACCCCGGCCTGCTCCAAACTTTAGACCGCATCCACTCCGCCGATGAAGCCCGCGCCGCCGTTCAAGCCGCCCGCGCCGCCGGCTTTGAAAATGTCTCTTTAGACCTCATGTTCGCCCTGCCGCGCCAAACGCTGAAGCAATGGCAGGACACGCTGGCCCAGGCGTTAGAACTCGAAACCGACCATCTTTCCTTGTATTCGCTGATTGTCGAGGAAGGCACCGGCTTCTACACGCTCCAGCAAAAAGGCCGCCTCCCACTGCCGAGCGACGACCTTGCCGCCGACATGTACGAGATGGCCGCCCAAACCGCCCAGTCGGCAGGCTACGCCCAGTATGAGATCGCAAACTTCGCCAAGCCAGGCCGCCAGTGCCGCCAAAACCTGCACTACTGGCGCAACGAGCCGTACTACGGCTTCGGCTGCGGTGCCGTCGCCTATTTAGGCGGCGCACGCCGCATGAACATCAAATCACCAATCAAGTACGCCGACGCCGTCGAAGCCAATGTCGACTTGACACTCTCCACCGAAACCCTCACTGACGACGAAACAATGGCTGAAACCATGATGCTCGGCCTGCGCCTCACCCAAGAAGGCGTCTCCTACGCCCGCTTCCAAGCCCGCTTCGGCATAGACCTGCGCGACAGGTTCGCCGCCGAAATCGAGACATTCACCAAGCGCGGCCTCTTGGAAGCCACCGACACTTGCCTGCGCCTCACCGCGCAAGGCGTCTTCCTTGCCAGTGAGGTCATGGTCGCGTTTGTGTAGACGCCGATCTTGCGACTTTTGCAGCGGGTCTTGTAAGATAGCCTGCGGCAAGAGTGGACATGACAAAGGCCAGCACAATCCCAATGGCTTGTACGGTAATGCTTTGGTCGTTGATTGTTACTGACGGCACATTGTCATTCCCCATGCCGAAATTGGCAAACGATATATACAAGCCCGCCAGCGGCAGTCCAAAAATGATACCTTCTATGAAAGCGGCCAAGAGCGTTGCCGTCAGGACAGGCTGTACAAAAGGCGAGGGGAAGATGCCTCTTCGCCGAAGCCATTTTAGAAGAGGAGTATTACCGAAAAGAGACAGTCCGTTAGACTGCAAGGCCCAGGAAATCGATCCCCAGAACAGACCGATTAGAACCTCATAGGAGGCCCTGGTCGCCGCAAATTCTGCAAGGTCTCTGTTAATTGCGGCAGGCGTTCCCGCATCAAGTGACATCGAGCGTTGATAGCACTCAGGCAGTTGGGTTGTAACTGTAAGCAGCACCCACAAACCGACCCAGCAAAGAAGATACCAGCCATAGTGAGGACGCAATCGCTTCGTGAGAATCTACGGCCTCCTTTCCTGCCAAAGAACTATGCCATGATTGGCATGGTTCTTATTTCTCCCAACTCTATGCGCTTTCCTCTTCCACGCTTTCCCTTACTCTTCCTGCCCCTTCGGGTACAATAACTCCAGCCATGCGCCTGTACCCGATTAGCCTTAATCTCACAAACCGCCTGTGCCTTGTCGTCGGCGGCGGCAAAGTGGCGGAGCGTAAGATCAAGGCGCTGCTGGCGCACGGCGCATTGGTGCGCCTCATATCGCCGGATGCAACGGAAGCGCTGCAAGTACTAGCAGCAAGCGGCAAAATTGAGTGGCGACGGGAAGCGTACACGGCAGGCGGAACCGAAGTGATGGGCGGCGTGTTTCTAGTGATGGCCTGCACGGACAACCGTGCTGTGAACGCAGAAGTGACCCGCAATGCACAGGCGCAAAGTTTGCTCGTGCTGTGCGCGGATGACCCGGACGCCGGAAACTTTGTGTCCCCAGCCCAAATCACGCGGGGTGACTTGGCGCTGACAGTATCGACAGGCGGCAGCAGTCCGACACTAGCGGCAGTTCTGCGGGAGCGTTTAGAAGCCGAGTTTGGGCCGGAGTGGACGCAGCTTGTGGAAATAATTGGCAGGCAGCGCGAGGCGATTAAAGCCATTCGGGACGAGACCAAACGCAAAGCGGCGGTGCGGCGGGTATTGAACGACAAAGAATTCCATGCCCTGCTGCTCGATGGAAAGCACTTAGAAGCGGAAGCGCGAATTCAGACATGTCTCTCCTTGTCCTCGGAATAAACCATACTTCTGCGCCCATTGCCTTGCGCGAAAAACTGGCGTTTTTAGAGCGTGACCTGCCGCGTGCGCTGTCGGCGCTGTCCGCCCTGCCCCATATCCGCGAAGGGGCGTTGCTGTCAACGTGCAACCGGACCGAAGCTTACGCCGTCGCCGCGCCGGACGCGGGGCCGCTGGAAAACGCGCTGGCGGAGTTTCTGGCCGGCTGGCACGGGCTGTCCCGGCATGAGTTCGACGGCCATTTATACTGCTACCGGGCCGGGGCCGCCGCCAATCACCTGTTTTCAGTCTCGTCCGGCCTGGACTCGATGATTTTAGGCGAGCCGGACATTCAGCGTCAAGTCAGAACGGCTCTAGAAGCAGCGCAGTCCGCGAATAGCTTAGGGGCACAGCTGAACCGATTGTTTCAGGACGCGCTTGTGACCGGCAAGCGCACCCGGACTGAAACAGGGATCGCACGGGGGACGTTTTCCGTCGGCGCAGCGGCAGTGGAATTGGCAACGCAGATTTTCGGCGAGTCGCTGGCGGGCCACACGGTCCTCGTGCTGGGCGCAGGCAAAATGAGCGAAGTCACCGCCCGGCATTTAGTGTCACGCGGCGCACCGGCAGTGTTAGTCGCCAATCGCACTTACGAAAAAGCCGAAGCGTTAGCCGCGCAGTTCGGCGGCACGGCACGGCGCTTTGACGATCTTCCCGTGCTGCTGGCGACTGCCGATATTGTCGTCTGCTCCACCGCCGCGCCGCACCCGATTGTTACCCGCGAATTGGTGCAGTCCGCCATGCGCGTTCGGCGCGGGCGACCGCTTTATTTCATTGATATTGCCGTGCCGCGCGATGTGGAAGCGTCGGTGGACGAGCTGGAAAACGTCTATCTTTACAACATAGACCACTTGCAGGAATTGGTGGCTGGGGCGAGGCACAGCCGGGCAGGGGAAGTGACCCGCGCCCGCGAGATTGTGGAAGCGTCCACTGCCGAGTACCTGCGCTGGGAGCGGTCTTTAGAAGTCGCGCCGCTTGTTGTCGCCGTTCGGCAAAAACTGGATACGGCGAAGTCGGCAGAGCTGGAGCGCCTGAAAAGCCGCTTGCCCGACTTAGCTGAAAAAGACTGGTGGGCAATTGAAGCGGCGTTTGGGGCGCTGACCAACAAGATCGCTCACCCAGCGAGTGTCGCCATCAAGGCCGCGCCGGAAACGGAAAACGGCGAGGCCGCGCTTGACACGATTCGCCGTGTGTTCGGCCTGGAGGCCGGCCAATGACCGAAGATTTGTTTCTCGTTGCCGCTGCCGTCGGCTACTTGTTTGGCTCTGTCGCTTACGGCGCGTTTTTGATGCTGCGTCAGCCCGCGCTGGCGCTGGCCGGCCGCGCGTCCACGGTTCTCGCTGTCCTTCTGCACACGCTCGCCATCGGCATTCACTGTGCACGGGTGCATCAAACGCCGTTCACGACGCCTGCCGAGACGCTTTCGGCCTCTGCCTGGGCCATTGCGCTGGCTTATCTGGCGCTGGAAGTGGCGCTGAGGCCGAGGCCCACCGCGCTTGGCGCTGTCGCGCTGCCGGCGTCGTTCCTGTGCCTGTTTGCCGGCGCGTTTCTGCGCCCGCTCCGTCCTGCCGCACTGGATTCTGCCGCCCTGCCGCTGCTGAACTCGCGCCTGGTCAGCCTGCACGTTCTTGCGATTTTGTTTGCGTTCGGCCTTTTGGTGCTGGCCTTCGGCTGCGCGGCTTTGTACTTGACTCAGTACCGGCTGCTCAAGCGCAAGCGTCTTTCGGGCGGCCTGTTCGGCAAGCTGCCGCCGCTGGCAAGCTTAGACCATCTGGCGTTTGCGCTGGTGACTTTCGCTTTTCCGCTGCTGACGGTTGGGCTTGCCGCAGGCTTTGTGGAAGCCATGACCGGCGGCCTGCCCGGCGTCTGGGGCACGGACCCGATGGTGCTGACCTCCCTGGTCACCTGGCTGGTCTACGGCGTGTATCTGACGCTCCACGCCGTCGCCCAGTGGCGCGGCCCGCGTGCGAACTACCTGCTGCTCGGCGGCCTGCTGGCGGCCGTCGTGACCTACTTTATCCCGACCACTACGCACCGGTTCGGGTAGGTTCAGAAAGATTATTATTCAGAAAGATTATTATTCAGAAAGATTATTATTCAGAAAGATTATTATGCTGAAACGCGGACTCTTTAAGAGCATCTTCCAAAAAGTAGACCAGATGGTCACCGGACGGGGAAAAATTGACGAGGCGCTTTTTGAAGAGCTGGAAGAGTCGCTGATCGGCGCAGACCTCAATATCCATACTACCATGCGGGCCATGAGCGAGCTGCAAGCGATGGCTGCCGACAAGCGCCTCAACGACGCCCAGGACGTGACCGATTACTTGAAGCGGTTCCTGTGGGACACGCTGACGGACGACAAGCACGACCTGCCGGAGCTTGCCGTTTCTGAGACCAATCCCACGGTTTACTTGATCGTCGGCGTCAACGGTGTCGGCAAGACCACGAGCATCGGCAAGCTGGCGTATGTTCTCAAAAAACAGGGCAAGCGGGTCGTCCTTGCCGCCGGAGACACCTTCCGCGCCGCCGCCACCGAGCAGCTTGCGCTCTGGGGCGAGCGCGTCGGCGTCGAAGTTATCACCGGCAAGCCGAACGCCGACCCCGCCGCCGTGGTCTTTGACGCCGTCCAAGCCGCCAAGAAATCTCAGGCGGATTATCTCATTATTGACACGGCGGGCCGCCTGCACAACAAGACCAATTTGATGGAAGAGCTGAAGAAGATCAATCGCATCATTCAGCGCGAGCTGGGCGGGCGCTCCGCCGACGAAACGCTTTTGGTTCTCGACGCCACCACCGGCCAGAACGCCGTCAACCAGGCCCGCGAGTTCAAGCTTGCCGTTTCCATCACCGGCCTGATTTTGGCAAAACTTGACGGCACGGCACGCGGCGGCATCGTCATCACCATCAAAGACGAGCTAGGCGTTCCCATCAAGCTCATCGGCACCGGCGAAAAAATCGGCGACATCGAAGTCTTCAACCCCCAAGCCTTCGTAGACGCCTTGTTTGAGTAATCAGCCGGAAAGGCAATGGAATGCCACGCTTTGCAAGAAATCTGCTTGATTATCTTTCCCAGCCCGCTACGGTCCTGCCGGAAAGGGAAGCGATAGAAAGTTTTGTTCAGAACATCCAGCGCCGCCACGAACTAGGCGGCTCAACTTCCAGCCGCTACTTCGGGGACGCTGCCGGGCAAAACCTTTACGCTGTTTCTGTTTATCCTGATCGTACCGCGCTTGTTCCAGGCCGAAATATCCCCTCAGCGCTGCTCAGGACGTTTATCCAGGCCAACCATACATTGCTGCCGGAACGTGCTGAGGCAATTTTGCTGGCGCTGCGATACAACCAAATCGCGGTTTATGACTTAGCAGAAAGCATGGAAATCTTGACCGGCGGAACAGGCGAAGAGCTTGGTGAATTGCCGCCGGTTGCAGAGCGGCTTGCATTCTTGAAGCGACGCAAGCAGAAGAAAAGCAATGAAAGAAACAACTGAAGTCACAACGGCTGTCACCGTCGCTGACCTTATTTCCGGCGAGCGGCCTGCCCTTGTTGCTGTGAAACGTATCGTCAATTCCCAGGGCATCTCGCGGCACCTGACGCAGAAAGTCAGTGTGTCGAGTCTCGCCCTAGCACAGCGGCTTTTTGCCGAGGTTCACCGTGGGGACGAAATTACGCTGACACTGACAACGACTTGGACCGCAGACAGCTACGAGACCCTGCTGACAGATTTTGCTCTTCCTGTCAGACTGACAAACACCGCTCCACTCGCGAAAGAACCCCATGCCGCAGCGTCATCTTAAAGCAGGGTTTACATTGAAAGAACTTGCGATCACCACAGCCGTTATTGTTGTTCTTGCGGTGATTGGCAACTACTTTTTTCAGGCAGCCCTGCTTCGCTGGCATAGTCCGCAGCCTCACGCGCATAAGTAGGGGGCGCCGCTTGCCGCGCCCTTCCAGTCTGTTTCTGTTTTGCGCCCTTACTCCGCGTCCTGGCTTTTTGCGGCGGCCGCAGCGCGGGAGCCGAAGATATAGCCCAAGATAGCAGTAAAGATGGGCAGCAGGGTTTTTGTCGCCAGCAGATCAAACAAGCTGGTGACGCGGCTGATCGCTTCCGCGTTCAGCGCCTTGTAGTTATCTAAGGCCGCTTGATTGAGCGCCTGGGTGTTGGCGATCATGTCTTTGGCTTTCGCCGGATCGGTCAGAGCCGGCAACGGCAGCAGGGCAGGAGGCTTCGGCGCAGTCTGGAACCAGACCACGGCGGTAAATACGAGGACGCCGATAATCGTCAGCCCAACCCCTGCCGCCAGCCACAGCCCCGCCTGCTGCGTCGGCGTCAGCTTTTCGAGATCGGTAACCGCCTCCGGGCTTCCAATGCCCCCGCTGCGAAGGATTTCTGTGCGGGGAACCGTTTCCGCCGTTTCCTGAGCCTGCAACGCCCTGGCACGGACTGCCGCGAACTCGTTTTCGTCCATGATTGCCCCTTCGGCGCAGCACGCTTGCTACGGCAGTATAATGTCTTTGATTACTAAGCCTTGATTGTCCGTAATGGATACCTTCCGGTCGGGGTCTACGGTTTCTTTGTTCAGGTAGACATAGCTTGCGACCGCCTTGCGAATAATGTCGGCTTTTGTGGTTCCCTGCTGTTTGGAAGCATCGGTCAGAGCTTTATCAAAATCGCTGCTGAAATTGACGGAATACTGGGGCATAGTCGTTCTCCTTGTTCGGCAATTGTTGCCGGCTGATAGTTCAATTATACCTACAAATTATGTATAATCCAATTATGTTTTAGACTGATGGAGGTCTCCAATGCCGCAGTTCCCCTTCAAACGGCCGCCTGTGACCCAGATTGTCGCCGTCGTGTGCATTGTCGGCTTTGTGGCCGCCATCTTGTTCCCAGTGTTCCAAAAAGTGCATGAACACAGCGGCCCTGGATGCTCGTCCAACATGAAGCAGCTTGGCCTTGCTTATGCTCAGTATGAACAAGACTACGGATATATTTACCCGCCCGGCGTCAGCGCCGCCGGCAACGGCTGGGCCAATCAGCTTTATCCCTACACCCGTTCCCGTTACGTTTATCGCTGCCGGGACGACTCTGCCGAAGCCCCCTTCATCTCCTACGCCGAGAACCGGAACATCTCAAAGCAGCATTACATAAATTTTACTGACGCATCTGCAACCGTAGCCCTGTATGAGTTCACGACGCTTAACTGCGATCCGTCCCAGCCCGAAGCCGTCAGCGCAACGGGACTGAGTGCGCCCCAAAACAGCACTCGGCACGATCCCAAAACTTTCGGCCTAAACTTCCTGATGGCCGACGGCAGCGTGAAGTGGCTTTTCCCAGCGCAGGTTTCTGACGGCCCCGGCGCAGTCAGCCCCAAGAGCCTGCCATCGGGAAAGATAATTCGGACGTTTGCGGTAAAGTAGAGACGCAGCAAAACAAAAATAACCCGGATTAAAAATCCGGGTCTTCTAAAATGCGATTGTCCGCCTTCGCGGACATAAGATTAACGCGCCAGACTATTCTTGTGTCTGCGGAGGCAGACAATCGCACTTCCAAAGCCCTGGAATTCCATTCCAGGATTCGTGGCGTCCGAGCCGTCTAGCCGTGCAATTTATTGCATGGCCTCAAACACATGGTTACGAATTATGCGGATGGCCGCAGATTGCGCGGCGGCATGACCTGTTGCAGCTCCAAATCGGACATCAAACTTGCCGCAAATCGCTCCGCGTGCATTTTGCTGGAAAACCGTTTTAGCGTCACGCTACCTTTGCCGCCCCACCAGGTCACACCAACGCAGAAATAGCGGCTCTTGCCTTGTGTCCGCCCCACATAAACGCCCCAAAAGTCCGAAATCGGGCCAGTGCGCGTCTTTGGGAAGAAGGGCCATCCTTTGACATGGCGGTAAGTCCTCTGCTCCAAGTCAATAGAAAGGTCGTCCGGCCCGGACAGCCAGAAGAAAAGCAGGCTCCCGCCGCCGAACAGCAAAATGCCCATCGGCAGTGGGCCGTAATTAGGATGCGGGCGACTTGCAATGTTACTCCACATCGCGACGATGAGCGTGACGGCCATGAGACTATAGAAGACCAGTACGGCACGGAACAGCCACGGCTTGCGGTATGTTAGCGTTCGCGGCTCCATCAATCGCTATTCTCCGACAATCTCCGCTAATCTATCCACCATCTTGGACAGCACGCCGAAGGC
>CAXUBO010000058.1:0-5422 GCA_964249345.1 uncultured Armatimonadales bacterium | reverse complement strand
TCCACCTGCCCGCCGTAGCCTTCGCGGAAGAAGCCCGCCAAAGTCGCGCCCATGCCGTCGGCGGTCAAGGCTTCGCCGCGCTCAATGCGCTCATGGCAGTCCAATTCGAACCGCGCTAAAGTCGGCATCACAAACAAGTAGCGGTGGAAGTTGGAAATGGCTTCTTCAATGATCGCCAGCACTGAGTCGCGGTCAGTGGTTGTGTCCAGCAGATGCCCGCGCACCAGCGCTTGATCAAAATTAGACGCGACTTCGGCGACAAACAGCGAGTAGCCGGAATAAATCGGCGGCTGAGACTGCCAGGTCAAATACGAATGCATGGAGTGGCCCAGCTCATGCGCCAGCGTGCTGACCGAAAACAAATCATCCCGGAAGTTCATCATAATGAACGGGTACGTTCCCGGCATCCCCGATGAAAACGCGCCGCTGCCCTTGCCGACATTTGGCACGCCGTCCACCCAGCGGTCTTGTTCCAAGCCCTGGCGCATTGGGTTGGTATAGCCGTCGCCAAGCGGGGCCATGCCTTCGCAGATGATGTCGGTCGCTTCGGCAAACGTGATGGGAGCCTCAGTCTTCGGCATCGGGGCCGGCACAGTGTCGGCGGGAACATCGGAGCAGAAGAGCGTTTCGACGCCCAGCCCTTTTTTTAAGAGCTTAAAATAGCGGTGCCAAATCGGCAGATTGGCCTGGAACGTGGACAGCAGCGTGTCAAACACTTCGCGCGGGATCGCGTTCGGGGCAAGTGACGCTTCCAGTGCCGACGGGTAGCGCCGGGCGCGGCTCCCAAACACGCTCTGCTTGACCCGCCCGCTGAGGCACGCGGCAAGCGTGTTCTTGACGGACAAATGCCCGTCGGCATACGACTCCCAGGCGGCTTTTCGCACGGCTTGGTCTTCATGCCGCAGCAGATCGGCAATCGTTCCCTGGGCGACTTCGTGCGAGATTCCGCCCGCATCGGTGACAGGCGCGAACTTTAAATCCGCGTCAGTCAGCGAGCCGGACGCCGTACCGAGCGCCGACAGCGGCTCCGACACCTGCGCCAGCAGAGATTCCACTTCTTCCGAGCGCACATGGTCCCGCCGCCGTGCCAGCGTGTCAAAATAGTGGGCGTACATCGCCAGCTCCGGCGTCTGCGCCACCCAATTCGTGAGAGTTTGCGGGTCAACGGCCAAAAGCTCCGGCTCATAGAACGCCGTCGCCGAGGCGTACCTTGCTCCGAGGCCGCCGGCGCGGCTGGACAGCGCGGCCGCTCTCTGGTCGCCGGTGTCGCCGGAGCGCAGCATGGACGCATACAGCCCCAGCTTCCGCACGGCCATCCCCACTTCCGTGCGCTTCGCCAGCGCCGCCGTCAGCATCGCGGGCGACTCGCCGAGTCGCCCGGCATACTCGGCAAACCCTTCCAAGAGTCCGCCGACGCGGGCAAACTCGGTTTCCCAGGCATCTGCTGAGGGAAAAACGCTCTCCACGTTCCACGTTTTTTCAAGGGGTACATCCTGCCGCCGGGGCAAAGTTTCTGCTGTCATGGTGATCCTCCAAATCAGAGTGCGAAGCTCAGGGTACAAAATCAGGCGGTTGCCTGCAAAACATACAAAACGCCGTTAGTGGCAGCGCAGACCAGCGTGTCGCCATACAGCGCCGGCCCTGCCGTTCCCAAGCGCGTACCCGGCGACGTTTCATACGCCCGCCGGACTTCATAACCCGCGTCAAGCGAATACAAAATGCCGTCATCCGCGCCGACAAACACCGTGGAACCGCTGCACGCCGGCGACGAGCGCAAGGGAGTAGAACTCACGCGGCGCGAGCGAATCAAATTGCCGGAATGCGCGGCGACGACATGCAGGTAGCCGTCATCACAGGCCGCAAACAGCAGGCCGCCGTCCGCAGACAGCGCGGGCGAAACGGCAATCCCTTTGGATGACACGGAGGTCTGCCAGCGGATATGCCCTGTCGCCGTTTCCAAAGCATACACTGTGCCGGCCATCGTCGCGGCATAGAGGGTGCCGTCCCGCACCAGAAGTGCGGCGTCAAACGGGCCGTCGGTCTCTGCCCGCCAGACTTCCGCGCCGGTGCTCAGATTGAACGCACGCACTTCAGACGAATCGCCCGCCGCAAAGACCCCGCCGCCCCAGACCGCCGGAGCTGTATCGCAGCGCCCGCCCGCCGGCAGCGTCCGAAGCAGGGCGCCGGAGCTGCGGTCCAGCAGAACCACCGTTTCGCCCGCCGGGACCAGCAGCAGATCACCGCTCAGGGTCACGCCGCCGTAGACCGCGCCGGACACTTTGGCTTCCCAAAGGCGCGTTCCCCGGATGGCATCCATCGCCAGCACCGAGCCGGCGAGCGTCGCCGCGTACAGCATCCCGTCGCCTGACAGCGCCATGCCGCCTCGGTCCGGGTACAGGCCCGACGCATCCGGCAGATCAAAATCCCACAGCGCCGCTCCGGTTGCTGTTTCAAACGCAAACAGCGACGCCCGGCTTGCCGCCGTGTCAATGCCGGACGCAAGGACCATGCCGAACGCCGCCAGCGGGGCGCTCCATTCCAAAGCGTCGGCGGCCCGCGTTGGGGCAAACGACGGGAACGACCAGCGCCGGGCAAGATGCGTCCCCAATGTTCGCGCCCCGCTCAGGGCGTGGGCCTCATCGCCGCCCGGCGACATCCGCCAGTCGCTTTCGGTTCGGAGGACATGGGCCGGGCTCAGGCGGCACAGGGTGGCGATCCAAGTGTTCGGCGTCCCGCAGACCCGGCACAGCCGGATGCGCTCCCCGCAGCGCCGGCATTCCGTCGCGCCTTCCGGCAGGTCGGCGGCGCAGTGCGGGCAATTGGACAGCGGCGGCGTGACCGCAATCGCCAGTTCCAAATCCCCCGGCAGATCGGCGGCGTCTTGGGCCGAGACCGTCAAATACTGCCCGAACAGCGACACCTGAGTCGCCGCCAGCGCCGCGTGTCCGGCCTTTTCCGGCCTCAGCTCCGCCGTCACCGCCTGCGCTTCCGACGGGGCCAGCGCAAACTCGCCGGGATACACATCCAGCCACGGCACCGGCGACTTGACCCCCACATGCAGCACCGCCCGCCCGCTTTCATTGCGGACCACGGCGACGCGCCGGGCCACTTTGTCCGCCCCCAGCGCGTGTTCCTGCGAAAAATCAAACTCGGTCACGTCTAAAACAGGCATAGGAAGTTCTTCATTCCGCGACGCCGAACATTCTTCTGAGTTCAGCTGCCTTTGGCATATCAGCGTCAAGAAAACCGGTTTCCGGGTTGATGAACTCTTCCAGCAGCCAGTGTTCAGGCCCGATATAACAAAGACGCTCCCAAATACTTAGGAACGTATCAAAATCCGGTGCAATAATCATGCTGTCATCGTCATGCGCGAGATAAACTAGTGTTGGCTTCTCTTTCTGCCGCATATCCAAGCCCAATTTGTCACCGTTTCTAAGCCAAGCAAAGGGCAAAGCGTTCAGCCAGTAAGCTTCCTGCTCCGGGGCCTCCTCGAAGCCTTCGGCTGCCCCTTGACACTCTTCCAACAGTTCCGCCATTTCTTTTGCGTCACAAAGCCTTGCCCCGCCATAAATATAGCCGTTACTGGGGAAAATGAAGTTTATTTGATCCTGCGAACTGCCTTCCGGCTCCCACACATAACGGCATTCACAACAGCGAGAGCCTAACTCAAAAAAGCGGCGTAACGGCAGTGGAAGGCTGCGCCCCAAACTGCTTTCTACACTGACCAAGTCTGGTTCATCCAGAGGCGGTGCTATGCTGTATTCGATCTGCCATTCGCCTGGCAGTCGGCCTTCCAAACTTGCTGTGAAATCTTTAGCACGCTGAACCCAAAGAGCATAATCAATCATCTCCAGTCCCCTTTCAGACCACAGATTCCAGCGGCGCGTACTGAAGGTGCATCTGCTCGGCCTCCGCCGTCGTCAGCCCCGTGGCCGAAGAAACTTGAAGGACGAACTTCCGCCCGCGCACCTTCTCGCAGGCATTGACAATGATTTCGGACCGCTCAATCGGGTCCAAATCATGCCAGGCGTTCCAAATCACATACAAACTCAGCGGCCCTTTTCGAGGGTCTCCGTCTTCGATAATGAACGGCTCCGCCGGCGGTGACTGCGGCGACCGCCATTCTTCCGCAAGGCGGTATTCCAGTTCTTGATATTTGAGAGCGCCAAACGCAGTCAATTTCGCAAACGACATTTCTACCTCCACAACTCCAAGTAATGACGCTGAAGCCAGGCCGCGTCGCTTTGGGCATTTTGGGCTTCCTGCGCGGTCGCTTGATCCCGCCGGTAACGCATTCCGATCCAAGCCGTCTGGTGCAGCCGGCGGGTTCTGGCCGTAAAGGACGCATCCACCAGCGGTGGCAACGGCCGGAGCTGACGGCGGCGCTGGGCCCGCAAAAGAAGCGCCCAAAACTGAAGGCTATGGTAGCTTTCATGCGGAACTGCCGGAATATAGAGACGCCCCGCCGCCAGCGCGGGAGCCAAACGGGGCTGAATGCGGTCTACTGCACTGGCCCCCGTATAACGAAAGTAGGCGTTTTTCAGCAGCATCTCCGCCGAATACCCAAACAAGGAAATCCCGCCGCCAAGATGTCCCGTCGCCGCTAGCGCGACTCCCTCGCGGTATTTCTGCGCCGACGCAAAATCAAACTTCTGCACGGTCTCAGGAACCGCTTCCAGGCGTCGCCGCAGAGTCATCTTCGCACCTCCATGCTATTTTTCGTGCGGCCTCTAAAACCCGGCAGTTTTACCCGATACTCTTCCTATGACTACTGCCTGCGCCCAAACCCTCTACGCGCCCAACCCTCCCCAATTAGAAGAACCCTGGCTTAAAACCGCGCTGTTGATCGTCGCCGCCTTCATCGTCCTCGCGGCCTTTGTCGCCGGTTCCTAAAACCGATTAGTTCAGCGCCGCCAAACGTGCGTCCTGCGGAAAGGCTTGTTTGCTGAGAGCCAGCAGCGCGGGACGTGATTTCCCCAGCATCGTTGGCATGTTGTAAGGATTTTGGCTGTTTGCCCTTGTGCCGGGAGTAGTGATCAGTATCCCGGAACAATAAAAGCAGATACAAATGTCCGTGTGCGCTTTTGCTTTCCAGACCCGGAAGCCGATGCCCGGCTCAAAGCATTGGGCTGCGTCCACTTTTCCTGATGCTTGCGACACTGCTTTCTGAAGGGACGCGGCAAACGCTTTATCCTGTACCTGCCCGGCCTCTATCACAGGGTAACCGTTAAAATAATGCGGGTGCGGCCCGTAGATGGCGGCCTGTTCCTTTTTCGTGTAATCCTCATCTTCGCCGCCTGCAATGCGGAAGGTCTCTACGCGGTCTGCGCCCGACAAAATCGCCTGCGTCTTGGCATCCAGAACCAGCGGCGTATGGTCTTCGGCGTACTTGGCTTCCTGCGCTTGCTGCTGCCGCGCCCAG
>CAXUBO010000057.1:21308-23370 GCA_964249345.1 uncultured Armatimonadales bacterium | reverse complement strand
TAGAAGCCATCTCATAAATACTAACGCGGCTCTGTTGCCTTAAAATTGGCCTCTGCCGCCAAGCCTATCTACTCTCAAACAGGCTCGGCGAAATCAGCAACAGATCGTGTCCTGATAGGGCTTCGGTATTTATGAGATGGCTTCTAGTGCAATCGCAGCGATTTTGCGGATTGCTAAAAGCTTAGGCTTCTAAAATCCGCTCGAAAGAAGGGGATCGCTTGCCGGCGGTTCCCTTCTTTTGTTGCGTTATGGCGCAACACCATAGCAAGTGTGGCACGTTGACAATCATTTTGTCAACATTTTGACGACACTTTGACAATCATTTTGCAAACACTTCACTTGCCCCAGTCCCAGGCGGCGCGGCCTGTACGATAAGGCAACTGAACGGTCTTGCCTGTGGCGGGGGTCACGACGAAGATTTCTTCGTCGGGGACAGGCGGCTTGCTGACGGTGAACGCAAGCTGGGAGCCGTCGGGAGACCAGCGCAGGGATGTAATCTCGCGGCGGCCGAACACGGACCATCCCCAGTGTACGGGAATGTCCGGGCCGTAGGCGTGGGCGGATATGCTGTATTGACGGATGACATTCGCAGCGCCGGGCGGCACGAACGCGATGTTGTCCCCCGTGGGGGAAACGGCGAAGATCGCAGACGCGGGACCGGGAACGGTGCGCTCCTGCACCTGCGTCAGCACCTGCGGGCCGGTTGGCGTCTGGACCGCGTAGGCAAATGTGCCGGCTTCGGTCAGCGCCGGGGAGCGCGTGGCGGAAATGTCGTTTGACTTCGTGAGTGCCAGCCCGTGCAGGTCAAGCGGCGTAATCAGGGGCGCGTCGCTTGTTTCGGTCGGGACGCTGTACGAAGCGCCGTCTTCCAGAAACATCAGCGATGAGTCGGAGTCCCAGGCCAAGCCGACAATCTGTTTCAGCTTTTGACGGGTCAAGTCTATGACCAGATGGGGCGGGTTGCGCGTGCCGGGCGAGAGCGGCATGACCCAAATCTGGTTGTCAATCGCCTGCTTGTCTTCCCCAATCGTGATAAACTGTTTTTCAAAGGCAAGCTGCGTGCCGCCCGGCGACAGGGCCGGCTGGGTAATCCAGACGCGGACGCCGTCGTCGGTGTCCTGCGGCTCGGTCTCGTGGGCCAGCAGGCGGGCCGCGCCGTCGGGGCCGGACACAAACAGCCCGCGCAGGGTCGTCGTGTGCTCCGACGGCGCGTCGGCTTGCAGCGTGATCAGATTCCCTCTGGGAATGCCTGCGACATGGGGCGGCGAGGTCAGGGCGCCGATCAGCGTCAGCCCCGCCGGGATCGCCAGGACGCACAGCAGGATCGCCAGCCAGGATCGCCGACGCTTGGCCCCAGCTACTCTTGTGCCGGGCCGCTCAATTAAAGCGTCATCTGCAATTTCAGGTTGTTTGTCTTCTTTTATGGCTTCAGTCTCGCGTCAGGGCATACATGTTTAGATCAGGCCGCATATATTTTGCGATGAGCGGATAAGCCGCTTCAACAGCGCGGTAAACTTCCTGGGCGATTTTCCGGTACGACGGGTGTCCCTGCCGAGCGGAGCGCAGCTCGACAAAATGGGTGACTTCGCGCAGGTTCCAGGTGAACAAAACACGGATGCGGGTCGCCAGCGGCAGAACGTAGGCGGCTTCGTGGACAAAGCCGGCGTCACACAAACGCGCGTAAGTGTCCGCCGACCGGGCCAGCAAGTCCTCATACTGCGCGGCGTAGCCGAACGTCTCAAACTCGCCGGGCTTCTCAAAGCCCAGCGCGGGCGAAAGCGCCTGCGCTGCCTGCGTCGCCATGCGGTGCCGCTGAACGTCCCGAAACGCGCCGTAGTCCATCGTCATTTCTACCGTGCAGAACACGCGCTCCAGCGCCCGGCCCGGCGCATCATGTTTGCCCCGGCGTTTCAGGTATTCGTCTACGACGCGCTTTTTGGCGTCTTGGCCCAGCGCCTCAACCCGCGCCAACACGGTTTCCATCGGCAGGTGCGATGCGCCGTACAAAATTGCGGCGACTAATTTGTTGTCGGCATCCGGGTCGGAAAAAAGGAGGGAGACC
>CAXUBO010000057.1:18992-21208 GCA_964249345.1 uncultured Armatimonadales bacterium | reverse complement strand
GCCAGCGTTTCAATCGCGGCGCTTGTTTCCGCCCGGTAGGGATTAAAGTTGGCGTACTTGAGGAGCGTCGGGACCACATGACGCGCTTCGGCTTTCATCTGCGTTCCCAGCTCGCGCCCTTCTTCCAGCGGCTGCGACAGCAGCTTGGTGATGAGATGCTCTAAAGCGCGGGCGTTCAGCGTCAGCCCGACATTCGTGTGCGTCGCCGCCGGCAGCAGAAAGCGCAGTCCATCAAACGCCGTCGCGCGGGAGGCGGCGTCATAGGCGCGTTCGGTCTGCCTTTCCCCGCGCGGCGTCCGCGCTTTAATCTGCCGGACAAAATCTTCCGTCCAGCCTGTGTACGCTTCCAGCAGGCCGCGCACCGCTCGCCGGTACTCCGCGCCCAGCTTCGCGTCCGCCATAACGCGCGGCGGAAAGTAGGCTTTGCCCGGATCAAAGGCCACATAGCGCGTGCTTTTCTCGGTGTACGACGCAAGCCGGGCGTCTTCCACCAGCTTGGACGCGAGAATGCTCACGTTTTCCAAAGCAAGATGCACCACGCCATGCTCGGCCACGGAGTTTCCCGACCAAGTCGCCCGTCCATTTCTTCGGACAAAAAGTATGTGGTTCGCGGGCATTTCCGCGCAGTAGACCATGCCATCATAAGCAGCCCAGCGATCCTGCTTGATGTACTTCAATTTGTTGACGACAGGTTTTGGGTTGGTACGGTTGATATGAATCGCGTAGCAGGGCTGGTATTCTCCGGTAACATGTGCGCTGGCGTAGGCGGAGCATCCAATTTTGAGAGCGATTTCATAGACCTGATCCCGCAGCGGCTCGCTCGTCGTCGCATACATCAGGTCATTCTTCGTGCCGAAGGACCCATCGGAATGCATCAGTCCATCCCACAAGCAAGCCAGTAACCCCGGACCAAAACGCAGCCACTCCCTCGGAATGGATTTCCGCTTTTGGTCATCATAGAAGGTCCGCATGACATCACCGAGACAGGGCGAGATAATACCGTGTTTGCGGCCATGCCGCCGCACGTCAAATCCGCATTCCGGGGCGACCGTTTCTAAATACTGAGTCTCGCGCTGCTTTCTGAGATGAAACTGAACATAGCTGGGATAGCGGCGGTCGTGATGCCCATCGCCCACAAAGAAGCCGATGAATTTCATAAATGCTTTGGCGTTGACGGTCCGGCCGCCGATTACGAAGTTCTCAGGCTCTGGGCCTTCCCAGCGGGCGGTCAACTGATAAGCGCAGGAAACGCCTTCTAATTGATCCGCCGGAACAAGACGGTAGTCCTGCTTAAGACGCCCCTGCTTTGTAGTCGTGGGACAAACCCACATGCGATGGTTGGGTGTCACGCAGAGATCGATGTACTTCCCACGCACATGGTACATTTGGCCCTGGTACGGCTCTGCAATCACACGCTCCGGCAGAAGGTACTCTAAAAAATTTGTTTCTGGGTTCAGCGTCGCCAGACGTGGCACAGTTCCTGCCTGCCACTCCCGTGCCGTCTCGGCCCAGGATTTCCACCCGTCTTCCGTCAGCACTTCCGTTTGATCATCGTAGCAGGAGTGTCCGTAGCCCAGCACATATTTTTCAGCAAACGCCCTTGCCCGCTCCTGCAAACCCGAAACTGCGTCAATTTCGTTGTCTACGCCGCCCGGCCCAATCAGCGCCCCTAAGTCTTCAGCGTCCAGCATGTTCCGCAGGTCGTCTCGCAGCGACAAGCGGGAGCGCGAATAGCGGGCGAACAAATAAGCGACCACTTCTTCCGGCAGGTTCTTGAGCGCATACACGCTCCGGTCAGTGTTCGTAAAAAAGCGGGAAATATCGGCGGTCGTCTCAGGCATGAACGGGAGTTCGGCATGGCGTCGGAAAAATCCTGCATTGAGCCGTCACGGGTTAGTTGTCACGGGGGTTCAGCCTCGTGACTTCCCTTTCTACTCCTTCGGCCACGCCAGCCCTGCCGTCTGCGCGAGATACTGCCCTTCGCCGTGCAGAGAACGCTCCAGCCCATAATTTGCCCGCGCCTCCTGCTGCACCGTCCACAATGTCAGCCCGCCGTAGAGCAGCATCAGAACGCAAATCAGCGGCGGCATGACGGCGCGAAAGTTTTCCACGGCTTTGACCGAAAACGGAACATGCTTGACCAAGCCGGCAATGCTCCACCCGAACATCAGCAGAACCGGGAGCGCGAAACATAGCCCCAGCCAGCCCAAAACAAC
>CAXUBO010000057.1:0-18892 GCA_964249345.1 uncultured Armatimonadales bacterium | reverse complement strand
CCAGCCCAAAACAACTGCCTGCCAGGAAGCGGCGAGGCCGAACAGCCCGGCCACAGCCAGCGTGATCGCGGCTGCAATCAAGCCGGTCTGGATCGGACGGCGCAGGCGCGGCACGGCCAGCGCGAGAATGCCGACTATCCCCAGAGGCGCTAAAATACATAAGGCGGCGTAAACGAAAGCCTTGTCAGGATCGGACACCAAAAAAGCCGCCAGTAGGACGCCGATCCCTGTTATGCTCCAAAAGCCTGCGGCGGCCCCGGCAGGCAGCGGCTCGCGGCGCTGGATTCGCGGCAGGCGGCTCAATCCAGCCGCGATGAGGCCCAGCACGAACACGCTCAGAATGTTCGGCAGGAGGGTCACATCCCCGTAGAAAGCAATCGCCGTGTGGATGAGGCTTGCCATGCTGCTGCCTAGAACAGTGTCGTTCAGCTTCTCGGTGACACGGTGAATTTGCTGCCAGTCCTGCTCGTCGGCCCGCGCCTCTGCCGCCGCTTCCGGGTGTCCGATTTTGGTCACATAAGCGCAGTAAGCGTCCAAATGCTCCTGTATCCGCTGGTCGCCGGAGAGATTCGCGCCCGGCGCGAGAGGCGGCGTACCGCCCGGACGATCATGCGAAATCCTGTTGATGGCAATTCCCACTAAATTTCCAATCACCGAAGCCGCTTGGACACCCATCAGCTCGCCGCAGCGGGCCAGCGCCTCGCGTTTTGCCAAACCCGCTTCCGGCTGACCGGCTTGTTCGTCTAAAATGGCCTTGTAGACGACAACCCGTGCCACCGACCGCAGCTCAGCGTATTCCGGGAACAGCACCGACGCGGAAACGGCGGCGGCGGAAACCGCGTCCTGACCGCCGTAAATCTCCCGGTTGATGCGCCATCGGCCTTCCACTTCGTCCGCAGCATACTCATTCCAAAGGGGCTTGGCAGAGGCCCGCCGGACAGCCGCCAGCCCTGCGCTGTCCCGCTGGGCCGCGAACAGGCCGACAGCCCGCATTAAGGGAAAGTACGCATTGTCCGGGTCAAGCCGCTCTCCGGCGGCGGCATCGGCGTCAAACGCGGCAAGCTGGGCGGCGGTCGGAACCGGGTCGTTCGGGCCGGGCCGGAACGGCACCGGAGTTTTCCCTTGCAGCAGGTTGTCTTCGTCCCGGTGCAGCCGGACTTCTTTGATGGTGGCATCGCGCAAAATCTTGGCCCGGAGCGGGGCGCTGCCGGGAAACCGGGAAACAAGGCTGCGGTCATATTCCAGCGGCGTTTGCCCTGATGTACCGGGCTGGCCCGCAAGCTGAATTTGGAAATCCTGCGGGTGCGCCTGCACGATTGCCTGCCGCCGTGCCTCGCTGCGGCCCGGCAGCGAAGATGGCACGCGCAGGGGCATTCGCACGAGCCAGCGCGTTTGGGGCGAAATCAGCAGGGCCAGCAGAATGCCGAAGGCGAGGCCGAGCTGGGTTAGACGGACTTGGGGGGTGTTCATAAGTTGAGTTTTTTCTTGAAGTCGTGTGTTGGGAAGCCACGCATTAGAAATGCGTGGCTGCCAAAGTCCCAGTGTCGCGGCGACACAAGAGAAAGCGCTGGAAGTTAAGCTAAGATGGTTCGGGGGCTCTTCCGTCGCCGCGACGGTGGGAACTTCCCAGCCTCGGAATTCATTCCGTGGCGTTTTACATCATGGTTTCCTCCTGCGCGGCAAACGGCCTCTGCCGGGCTGTTAAAGCTCGTCACGCCGTCAAAAACGGGCGGCGGCAAGAAATGGAAGCGCGGCGGCGCGGCTCCGGCTTGCGGGGCGCTTTCTCCGGCGCAGCCGCTTCGGCAGGCCAGGCGGCGAGTGATCCGGCGCATAAGTTGGGCCGGTCCAGCAGGGCGTCTACCGAAGGCAGCGGCGCGGCAGCGAGGCTTGATGCGGCAGCGGCAGAAGCAGGCGGCGGGGCGGAAACCGGGCCGTTCAGCGTCAAATGCAGCAGAAGAAGCGTCAGCGCGAGTGAGCCGGACGCGGACAGCAGCAGCGGACGGGCCGGCTGCCAGATGCTGCGCCAGGTCAAACGCCGGTGCCACGGCACGGGAGCACGCAGGGCAAGGAGAATGCGGTCATCAAAGTCTGCGGACGGCGCCGGAACCGGCAGAGAGCGCAGGGCCTCAGTCAGCTTAGGGTCAATGGCAGGGTTAGACATGGGAGCTTTCCTCATCAATCGCCGTCCAAAGGTCCCGAAGCTGGGCGCGGGCGGCATGAAGGCGCGAGCGAACCGTGCCGACGGGGATGCGGAGCGTTTGGGCAATCTCGTCGTACTCCAAGCCCTCCATCTCGCGCAGGACCAGCGCCGCCCGCATCGGCGGCGAAAGACGGTCCAGCAGCGTTTCTATGACGACGCGCGTATCCGGGGATTGAAAGGGGGAGACCGGCGGGGCGGCGTCTTCCGGCGCTTCGCGGGACCAGAAAGCGGAGCGGCGGCGGTCCAAACAGAGGCGGACGGTAATGGAAAACAGCCAGGACGAGAACGGGCCCGACTCCCGAAACTCCGGCAGGCGCTGAAAGGCCCGCACAAACGCTTCCTGGGCTACGTCTTCCGCTTCCGAATCGCGCCGCAGGACATGGGCGGCGAGACGCACGACGCGGCTTCGGTACTGCTCCAAAATCCAGCGGAACGCGGCTTCATCGCCGGTTTTGGCCCGCGCGATCCAGAGCGCTTCTTCGCGCTGCTCGCGTGTTTGCAGTGCGGCGGCGTCCCCTTCCCAGCGGCTGGTCATGGCAAGTCTCATTGCAGAGAAAGACGCGGCCAGAGGTGGAAAAGGTTCGCCAGAGGCGGAAAAGGTTCGGCGGGGCGCAGCAAAAAAAGCGCCAGCCTTTTTGGCTGCCGCTTGGTTACCGCTCTCATTTTGCGAATGCAAGTACAGGGTGACAGAGTTCAAGCGCAAAGTCAACTTGGCGGCGAAAAACAAATGTCTCGCAAAGAGAAAGCCCGGCTTCCAGTGCTGGAAGCCGGGCCTGAGAACTACTGCCCGGTTGTTCCCGCTGTGCCTGCGCCGCCGGTTGTTCCCGCTGTGCCTGCGCCGCCGGTCGTTCCCGCTGTGCCTGCGCCGCCGGACGCGCCGGAGCTGCCGGAAGCACCGGGCGCTCCCGGAGCGCCTGCGGCACCCGGCTCACCGGCGGGACCAGGGGCGCCCGCCGGGCCAGGCGCACCGGCGGGACCCGGCGCTCCGGCAGTGCCGGGACCGCTCGGCACAACCACCGTCGTGTTGCGCGGCGCAGGCGTCGTCACCACGGTGGTCGGCGGCTGGTCGCTGTTGTCATGGCCGCATCCGGCGCAGCCAAGAACGCCGAGGCCCACGACGGCAGCGATGCCGAAAGCGCGGCGCGGCGCGTCAAAAATATGCATGGAAAAAACACGCATTGGAAATACCTCCTCAGATGGCTTGACTATGCCCGGCAGTTTCTGTCTTGAAACATAGGAAAACTGCGACTGAACGGCGAACTTAACGCTGATTGTGTTTTAAAAAGGAGCGCCTGCCGCCATGCCCGGCATTAACCACGCCCTCGGCTTCATGCCCCATCAATCTCACTGCGTCCGGCAGCTTGAGACCGAAAAAGCGCCGGCTATCTCAGCGAAAAGCCCTAAAAGCTAAGGAGACTACAAATGGACCTTACAGAATCACAAACGCAAATTTTACTCCGCGATGCTCAGGAGTTTGACCGCTACCTTCAAAGCCTCCGCGAGCGGCGAGAGCAGCATCGCAAACAATTATTTTGGTCTTCTGCCATTCAGAGCCTGGAAGCGGAGCTGGCAGCGGCAACCGAAGAAAACCATTCGGCCCTGGTTTCCGAAATCGCTTTTGTTCTGGCCCAGTTCCAGGAGGCGCTGGCCGCTTGCAACGCACCCGCCCCGTCTCAGCCCGCTCCGTCTCAGGACGCGCCCCTGGAAATTGGGGCGGTTGACCATGAAGCGGTTGACCATGAAGCGGTTGACCATGAAGCAGAGCGCCTTGCGGCGGAACAAGAAGCACGGCTCGCAGCGGAAGAGGAAGCGCGGCTCACGGCGAAGCTGGCGCACCTCCATTCCGAAGCAGACGACTATTATCACGACAGGGCGGACACTTTGGCTTATCGGTTCCGGGCGCGGTCTCTTTATGCGGACACTCTCGCGTTCTGGGAGCAGGCCGGCGTTCTGGCCGAAAAGCACGCCGCCGGCGCGGGCATCGCGCTTGGCTTCAAAGAAGTCGCCGCGATGCTTGTTTCTTCTGCACCGGAGCGGGACCAGTGGGACTTCCCATTTGTTTTTAGAACGCCGCGCGGCCCCGGAGAAGCCCTCCCGTGGGGCCAGATCGCGGCCGCTTATCGGTACTGCGCCGAGGCTGCCGACACGCTTTCGTGGTACGTCTCGTACTGGAAGCATTTGACCCGCGACGAACGCACCTGTTTGATGGACTTCATCATTGCCGCGCACCGCGCGGCGAACCGCTTGCGGGAGGTCTCAGGCCATCGTGACAACGCGCTTGGGGAATTCCAGCGGGCAGCCAAGAACGCCAAGGCTTCCGATGACTTCGGCTGGCTGAATGCGCTGGATAAATTGTGTTCGGAGCAGCGTGTCCTGGAGATTGCGTCCAGAGGGCGCGAAGTCTGGCAGGAGGTCCAAGCCCTCGTTGAAGCGCGGGCGGAGGAAGAAGCGGCGGAAGAAGCGGAGGAAGAAGCGCGTCAGGCCCGCCAGCAGCGCCAGCAGGACGCCGTCAGCGCCGTGGAAGCCTGGGAAGACACGCTGGAAGGAAGCGGCATGAGGAGCGAAGATGTTCCCCAGCATCGCGAAACAGTGTTCGCTTTGCTGGAGGAATGCCTGCAAGCGAAAGTGCCTCCGACAAATGTGCGGGTTCGTAAAGCCCTTCTTGATACCGCGCCCGTTCTTCTGGCCGGCGAGCCGAAGTACGCCAAGTTCCTGGACGCAGTGCTGACGGAGCGCAGCCGCCAGGAGCTTGCGGAAGTCAGCCTGGATGAAACCGTAGAAGTCCCGGACGCCGACTTTGCGCCCATGCTGAACACCGTTCGCGCGTACATGAGCGGCAAAAAAGTGATGATTTTAGGGGGCAGAAACCGCCCCCATGTCGTTCAGGAACTGTCCGCCAGCCTGAGCTGCGAAGTTTCCTGGCCGACGACGGAGCCGAACGACAAGAAAGACAAACACGATGCCGCGATCCTCGGCGCGGACATCATCCTGCTGGTGAAGGACTCCGCTCGCCACAATCTTCTTCAGCGCGGCAAGCAGGCCGTCAAGACCCAGGGCAGCGCGATGATCCCGCTGTCCGGCGGATACAACATGCGCCAGGTCGTCTTTCAAGTCAACGAGTACCTCCTGCGCGGGCAAAACAGCCGCGCAGAAGCCAGCTAAACAGCGGACAACAGATGGTAAGCAGCGGCAACGGAGGGAGGCAACGCTTTATGATGACAAAAGCCCGCGCCATCTGGCAGCTCGACACCGAAAAAGCCCGAGCGTATCTTAATTCTCAACCCACTGCCTCTGTGTAGACTGCCAAAGCGCATTGAATGAAGCCTGATCTCGTATTGCCTGCAAAGGAGGCATCAGAAATATCAGCAGATCGTGGATGCAGTCTTCCAGCGGCACAAACGCTTCGGAGGATGAACTGATTTTCCCGTAAAACGCTCGCCACTGCCGCGCTCTGTCGGCGTCCCCAGAGAAGTCTGCTGTAAGCGCAGGTGGCGGCAGTGTCAGAATACTCGTTCCACGCCGCTCAAGTGTGGCGGTTAAGGCGCGGCAAAGCAAAGCACCCTCAAAATCGAAATGGGCTGCCAGGTGCCGCAGATCGTAAAAGTCTTTCAGCCTGCTGTTGCCTAGTCCCAGGTCTATCAACGCCTCACATTTTTCCGCCACAACGGTTTCACGGGGATAAACCAACAAGTGTGCAGCGGGAGCATCCAGCAAAGACGGCATCTCAACTTCCACAGATGAAGGCGTAATTGCGTCGCCGAAGCCGATGTCCACCTGCATTAAGATTTTGGCGCTGCCCAGCAGTGCTTGAAAGACAACACGCAAACCCGCATACTTGTCGTCTTCGCGGGCTGGGGCGGCGGAAACAGTATCGGCATCAAAAGTCAGCCCATCAGCCTCCACAGGTTGCCGGCAAAGCGCCTGAAAGATTTCGACAACCGATGCTGACTCTTGACTGCCGAAGCCCAGCAGATCTAAATCACGTGTCGGACGATGAGGCGACCCAAGCCAGAGAGCAAACAGGCTTGCCCCCTTCACGACAAAACTCTGGCGGTAAGGAGAGACGCTGAGGCGGTACAAAAAGCGTTCATTGGCATAGCGTGTGAGAACACTTTGAAACTCTTCCCGCCGCTCCCGCGCAATCGCCAGCAAGCGACTCTTGACGGAAGCTTCCAGGTTGCGCGGCTGCTTCTGGCTCATGTGACCGACTCCAAATAGGGTCGCATGACTGTGGAAACTTTATCTACGGAAGCAAAATGCCACAACTCATCCAGCGTTGCCCTTCGTTCCCGGCGGCAGTCGCGCAGGGCCTCCAGGGCAACGTCAAGCCCAATCTTGTTGCGATACCGAAAGCAGTCCGCGACCGTCTTCGCGATGCCGTAGACACGCACCAGACCATCGCTTGTTTTGTGTTCCTCGACGCCTTTGGACAGGGCCAAGTTGGAGTAGCGAACAATACGAAGCGGCGGATAGGTGATTTGAGGAGTATCTTTCCTGACAGGGATAGCCAGCCAAACCTGGTGCGGGTTTTGCGTTCCAACCTCATGGAATCGAAGCGCAGAAAGCAGACAGATGACCCCATGTGGAACGCGCTTGCAAGCCTCGGCTAGTGACGTATTTTGCGAATATTCTGTATCCGCAAGAACATAGACGCCACGTCCAAGCCGCGCAAGTTCCCCCCTTTCATACAACCGTTGCAGGTAAAGGCGAGGAATGCCTTGCGCTACAAGGTCTTGGGGTCTTACCATCCCCTGCTCACGCACCATGTCAATGACTTTTTGAAAAGCAGATATGTAAATTTTTGCATACTCCCGATAACTAGAGCTAACTATCGGGATTATGTATCAAATTGATAATTATGTCAATGACGAACTCGACACAAAAAATCCCGCGCCGATGGCGCGGGCTTTTTGCTTTAGGTAGCTTACTTGTGGACGCTTTCGCCTTTGACGTCCTGGGCGGCTTCCATGACGGCTTCGGATAAGGTCGGGTGGGCGTGGATGGTGTGCATCAGCTCGTCAATGGTGGACTCTAATTTGATCGAGACGCAGGCTTCGTGGATCAAATCGGTGGCGTGGGGGCCGACGATGTGGACGCCTAAAATCTCGCCGTATTTGGCGTCGGTGACGATTTTGACTAACCCGACGTTTTCGTTGATCGCCATCGCCTTGCCAAGCGACTTAAACGTGAACTTGCCGACTTTGACCTCGTAACCCGCTTCTTTGGCCTGCTGCTCATTGAGGCCGGTCCAGGCCATCTCAGGCTCGGTGTAGACGCAGTAAGGGACGGCAGTGTAGTCCATCTTCGTCGTGTGGCCCAGCGCATTTTCGGCAGCGACTTCGCCTTCGCGGGTCGCCACATGCGCCAGCCCGCCGCCGGCGGCGTCGCCGATGGCGTAGATATGCGCCACATTGGTCCGCATGTATTCATCTACCGTAATCTTGCGGTCAAAGGCGACGCCTGCCGCTTCTAATCCGAGGCCGTCGGTATAGGCGCGGCGTCCGACGCCAATCAAAAGCTTGTCGAACTCAATCTCGCCGTCGCCTTTTTCCGTGACATATTTGAGCTTCTTGCCGGGAACGTCAATGGCGACCACTTTCGTGCCGGTCATAATTTGGACGCCCGCTTTGGTCAAGAGCTTCGCCAGCTCATTGGTCAGGTCAGGGTCGGCGGCAGGAACAATGTTCGGCAGCAGCTCAATCAAGGTCACGTCTGCGCCGAGGCCGCGATAAGTGTAAGCAAACTCAGTGCCGACCGCGCCGGAGCCAAGCACGACCAGCTTTTTGGGAACTTGGAGCGACGACACCGCTTCATTGGAGGTCCAAAGCGTTGTCGTGCCGAGCGTCCCCGCCGCCTTGCGGTTCTTGACTTCCCGGTTGTCCACAAACACGTCGGCGTCGGCGGTGTCCGCGCCGATCATCTGAATGGACGGGTGCAGCTTGGCAACGACGCTGCCGGTCGCCAGAATAATGCTTGCCGCCGTGAGGCGCTCGGTCTTGCCGTCTTCGGTGGCCGCTTCGACCGTATGCGGGTCAATCAGCGTGCCTTTGCCTTTGATAAACCGCACGCCGTTCTTCTTGAAAAGAAACTCGACGCCGCCAACCAGCGTTTTGACGACCTTGTCTTTGCGGGCCATCAGCGCATTCATGTCAAAGCCGATTTCGCCGCCGATGGTCAGCCCGAAGTCCGCAAAATGCTTGGCCTGCTCCAACGCCGCCACTGAGCCGATCATAGTTTTGGTCGGAATGCAGCCCCAGTTCAGGCACGTCCCGCCGGCATTGTCAAAGTCAATGCAGACCACGCTTGCGCCCATCTTCGCCGCATGAATGGCCGCCGGGTAGCCGCCCGGCCCGCCGCCAATTACAATTAAGTCAACATCATATCCACTAGACTGCGCCATAGCTCTTATCTTTCTGGTTCCTGTTTCTTTTCGCGTGAGACGTCCGCACCGCGACGCGCCCGCCGCCCTGCTTCGCCGCCCATTTGGTCCACTTCTGCATCGGCTCGCTCCTTTTCAGGGCGTCCACGGTGCTGAACTCGCGCTCCAGCTCCACCAATGTAAAGAGCGCATGAATTTGCCGGTGACAATCCGAACAAATGTCAACCGTTACTTCGCCGTCCCGCGATTTTGGAACGAGATGGTGCTTGGAAGGCTTCAGGAAGTCTCCCACCCGCTCGCACAGCGGACAGGAAAACGCTTCGCCTGCATTCGCTTTCGCCATGTGTCTTGCCATGCTTTTAGAACACAGGGAAGGGCGCGATAGTGCCTGAGTAGGGTCAAGTACCCGATGTTATGATGCCGAGGCTTTTTTGTTTTCGCCGCTGGCGACGCCTCACTTCCAGCCAGTTGGAAACTGCAAGGTAGCAGCCAGCAGCCGCAAGAACGGCTGAAAACCAGTTGATGCCATCCTTCAGCAAGCCAATCAGGTTGCCAGCCGTCAGCACCGTCCACGCGGCTGCCTACATGACAAACTTTCGCATCGGTTTTTCCTCAGCCCCAAAGGGACTTTACATACGTTTAGCCCGGCCACGAATGGCCGGGTTCTGACGCTAGACTGCATACAAACCGTGATGCCCTGGGCGGGATTCGAACCCGCACGGGGTTGCCCCCGGAGGATTTTAAGTCCGCTGTGTCTGCCATTCCACCACCAGGGCATCCTCAGCGTCAAGTATAGCACACGGCGGGAAAAGAAGTCAAATCGAGAAAACCAAAAGGAAGGCCACGGGGCTGAACCCCCCCCGTGCTTTAACAGAAAAATTCCCCGCCTGCGCGGGCAAAAAGGCAAGAGTATTTTTTCCTCGCCCGCGCAGGCGGGAGTTTGCCTTTTTAAAGCACGGGGGTTCAGCCCCGTGGCCTTTTGATGCTTAATAAGCAGGAAACCCGCCCGCGCCCCGCGAATAACGGCTTATGTTTAAGAAAAAGCCGCGCGAGTTGACTGTCGACGATGCGCCGGACAGCATCGCGCCCTGGGACATGCTGGAAGACGCCGAAATTGCCGCGCAAACGGCTCGCTTAGAGTCCCGGTTTCCAGGCCGGGGCTATGTTGCGTTTGCCAGGCGCCTGGACCGCGACGCCGTCGCCTGCTTTGACAAAGGGCCGGACGGCACGGGAAAAGCGGTTCTGGTCTGGGAAAACCTGGACGCGCCTGCCGAAACCGCCGAGCGCCGCTTCCCCGGCTTCGTCGCCTGGTTTGACGCCGCGCTGGCCGAGCATCAGGCCCCCCCGCCTCAATAATGGGTAGCCGGAAGGGAAGAACCGCAAAGCAGAGAACCCGGCATTAAAATGCCGGGCTACTGTTGAATGAAAGTCGCTCCGCGACTAAATGCCAATAACCGTAACGTGATCTTAGCCCCGCGAAGCGGTGGGTTCCCAGCGTCCGCGCCCAATAGCCGTGTGCTTTAGCACATGGTTCCGAAGCACTCGCTAAACCCGTGACCGCTTCATGCCGCGCGTCCGCCACCGGCTGCCTATCCATGCGGATGCCGCCGAGATTATTGCCAGAACAACCGTATGGCTGAAGCCTATCAGGAGCGTGTCGAAATTGTCGGGTGTTCCCGCTCCCTTAACAGCAACCACACTGCCGGTCACGAGAAAGTAAAATAAAAACGCATCCATCCCAAGCGCCACTCCTTCCACAGAGCGTTTTGGAGACAGAAAGCCGCTGACGCCGCCCACCAACACGAACATGGGCATCAGCCAAAGTACCCCCTCACCCCACAGCAGGAGAGAAGAATGCAGCGGCGTCACGACGGGTGAAGAATAAAAATGCAGCAACGGCATCAAATGGCCCAGCAGAATCGTCATAGCGACAGTACACGCCGCCGCTTTAAGGCAGCTTTGCAGGGACAGCTTCTTCTCGCGCCGCCAGGCCCAAACCACATTTTCGCCTAACGCTTCCGGCAGTCCGAACTGCACCAGGGCGTTTTGTACGGCGTCTTCTTCCGTCTGTCCAAGTTCTTGGTTCACGATGACGGCGTTTTCCAAATGCGCCCGCATCTCGCGCAGCTCTTCATTACGGCGCTTGACCGGAAGCGGGGTCAGATACGCGGCGACTTCCGACAGGTAATCTTCAAGCAGGCTGTGCATGGCCGGTTCCTCCTAAGTTTAACTTGTCTAAAACCGTGCGGAGGGTTTCGGCGTAGTCGCGCAGGGCTTGGGTGCGCTTCACGGTTTCCCTGCGGCCCGTTTCGGTCAGCGTGTAGACCTTGCGGTCTGCACCTTTCGCTTGGGCCTCCCAAGTCCCGAAAATCAGGCCGTCTTGCTCCAAGACGCGCAGGGCAGGGTACAGCGTGCCTTCCTTCATGTGCAGCACGCCCTCGCTGAGATGCTCGACTTCGCGGGCGATGGCGTAGCCGTGCCGGGGCGCTTGACTCAGCACGGCCAAAATCAGCGCGGGCAGATCGCCGCTGGCAAGTTCACGCCGCATAAAATTAGTGCCTCCAATTTCTATGCTGCTACTATACCAAGATTTTAGAGGTATGTCAAGCCCAAATAACGAAGCCGCCGGGCATTGCCCGGCGGCTGTTAGTTGCGTGATTAGGAGGCCAGCTTACTTGCCTGGTCGGTCTTTTCCCAGCCGAACTCCGGGTGGCCGAAGTGGCCGTTTTTGGCGGTCTGGGAGTAGATCGGGCGGGTCAAATCTAGGAGATGGATGATGCCGCGCGGGGTCAAGTCAAAATTGGCGCGGACGCGGCGGCTGATCTCGTCTTCGGGCAGCGTGTTTGTGCCGAAGGTGTCTACTAAAACCGACACGGGTTCGGCGACGCCGATGGCATACGCCAATTGGATTTCAACTTTGGAGGCCAATCCTGCGGCGACGATGTTCTTGGCGATGAATCGGGCGGCGTAGGCCGCCGAGCGGTCGACTTTGGACGGGTCTTTGCCGGAAAACGCGCCGCCGCCGTGGCGGGCGTAGCCGCCGTAGGTGTCCACGATGATTTTGCGGCCGGTGACGCCGGTATCGGCCTGCGGGCCGCCGATAATGAAGATGCCGGTGGGGTTGACGTGGTAGACAATGTCGTGGGTGACGTACTGGTCATACTGGGCCAAGACGGGCTGGATGACATGCTGCTGGACCAGCGCCTGGACATCAGCCTGCTTCAGCTCCGGGTCATGCTGGGCAGACAGCACAATGGTATCAATGGACACGGGCTTGTCGGTGGCGGAGTCGTAGGCGATAGTGACCTGGGATTTGGCGTCGGGGCGCAGGCCAAGCGAGCTTGCTTTGCGGACCTGGGTGTAGCGGGCCATCAGCGCGTGGGCGATGGTGACGGGCAGCGGCATCAGTTCCGGGGTTTCATTCACGGCAAACCCAAACATCATGCCCTGGTCGCCCGCGCCCTGCGCCTTGTCGCCTTTCGCCCCGGCATCCACGCCGACGGCGATGTCCGGGGACTGCTTTTGCAGAGCGACTAAAACGCCGGTCGTGTTGCCGTCAAAGCCGTAGTCGGTCTTGGTATAGCCGACTTCGTTGATTGCCTTGCGGACAACGTCGCTGATCTCAACATAGCCATTGGTGGTAACTTCGCCGGCAATGACCGCGAGGCCGCGCGTCAGCAGGGTTTCGACCGCGACCCGGCTTTTGACATCCTGGCGCAGCAGCTCGTCTAAGATGGCGTCGCTGATCTGGTCGGCCAGCTTGTCGGGATGGCCTTCGGAGACCGACTCAGACGTGAACAATTTCGTTTCGGGCATGGGCTTAATCGCTTCCTTTACATGTATAGGATAGCAAGCGGCGGCGTGGGTTATCAAGTTGAAAAAAGCGGGAGCGGGGTTTGAGGTTCGCTGAGGCTTCTTATCTTGCACGGCTGCTCCCAAAGAACACCGGGCCGGATTTAGCACCTGCCCAGTTTATTCCTAAACCGGGTGGTTGTTGTGGTTTCATCGGGCCGTATCCCTCCACCACTCTTGATAAGATCGTCGTGCTACGCTATGGATTTGTTGAAGTTGTTATAGCACGGCAGAGAGGGGTTTGTCAAGGCAAAACAAAGACCCCTTCGCCCCCATTGTTGGAGGCGAGGGGATTTTCTAAATACGGCGCATGAGGCGGCAGCCGAAGAGGCCGCCGGCCATTGCGCCGGGCTTGGCCTGAAATCGCACGGTGATTTGCATTTTGCCGGCGGTCAGGGCCGCATCAATCGGATAAACAGCATCAAAGTATATGCCCGGATGCGCGGCATTCAGTGTTTCAGAGGCGACTTTTGCGCCGTCAACTAAAATGTCAAAAACGCGGTTTCCTGTGTCGGAACCCCAATAAGTGCAGAGGAGGTCAAGCGGCGTGTCTGGCAAACATTTCAAGTCGAATGAGAAAGAGCCGCCGCCCGACGCATCACGCCAGCGGCCGGCGCCGTTTGGGCCGTCGCCGGAGCTTGATTTGCTGCCTTGAAGCCGGTGGTCGTGCTCGGACTGCTGCTCGCCGGGGTGAAGCTCATCCACGGTGCGGGCGTCAAGCTGACGCTGTTTTTCCAGCGCGGCTTGATACTCGGCCTCGTGCTGACGCCAAGCGTCGGGGGTGAACGTGTCCCAGTAAACGGTGTAGCGGCTGAAGCAGGTGGAGTAGAACGGCTTCAGCGTCACCTCGGCGGGGCGGCCCGCGCCGACCGTCTGGAACGTCAGCGGCTGACCCGCGACAGGCTTGATCCAGGAGTCGAGCGAGGGATGCTCGGTCACGAAAACCGGGGCCGGCGGGTTAGACGCATGGGAATAAACATTCTGGTCGCCCTCGGCATAAGGCATCGGCGCGGCGAGGCCGTCCGTGCCAAGCTGCCCGGCCAGCACGAGCGGGCCATACAAAAGCGCGATGCGCTGAGGATTGTCCGGCATGGCCTCGGAATGCAGGTGCATCGGCAGGGTGATGTCTACCATGTCGCCGCTTTTCCAGTGGCCCGGCACGCAGAGATACGCCCCGTGCGATGCGGCGATTTTTTGGACACGGCCATTGACGGCCACGGTCATGCCGCGTGTCCACGCCGGGCAGCGGATTTGAAGCGTGGCGTGAACGGGATGAGTGCAGGCAAGCGTCAGGCGCGATTTATTGCTGAGGGGGAACTGCGTGTGCTGGGTAACGGTCAGCCCTTTGGCGTGCCATTTCAGCACCGAGGGGATAAATAAGTTGACGTACAAATTGTCAGCGTCGTGAAAATAGATGCTGTCGCCGTATTTAACATGGTTTTCCAGCCCGGTGCCGACGCAGCACCAGAACGAGTCTTCGGGGCTGCTATAGGTCTTGAAATGGCCGGGTTTGAGCGACACATAGTACGTCACCATGCCGCGCACGGGGTCTTGGGACGCCAGAATGTGATTGTAAAGCGCCCGCTCGTAAAACTCGGCATAGCGGGGCGACGCCGTCCAGCAAAACAAATGCCGGGTCAGCTTCAGCAGGTTGTAGGTATTGCACGTCTCCGCCGTGGTCGTGCTGAGGTAGGCGCTGAGAGTGTCCGGCGCGGCGAAGTGCTCGCCGTCGGTGTTAGCCCCAATCGCATACGAGCGGCGCTGCGCCACTTGCCGCCAGAAAAACTCGGCGGCGATCCGGTTCTTGGGCTCCCCGGTCAGCTCATACAGCCGCGCCAGGCCAATGAGCTTCGGGATTTGGGTGTTGCCGTGCAGTCCGGTGAGGTCATCTTGCTGCCGGGTCAGCGGGTCTAAAACAGCCTTGTGATAGAACTGGCGCGATACGGCTAAATACTTCGGCTCTCCCGTCAGCGCATAAACATCGGCCAGCGCCTCGTTCATGCCGCCATGCTCCTGCGCCAGCATCGTCTGCCACTGTGCATCGTCAAGCGCCGCCGTCGTCGCAATCACCCAATCACTCAGCCCCAGCAGCACCGCCTTTGCCTCGCTGCTGCCCGTGTACAAGTACGCATCGCGCAGGCCCGCCAGCAGCTTGTGCAGTGTGTACCAGGGAACCCAGCCGGTTTGGAGCGCATCGGCGCGGCCTGCCGCGATCCCGGCAAACAGCGCCTTGCCGCCGGGGATAGCGGAAACGTAGCCGCCGCCGTTCTTCGCCTGACAAACGGCAAGCTCGCTCACGACATAATCCACACGCGATTTCAGGCGCGGGTCGCCTGTTGCCCGGTAATCCATTGAAACTGCCGACAGATAATGCCCCAGCGTATGCCCGGCGACGCCGCTGTTTTCCCAGCCGCCGTAGCTCGGCGCTTTGGCATCCAGCCCTGCTTCAGTGCGGAACCCGTGCAGCAGGCGGTCCGGCGCAAGTGCCAAGAGGTACGCCGTGCCACGGTCCCGCGCCTGTTGGAACAGGCTGTCCAGCAGGCGCACGTCTGCCAGGTCAAACGGCTGCACCCGGCCCGGCGCTTGCAGCGTCACCACCCAGGGCGACGCCGCAGGAGCAGGCAGGGCGGCCTGCGTAGGCGCGTCCGGCAGAAGGCTGTAAATCATTGCCCCGCCCGCAGCGGCGGCGCTTTTTTTCAGGAAGTCACGGCGTTTCATGAGTTAATCCTTTGCTTCGGTACAGTGCAGCTTGTCACAGCGCAGCTTGTCACAGCGCCGTTTCGGGTATCATTGCGGCAGAACGCCTCAAAGGAGCCATCCATGCACTTCGTGTCACGCCGCGCCGCCAAAGTTTGTCCTCGTCTTGCGTTTGTTTCGTTAGCACTTGTTCTTTTTCCTGCTTCTTCTCCCGTGCAGGCGCAGGCTAAACCTCAAATCGGCTCTTTCAAACCTCAGATCGGCTCTTTTAATGCGGCGACTGCCGAGCCGCCGGTGCTACGCCCGAACACCCGGCCCGTTGTCGTGCCGCTGTTCCATGATTTCACGTTTACCGACTACTCGTCCCACCCTTTCCCCTATGCGCCGCCCTCCGGCCAGGCACGGCGATGGGCGAAGATCGTACTCGTCGCGGACTTTTACGTCACCGCCGGGCGGCAGTACGACCGGACCGGGGAAATGTCAATCGGCCACACCAATGTCTACTTCGGCACGACCGCCGAGCCGTCGGACAACGTCAGCCCGGCGTGGCATGTTGAGCGGGACGTGACTGACGATGCCGCGCTTCTCAAAACCTCACAGCCGGGCCAAATCCAGATCGGCAACACCGTCAACTCCACCTACACAGGCGTGATTCACGGCACGGCGTCGCTTCTTTTTTATCCGCTGGCCCGGCACGAAGCGCCGCCGGATGTGCCGGATTTAGTGCTGCCGCTGCCGCAGGGCAAGAATGGATCGGCGTCCGTCAGCAGCCCGACCGACACGCTGACGGAGACTTACACGTTTCCAGCCAATACCGTCCGCGTGTATTTGGACTTGATGACGGAAAGCCAGGGGGGTGATGAGTTCTGGTATCTGAGCGTTCCTGACGCGCTTGCCAAGACGCAGCAAAGCAGCGGCGGCACGGCGTTCCGCGAAGCGGAAATTACGGTGGACGGCAAACCCGCAGGCGTCGCGCCGGTCTTCCCGTGGATTTATACCGGCGGCATTGACCCCGGCTGGTGGCGGCCCGTTCCCGCCGTTCAAACGCTGGATTTCGCGCCGTACCGGGTAGATTTGACCCCGTTCGCAGGCGTTTTGGACAACGGACACCCGCACACCATCGGCGTGCGCGTCGTCAACAACCAAAACTCTTTTCAAGTCGCCGGCATTCTGCGCGTGTACCGTGATCCAAAACTTGCCGTCGTGCGCGGCGGCCTGTTACGGGACACGCTGACGGCTAATCCTGTGGTAGCAGCTTTCTACCAAACCGGCGCCGGCGGGGCTGTGTCCAGCCCGGTTTCGCTCACGTCCCGCCGCCGCTTTATGATAGCCGGCTATGTGCTGACCTCTGCCGGCAAGGTGCAGACGCGCCTGACGCAGACCTTCGGCTTTTCCAATGTCCAGCAGTTCAGCACGCCTGCCGGACGATTTCTTCCCGATCTTCGGCAGTTGTCCACGGCGTTGTCCGTGACAGAAACGCAGACGCCCGCATTTACCGAAGTTCGGCAGGAAGAGTTTCGTTACCCGCTGGCTTTCACGTCCCGCCGCCGAGTCAGTGCCGACGGCAGCGCGGCCCAAACTTCCGCCGTCGAGCAGGGTTATGTGTCGTCCAACAAAGTTACCCGTGATGGCCGCGTCGTTTCCTTCCGCCGCGTTTCCGACATCGTTCATCCCTCAGACACGCGCTTTCTGGACGCCGCCGGCAAGCCGCTGCGCCGCCGCGCCCAGCACAGTTCACAGACTTACCGGGAGGCCGACCTGCACAGCGGCTTTTCCCGCACGATCACCGCCGACAACGGCGTTCTGACCCGCATTCAAGACAGCCGCCTGCCCGCCGCCAGGCCCTAGAAGTTATAAGTTCATTAAAATCCGCAGGCGGTCTTGAACCGCCCGCATCGTCGCCGGAGCGGCAGTCCCTAGCCGATACTGTAGCCGCTGCTGATCGACTGAGCGCACGGCGTCGCAAAGAATGGCGCTAGGCCGGGTCAGGCCGCCTTCGGGCGGCAGAACATTGACATGGAGCGGGATGCCCCGAAGGCGCGTCGTGAAAGGCAGAAGGACCACAAGGCCGGCAGGACTGCGGTTAAAGGCCGTGCTGGAAATAACAAGTAGGGGACGTTCTCCGGCCTGTTCATGTCCAAGCGTCGGATCAAGGTTGCCGTACCAAATATCTCCGTAAAGAATGTCAGGCAACGGCTTCCTGAACTTCCTGCGTCTGGGCTTCCTGCGTCTGGGCTTTCCTCAGATAGGACCAATCCTCGCGCGGGTCAAGGCCATCCATCAGGGTTCCCTCAAAAGATTTGTATTCCTTCTGAAGGTCTTCCCAAGCTTCCGGGTCCTGCTGAAGCGCGGCATAGGCGGCGCTGCACTCTTCCCAAAACTTCTGCCGCCGATATTGTTCCAAAGCCGTGTCCAGAATGGCCTGCATCGGCTCGCCGCTCTGCGCGGCCAGCTCCCGCAGATGCTGGTGCGATTGCTCGCTGATACGAACCGTTGCGGACTGCTTGGCGGGCCGTTTCTGGTGCGGCTTTGTTTCTGTTTCCATGCTGTCAGTATACAATATAATCTACTTTTCTGCATACGCATCTATCGCCGTGAACGCTTCTTGCGCCCCAGCGGAAACCGTCGTATAATAGGGCATGACACTGTCGGCAGCGTGCTATGCACTGGGATACCTCACCGGACTGGCCGCGTTCGCGTGGATGGCGTGGCGGCGCAATCTCGCAACGGCGGGGATTATGGCTGTCATGGGAGCCGGGCTGCTCGGCGGGCTGGCCGGCGCAAACCTCGCCCAGTGGGTCTTTGGCGGAGTGGCGGGCAAGACCGTGCTGGGCGGCATCGCGGGCGGCTACCTGTGCGTCGCGCTGTACAAGCGGCATTTGGGCCTGCGGCGCTCCACGGGGGATTTGTTCGCCGTGGCAATCAGCGCCGGTGAGGCCGTCGGGCGCTGGGGCTGCTTTTACGGCGGGTGCTGCTACGGCAAAGCCTGTTCACTGCCGTGGGCAGTTCGGCAGCACGGCGAGCTGCGGCATCCGACTCAGCTTTACTTGTCCGGCGCGAACGCTCTTATTTTAGTTGCCTTGTGGCGCTTTGACAAGACGCGCCCGCCGGAGAACGCTTTGTTTTACCTGCAAGGCACGCTCTACTGCGCGGCCCGGTTCACGATTGAGTTCTTCCGGGCCGGCCCGCCGCCGGTGGGTGGCCTGACCCTGGCCCAGTGGGCGTGCGTCGTCGGCTTCGCGTACTTTGGGGTGCGGCTGACGCGGCAAGGGCGTCCGGTCCGGCCTGCGCCCCTGCCGACGGATGCCCTTCCCGCGAGGTAATTCATGTCCGTTCCGCCCGCGCCTTCCCCGCCCTGTCCGAACTGCGGGCTGCCCTGGTTCGCTGGGGCGCGGGTCTGCCCGAACTGCGGGTATGTCCGCTTGGAAATTCCACCCTGGCCGCCGCCGCCCGGCGGGCGGCCCGGCCTGTCTGCGCCGTCCGAGATGGTGACAGGGAAGCTGGTGACGGGTAAGGTCGCAGGGGACATTTTCCTGGGGCTGGGGAGCGGCCTGGCGCTGTTTTGTGTCGGGATCGGCATTGTTGTCGTTCCAATTTTGTATTTTGTCCTGCGCCGTTCCCGCCCTGTTCTGGCACGCGGGCTGGGCCTCGGCGGGCTGACCGGGGTTGCGCTGCTCCTGATGCTGCTGCTGGGCGCATTCGCGTTTTGCCTTTTTGACATCTCGCAGATGCCCAAAAAAGGAGGCTGATTGTGACGCCCTGCC
>CAXUBO010000056.1:3808-24575 GCA_964249345.1 uncultured Armatimonadales bacterium | reverse complement strand
GGCTCCTGCTTCTTCTGCCTGCTGTTTTGATCGCCTTTTGGGCCATCGGGCGGAGGTCGTATGCGGGGCTGAACTCCAGCACGGCCCATCTTGCTTTGATTGTACGCAGCCTGGCGGCGGCGCTTTTGGTCTGCGCTTTGGCGGGCATCCATACGGTGCAGCGCTCGGACAAGCTGGCGACGATTTTTCTTTTAGACGTGTCTAAATCCGTGCCGCGTGCCGATCAGGCTGCCGGGCGGGAGTACATCAACAAGGCGCTGGCGGCGAAGCGCGGGGGCGATCAGGGCGGGGTGATTGAGTTTGGGCGCACAGCAAACGTGGACGAAGCGCCGTCGGAGACTTTGCAGTCGCTGGAGCAGGGAACGCCGACGGTCGCGGGGGATGCGACTGACCTGTCCAGTGCGCTAAGACTGGCGGCCTCATCGCTGCCGGAAGGCGTCGGGCACAAGATTGTCGTGCTGTCCGACGGCAACGAGAATGTTGGGGATGCGGAATCGGAAATTGACGGCCTGCGGGCCAAAGGCGTCCGGGTAGACATCGCGCCGACGGCATTAGGCCAGGGGACAAACGGAGCGCCAAGCGCGGAAGCAATGGTAGACGACGTGAACCTGCCGACCCGCGCCCGGCAGGACCAGCCGTTCACGGTCCGCGTTGTCGTGTCCAGCACTGTCGCCCAGTCTGCCAAGATCACGCTGACCCGCGACGGGCAGCCGCTTGGGCAAACGCCGGTGCAATTGCAGGCGGGCAAGAATGCGTTCACGTTCCCCGAAACCGTGCATGACTCTGGGTTCCACAAGTATGGGGCTGTGCTGACGGCCTCTCAAGATACGATTGCCGAGAACAATCAAGGCTTCGGCTTTGTGTCCGTGTCGGGTCGCCCGCGCGTTTTGTATATTACCGACACGGTCAACTCATCGCTGGCGTCCATCAAGAACGCTTTGAACGCTCAGCAGATTGATTTGGACGTGCAGACGCCCGGCGGCATTCCGGCCTCGGTCCCGGCGCTGGCGTCGTATGACGCCGTGGTGCTGTCCGATGTCCCCGCTGAGGAGCTTGGTCCCGCCCAGATGAGTGCGCTTGAAGCCGCGACCAAAGAGTTCGGCGTCGGGCTTGGCATGATCGGCGGCGTCAACTCTTTTGCGGCGGGCGACTACACCGGAACGCCGATTGAGGACGCGCTGCCGGTGAAAATGGACATTAAAGACAAAAAGCGATTCCCGACAATCGCTGTGGCTTTAGTCATTGAGGACTTAGAAGAGCCGGGCAATGTCAACATGTCCATTGAAGCCGCTAAATCTGTCGTAGATTTGCTGGACCCGCAGGACCAAATCGGCGTGGAAGACTGCAACGGTATTTGGAGAATTCCAATGCAGCATGTCACGGATAAGGCCGGGCTGAAAACAAAGATGGACGGCCTGACCGACATGAACGACCCGCCTGTTTATGACCCGTATATCCTGGAAGCCGGCCGGGTACTGTCTATCACGCCGGCCCAAGTGAAGCATATCATGTTTTTAGGCGACGGCGACGCGATCAACGAGTCGGGTCAGAACACCGCCAACCTATCTGCGCTGAAAGCCCACGGCATCACGCTGTCTACCGTGGCGACGGGGGCCGACGCGCAGGGAGCGCAGTTCTTGGCGTCCATGGCCCAGGTCGGCGGCGGCACGGCGTATGTCGCGGAAAAGCCGGACGACTTGCCGAAGCTGCTGCGAAAAGATCAGCAGTCGGTGAGCAAATTACGCATTATTGAAGAGCCGTTCTTAGCTAAGCCCATTCCAGACGATGAAGTGATCGCGGGCATCAACTGGGGTTCCGCGCCGCCGCTGCTGGGCTACAACGTATCGTCCGCCAAGCCCGGCTCAACGGTCGCGCTGACCGCGCCCGACCACCGTGACCCGGTCTTCGCCTACTGGCGCTATGGCCTGGGCCGGACGTTTGCGTTTACCAGTGACGACCGCCCGCACTGGGCGATCCACTGGCTGCCCTGGGCCGGCTACACCCGCTTTTGGGCGCAGACCCTCCGCTGGTCCCTGCGCCAAAACACTGACGCCGATTTCCAGAGCACCTTGGACAACGAGAACGGCAAAGGCCACTTGGTCGTAGATGCGTTCACATCGCAGGGCGGCTTTGTGAACGCCGCCAAAATTACGGCGAACGTCGTCGCGCCGGATTTGACGCTGAAGCCCGTCACGCTGTCCCAAACCGGGCCGGGCCGCTACGAAGGCAGTTTTGACGCCGACCAGACCGGGCCGTACTTGGTCAATGTCCACCGAGGCGAGGCCCAGCCAAATGGCCCCGCGCCGCCGTCGCAGACCGTCAGCCTCGTCGTGCCGTACTCGCCGGAGTTTCGGACGCTTGGCCCGAACCTGCCTCTGCTGACGCGCCTGGCCGAAGGCACCGGCGGCAAAATCCAGAACGACGCCGCGCAGGTCTACCGCGATGCGCCGTCGTGGGTGGTCGGCGTCAAAGACATCGGCCCGCCGCTCCTGCTTTGGGCGGCTCTGCTGTTTCTCGCCGACGTTGCCGTGCGGCGCCTCATCATCCGCCCTGCCAAAGTCCGCGACAGCGTGGCCGTAGGCGCACAGACGGTCGCCGCCCGCGCCGCCGCCTACCGCGAGACAGTCGCAAAGCCGGCGATGCCGCCGTCGTCGCCGCAGATGAGCAAGCTGCTGGAACGCAAAACGACTTCTCGCACCGCAAGTCAGGAAGACGACGATGCGACGCGCCAGCTTCTCAACCGCCGGGCCGGACGCGCCCAGCCGGACGCCGACAACCCGTTTCCTTATGTCGCCAGCCTCCCGCCGAAGCCGAAGCCTGACAAGCCCGTCGCGTCCACCGAAGAAGGCTATACCAACCGCCTGCTGGACGCAAAGAAGCGGGCGAAAGACAAAGATGAATAAAAGACAAAGATGAATAAAAGCCGCGCGTCAAGAGCCACGGGTTGAAACCCGAAGCTATCAATTGCCCAGCGTCCAGAGGATGCAAGAAGAAAAGCGCCCTGTTGGCCGTTCTTAACGTCGCCTCGACGGTGTGCATTTTTCAGCCTCGGATTTCAACCCGTGGCTCTTAATCGTTGATCAAGAAAAGGAAGGCTTTTCCATATCAGATGCCCGATTGCTTCAGCAGATGCGAAACAGCGCAATTGCCGCCGGTTCGCCGATTCTTTGGGAGTATGCGGAAGGCTTAATCGACGCCGCGACGCGCAAAGGCTTCATTTCTTAGAGAGGCTTCGGCAAGATATGGTATAATCCGTCAAGCAGACCTGCTTTCTGCTGACTCCTTCTGCTATTTTCGCTCATTTATCTTTAATTATCATCTTTTCTAATGCGCTTTTTATCACCCTTGAGAGCTTATTTTCTTTCCGTGCCGGCAACAGCCCTGATGCTTTGGATTCTTCTGCTGATCCAGACATTTGTAGCCCATCTGGAAGGCGACCATGTCCGTCCGTTCGGCATCGGGCTTCTAGTGACGGTGGCCGTAATGACCATTCTGGGCGGACGCGGGCCGGGAGTTCTGACCCTGGGACTGTCTGCCCTGGCTCTTGCGTTTTATTTGACGCCGCTGGGGTCTGGAGGCGTGATCGGCCGCCCTCGTGATATTGTTGAGCTTGTTCTGGTTCTGTCGGTCGGCGGGGCGCTGATTCGGGGGCTGGAAGCGCTGCGCGGGAATGCCCTGCTGCTGGCGGAGTCGGAAGACGCGCGGGCGCGTCTTCGGGCCGTCATGGACACCGCCCCAGTCGGCGTGGTCCTGAGCGACGGGGCCGGCACGCTGCTGTATGCCAACCGGGAAGCGGAGCGCATTTGGGGCCAGACGCTGGAAAGCGTTCAGCAGCGGGGCGATGCGGATTACGAAATCTACCATTTCGACGGCACGCCCGCGCCGCCTTCCAGTACCGGCCTTCGGCGGGCCTTAGCCGGCGAGCCGGGGGTTGTCCATGTGGACGTTGTGGTGGAGCATCCCGACAAGACGCGCGTCTTCGTTTCTTCCGACAGCACGCTGGTTCGCGACAAGAGCGGGCGGGTACTCAGCGGCCTTGTCATCTTTTCCAATGTGACAAAGCGCATCCAAGCGGAGCAGGAAGTTCAGCGGCTGCTGGCCCGTGAGCGCCTGGTCAGCCGGATCGGCCAGATTTCGCTGCAAACGCTGGACCCGGAGCTGATTCAGCGCGAGGCGACCGCCGGGCTGGCGAGTCTGCTGGGGGCGGACCGCGCCTTTTTTGCCCTGCACGAAGGCGGCGAGACGGCGCCGCTATACACGCCGGGGCAGACGCTGGTCGTGCCGGATGCGTCTGGAGCGTCGCTGACGGCAGCCATTCAGAAAATCATGGCGGCGGAACAAATGCAGGCCGCCATTATCACGCCGCTGTTCGACGGCAAGCGCCTCGTCGCGACCCTGAACGTCGCCATGACGAAAACTTCGCGTGAGTGGGAACCAGGCGAAATCGGCCTGGTCGAAGCTGTTGCCGCCCAGACCCGCGCCGCGCTGGAAGCGGCCCAAACCCAGAAACGAGAACATGCCATTGCCGTGGCCTTGCAGGATGCGCTCATCCCAATCCCTCCCAAGCGTATCTCCGGCCTCGTCATGGCTTCTTATTACAAAGCAGCTCTGGCCGAAGCCAATGTTGGGGGCGACTTTTTAGACGTGTTTGCGCTCCAAGAGGGACAAGCCGTTTTTGCCGTTGGTGACTTGTCTGGAAAAGGACTCGCGGCGGCGGCCCAGGTTGCCACGATTCGGAACATGCTGCGCTACAGTTTGTACCGGATGCCGTCGCTGGAACAAGCCATTACGGACCTGAACCGCACCCTGGTCGCGCATGATCTGCTGACCGGCTTTGCGACGCTGTTTGTCGGCATTTACGATGCCCCGTCGCAGACGCTGTTCTACCTGTCCTGCGGTCATGACCCCGGCCTGCTGCGCTGCGCGGAACCGAGCGGCGGGATCACGCTTCTGCCGCCGGGCGGCACAGAAGTGAACGCGGTTCTGGGCTTGACGGAAGAAAGCGTGTTTCGTCAGCAGTCGGTGATGCTTGCGCCCGGCGACACGCTGTTCTTCTGCACCGATGGCGTGACGGAAGCTGGCCGCAACCGAGGTGAATTTTTAGGGGTTGCCGGCGTCGCTGCTCTGCTTCAAGCAGGCACGCCGGGCGAATCGCCGGAAGAGCTGGTTGCTCGCGTCGTGGCGGATGTCAGGGAATATGCACAAGGCGATCTGCACGATGACGTTTGCCTGCTTGCCGCCGTCGTTGGTGAGTAAAGCAGTCCCCGCGCCTCAGCCGCTTTCAATGGCAGGAAAACTTAATCCGCGTATGCCATCGTGCCGTCTGCGCTTCGTACCATGACGCTGGACGTTTCTTCGGCTGTCTGAATTTCCATCGCGCTGCCGTTTTCCATATCCAAGCTTAGTGTCGTTCCCTGCTGCCGCACGGCTTTAACCGTGCCGCCGGTAGAAGCGCTGTTGGAAGACCCCGCCGTCTGCACCGTCATCTTGGAGCCATCGGTGAACGAAATGATCAGGGCATCGTTCTGGTTGGATGTTCCCGCAATTGTCTTGCCTTGAAGAACGCCGGTCAATTTGTGATTGCTTGCCATAATTATTTTACTGCCCCCGTGCCGCGACATAGCCCTGCTTCCGGGCATTGGCTTCCGTCATGTATTGCCCGCTCTTCGTGTGGCCGTAGTACTTCGAGCCGAACCCAAAATACTTACCTGACTTGAGATTCACCCAAACCTGTGTTCCTGACGCGCTTGCTCCTGACACGCGGCTTGACGCTGCCGGGACGGTAAACGGGATGAGGGCGCCGGTCAGCGGATGATGCGAATAGCGGCGGCCTGTGGAGAGCGCGGCGCTCCCGCCGGACAGCGGCAGATTGGTGTGGAAATACTTTTTGTAGGCCGCAATCCAGTTGGTAGAAATATCATGCTGGGCTGTCGGCAAGTCAATCTTGCCGCTGCACACCTCGTCGTGCAGCTCATTTTCTAATTTGTCTTTAACATGCGCGTTCCAGGGCTGGGTGATATAGGACTGCGGCCAAAGGTTTTTGAGGGAGTTCGAGCCGCCCAGCTCCAGGCTGATGAGGTGATCTATCTCGTATTCGCCCGGCTGATGGCTGGGGATGCCGTATTCGGCGTACACCTGCTGCTTGACGTCACTGGGGACATTACGCACTTTTTGGGAATAGCCCGGCACGCAGATGTCGCCGGTCGCCACCGGCAAAGTCGCTCCCGGCGTCATGCTCAGGTCCGGCAGGATCGGCGAGTTAGACTGGTCCTGCGGCACAGCGGCATGGGCCATGCGCCGGCTTGGCGCGGCCACCCCAGGCTGCGTGGAATGGCAGCCGAAGCAGAACGCCGCCAGCGCGATGCCTGCCAGCAGTGCAAGCTTGGGAGCGTGAGACATAGGTTATGCCTTCGGCCAGTCCGGGTTCGCCTGGAACAAGAACGGGTCCAGCGCGGCGCGTCCGACACCGGCTTCGTACGCACCGATTTTGTCATGCAGGCGCATGACGCTCCGCTCGGCCTCGCCGGGATCAAACACGTCCCACAGCGCCGTGCTTCGCATGACGCCGTCGTCGTTTGGAACCTCACGGGTGCGCTTGATGCCGTTTTCCAGCGCCTTCTTGCCGGCAATGGTCAGGTTGTCAAAGACCGGACCGATCACGTCGCGCTGGAACACGCGCGGGCCGTAAACGCCTGCCCGATAGATCGTTTCAGCCACTTGGGGCCAGTTCGGAATGATATTCTGCGCGGGCATGGCAAAGTGCGTAATGACGTCGTGGATGGCCTGCAAGGTTTCTTCCGGCTGGTAATACAAATACAGCCGTGCGCCTTCTAAAAAGAATGCATAATGCGCGGCTTCATCGACCGCCAGCTTTGTGCAGGCTGCCGCAAGCACCGGGTCAGCGTCGCCGGCAAACGCTGGGTTGTCGGACTCGCCCCGCGCGATTTTTGCAAAGTTTAAGTAGTTGATCTGGGTCGCCCGCTCCTGAAAGACGGTGTACAGCATCATGTGGAGTGGGTCTTCCCAGGGCAAGGTCCAATTGTTGTTCCGAAGCTGCCACTTGTAATGCTCAATTTCATCCGGCGAGCGCCGGCGCGAGAACAGCAAGGCATTCTCCCAGGTGTTTGCATGGCGCTCTTCTTCCGCGCCCCACCGAAGCTGGAAGTTGGAGCGGCCGTTGGAGCGGCGCACGATCCGCAAAATCTCGCTTGTATAATCCGGCGTGTACTGCTCGACAGCAAAAAAGCCTTCAATCAGCTGCACGACATCGTCGGAGTGGTTCGCCTTCATCTCGCCCCAGGCAAAGTCTGAGTCGGGGTTCCAGTTACGCTTGGCCTGCGAGCGGGCAACGTACCAGCGGTACAGCCCGGCAAAGGCACGCTCCACCTGGCGCTCCCGTTCTTCGCGGCTCAGCACCGTGACCGGCCAGTCTTTAGGTTTGCCTTCGGTCAGGTCCGGCGGAAGCAGCGCCTCCGTAAGTGTGTCATAAGGCTTGCTGCCATTTTGGTATTTCGGGGGAGATTTGACGGTCATAAACGACTTTCTAACATCCTTCGTGGTTTCTTTCGACTTCTGCGTCTACAGTCGGCCTCAATTATGTAACACGCAATCATACCCGATTAGTGCCTGAAATCGTACAATTTTAGGCCGCAGACTAGCGCGGTTCTTCGGAAACAATCCGCAGCGCCGGCTCCAAAGCGACCTTGTTGTAGATGTCAGCAAGCGTCAGCGTGCAGCCGATAGACTCTAAGCGCACTTCGCCCGCGTCAAACGTCTCCACCAGCCGCCACGAGCCGTCACTCTGCTTCGTAAATCTCTCAACCCGCCGCTCATTCTGGGCAATCAAAAGGTAATCCGTCAGCGTCTCAATCTGCCGGTAACGCAGAAACTTCTCGCCCCGGTCCCTTGCTTCCGTAGACGGCGACAGCACTTCCACAACAACCGTAGGGTTTAGGAGAGTGTCCTCGCGCCTATCCCGAAACTGCGGCTCTCCGCAAACGACAACGACATCGGGATAGCTGTATTGCTTTTCCCCATCCGCCTGAACCCGCATATCATTGGAATACACTTCGCACGGCTCATCGCGAAGTTGCGCCGTCAATGACGCCGAAACATTATTGGAAACAAGATTGTGCTTTCGCTTCGCGCCTGCCATCGCGACAATCTCGCCGGCGAAATACTCGCTCTTGTACTCGGCACGGCACTCGCGTTCCAAATACTCTTCAGGCGAAACAAAGCGATTGAGTGTGTTTGGTAGGGAAGACATAGCTGACCTTTACTGCTTATTGATACTCGTTATCAATACTCGGATGATCTACTCGCTGATTCACAAATTCGTCAAGCGTTTGGGCTAACGCAAAAATACTTACGTCGCGTTCATCCACAGCATCTCGTCGCCCGGTGTCAGCGACCCAGCCGTCAAATATGGTCCGTATATTCTCCGCATGAGTTTGACCGTAGTAGTAATGGGAGCTGCTCTGGTCTTTTAGCAAGGGCGTTTCTGTTAGGATAATGTCAAGTTTTTCTTGCCGCTTCAAAATTAACCGAAACCGCCGGTTTCCCTGCCAGCCAAGCCTAGCCTGGAGGATGATCTCAGTTTCGCTCAATAGTGATACCAAGATGCCGTTGCGGCTCACAGCGTCACGGGAGCGATCAAAAGTATACGCCGCCACGTCAAAACTGCTTCTGACGATTTGGTAAAGCACAGTCGCACAAAGCGATGTTATTCCAGCACACACCTGCTCCGCAAAGACGAGCGTCTTGAACCCGAAGACTGCCGTATCAATAACGCTTGAGACAATCATCATTGGAAGCCACCATTGTATGAGCAAGAGTTTTAGGTCGTACTTGCATGTCTCATAAGAAAACCGTGTCGACAAGGTGTCATCAATCAGCGAAACCGCCGCGAACGTAAGTTTCATGATCTATGACCGGGCGCTTTTCATATACAAGAGGCGGGCGTTGCGGTCCATTTTGGGGTTGAACGGGTCCAAGCGGCGGGCGCTTTCGTAGTGGCCGAACGAGTCGCGCAGCTTGCCCTGGCGGTAGCAGATGTAGCCGAGCAAATCGTGGGCTTCGCGGTCGTCGGGAGCGTCGGCGCAGTAGACGCGCAGGGCGGTCTCGGCTTCGGGATAGTTGCCGGTCAGGTACAAGTCGCGGCCCAAGTTCTTACGGGCTTTGGCCCATTCCGGCACAATCTCTAAAACGCGCCGGTAGGCGGGCAGCGCGGCGTGAGGGGCTTCCAGATAATCATGGCACAGGCCGACGGCAAAATGGGTATAAGCATCGTCCGGCCAGTCCACTTGGACGCGGCTTAAATGCTGCAAGGCTTCGCCGTACCGCTCGCCTTCCAGGTGATGACAGGCCAAAAAGAAGTTGGCCCAGGGATTTTCCAAATCAAACTCATACAGGGCGCGGGCGTGGACAATGGCTTCCTCCAAGCGGCCTTCTTCGTAGGCGCCCCGCACGGCGCTTTCCTGCTGAATGGCCCGCCACTTTTGCGTCAAAGTCCGCAGCATTTGGGAAAAAGATTTCATAAAATACACCGGGTTTCTAAAACACTCACAACCGCCGAATGAATAGCCTCATTATAGACATCTGCGCCTGTTCTGTCAAGCAAAACCCGGCACGCCGTCGTCTTGACACGGGCCGCAGATTTCCGCTACAATACACCGGATTTTCCCGTATCACTTTTCAAGACAACTTCAGCTTACAATTCCAAAATAAACGAGAGGTTCACCCCCATCATGGCAGCAAGCCCCGCCGCGCCTCCGAAGACTGATTCGCTGACCGACCCGATAACCGACCAAAATACCAGCCCAAGCACAAGCCCCAATAACGGGCTGAAAATGACCGGCCCAACGCTTCTGCCGCGCAGCGACGGCCACAGCCATCCCGTCCCGCAAACGCAGGCCGCCGAAGTGGTGCAGTCACTTGGCCTCAGCCCCGAAGACCTGCTGCACACCTACCAGCAGATGCTGGACATCCGGCACTTTGAAGAACAGTGCAACCGCGCGTTTCGTGCCGGCAAAGTCGGCGGCTACCTGCATCTTTATATTGGTCAGGAAGCGGTCTCGCTCGGCGTCCTGCACACCTGGAAGGCCGGCGACCAGGCCCTGTCCTCGTACCGCGACCATGCCCACTGCCTGGTGCTTGGCAGCGACGCCGACAAAGTGATGGCCGAGATTTACGGCAAAAGCACCGGCATCTCGCGCGGCAAGGGCGGCTCGATGCACTTGTTTGACAAAGAACATGGCTTCGCAGGCGGCTACGGCATTGTCGGCGGCAATGTGCCTCTTGCGGTCGGCATCGGCTGGGCGCTGAAATACTCGCCGGAACTCAGGGGCGGCAATAACATCTGCGTCTGCTTTTTAGGCGACGGCTCCATGAACGCCGGCGGCTTCCATGAAGCCCTGAACATGGCGCAGCTTTACGAGCTTCCCATTTTATACGTTCTGGAAAACAACAAGTACGCGATGGGAACGTCCATTGAGCGCTCGTCGGCCAATACCGACCTCGGCTCCCGCGTCGAGTCCTACAACATGGCCCATTCCAAAGTAGACGGGCAGGATTATTTTGCCGTTCGTGCTGCCGCTCAGGAAATCGTAGATAACATGCGGAAGAACCCCGCACCTTACTTTCTGGAAGCCATCACCTACCGCTATGTCGGCCACGGGGCGGCGGACGGCGCGGAAACGCAGGCCACTTATCGCCAAAACGAAGAGCTGGAACTGTGGAAGGGCCGTGACCCGCTGCAAATTTTGGAAAAGAACCTGCGCGATTTAGGTGTTCTGGATGACGCCAAGCACGAAGAAATGGATCAAAAGGCGCTGGCAATGGCGCGTCAAGCCGCTGAATTCGCCGACAGCAGCCCGGTCTGCACCATTGAAGAGCTGACGCAGGACGTTTACGCCGATTAACAGGCGCTTGGAGCAGGGGATAGCGGGCATCAGTAGGAAGAATGACGAAAAGGCGAACACAAGGTTCGCGCCCTACATTTACTGCCTAAATCACCCCGTAGGGGCGAACCTTGTGTTCGCCCTCCTTATGCTTGTCGTATAGAAAAAAGGAAACTATGGCAGAAGTAATCATGCCCAAGATGGGCGACGCAATGGAAGAAGGCACCCTGCTGGAATGGAAGAAGCAGGACGGCGAGACGGTGAAGCTGGGGGACGTGATTGCCGAGATTGAGACCGACAAAAGCAACGTCGAGATTGAAGCCGAGGAAGCCGGCGTCCTGCATATTCAGGCCGAGCCGGGCGCGATTATCGCCGTCGGCAAGCCAATCGCAATAATCGGCGACGCCGCGAAAACCGCAAACGGCATGAACAGCGCCAACGGCACGGGCAGCAATGGGACTAACGGTACGGGCGTCAGCGACACCAATCCCTCGGCGATCCCGACCGAAGATACGATGCACACCGGCGAAGGCATTCAGTACAAGGCCGACACGCCCGATGACAAAGACATCGCTAAAATTGTCCCAACCCTCCACTCCCACGAAGCTTACACCGGCCCGACTGAATCCCTGACCTACGCGGATGCAATTCGCATGGCGCTTCAGGAAGAACTGGACCGGGACGAAAAAGTTTTCATGCTGGGCGAGGAGATCGGCCAGTATCAGGGCACGTTCAAGATCACCAAAGACTTTTTAGAAAAATACGGCCCGGAGCGCATTGTTGACACGCCGATCTCGGAGGCCGGCATGGTCGGCCTGACCGTCGGCGCGGCCATGATGGGCCTGCGTCCGATTATTGAGTTTATGACCCTGAACTTTGCGCTGGTTGCCTGGGACGGCATTATCAACCACGCCGCAAAAATCCTCTACATGAGCGGCGGACAGTTTAATGTCCCCTGCGTCCTGCGCGGCCCCGGCGGCGTCGGCGTGCAGCTTTCGGCCCAGCATTCTCAGGATTTGGCCCACTGGTACGCCAACACCCCCGGCCTCAAAGTCGTCGCGCCGGCCACTCCCGCCGATGCGAAGGGCCTCTTGAAAGCCGCCATCCGGGACAATAACCCGGTCGTCTTCAACGAGCACGCGGGCCTGTACCGGACTAAAGGCGATGTCCCGACGGACCCGAATTACCTTGTTCCTCTGGGCGTTGCCGATGTCAAGCGCACCGGCAAAGACGTGACCATTGTTTCCTACTCGCGCGGCACGGTTCTTGCCCTGGCCGCTGCCGAGCAGCTTGCCGCCGAGGGTATTGACGCCGAAGTCGTAGACCTGCGCTCTTTGCAGCCGATTGATTTAGACACGATCATCAACAGCGTGAAAAAGACACACCGGGCAGTCGTTGTGCAGGAGCAGTGGCTGTTCTACGGCATCGCCGCCGAGTTCGCCGCCCAAATCGGCAACGCGGCGTTTGACTACTTGGACGCCCCCGTCGAGCGCGTCGCCGGCGCGTTCGTTCCCATGCCCTATGCACGGGCTTTAGAGCTTGCGGCCACCCCGCACGAGCCGGACATCATCGCCGCCGTCAAGAAAACCCTGGAGCGGAGCGCGTAAGCGCTTTTCTTTATGCTGCTGATAGGGAAGTCGCTCGGTTTTTGTGGCTGCACACCGTTGGATTTTATTGAATAAAAATGGTAAGTTCGTGTATATCTACGAACTAAATCCACCAATTATCCAAACAGCACAGGGCATGGCCCATGTTGTTGATAGACACACGCACAGCGGCATTGCAAGAACATATGATGTGGGGCAGGTCATCGGTTTTGACATTGCGACGGGAACGCTGACGGCTCTCGTCACTGTCATCACCGACGCCAGTGGCAATTTGACAACTGCGTTTCCAGGAAACCCGTGAGGACAAAAATGAGCTTAGATATTGCAATTCTTGATAAGGAAGGTGCGCCACACAAAGAAGTTTCGGTTTCTCCGGACGGCCATTTCCAGCTTATGAAACAAGCAGAAATGCTTGAACTGAGTCAGCTCCTACGGATGCGTGACTATTATGAGGATGTCGACTACACAGTGCAGGAAACTTTGCTGCTTCAGCAGGAAACGGAAACGCTTGCTAGGGATTGCGCTGGAAAACCGGACTTTTGCGGGCTAGTAGATACTATTCAAGACTTAATACGTCACGCCGTCAATGACGAAAAAGCGGTTGTAGCTATCGCAGATTAAGAGAAACAATTTATGCCAGAAGTAATTATGCCCAAGATGGGCGACGCAATGGAAGAAGGCACCCTGCTGGAATGGAAGAAGCAGGACGGCGAGACGGTGAAGCTGGGGGACGTGATTGCCGAGATTGAGACCGACAAAAGCAACGTCGAGATTGAAGCCGAAGACGCGGGCATCCTGCACGTCAAAGCTGAAGCCGGGGCCGTGCTGCCGGTGGGGACTGTCATTGCCGTCATTGGCGACGACCTTCCCGTTCGCAGCAACGGCGGCGGCTCATCCAAGCCTGCCGCCGCTCAATCCATGCCGATGCAGCAGGCTGAGCGCAGCCGCGAGGCTGCCGCCGAGTACGACACGCCGCTGCCTGCGAACGGCTCCGCTGCGCCGAAGCCCGCCGCTGTCAACGGCGGCAGCGCCGTGACCGAGCGCCTGAAGGCGACGCCGCTGGCCCGGTCGGTCGCCAAGCAGCGCGGTATTGACATCGCCCGCGTCACCGGCACCGGCCCGCAGGGACGTATCATTGAGGCGGATGTCCTGGCATTTGCGACATCGGCTCCCGTTTCTGCGCCTGCTTTCGTTTCTGCCCCGGCAGGTTCCGTGCCGTCCACGGCGGTCAGCAGCGACCTGCCGCCGGCGACGGTCACGCCCGCCGCGCCGATGAAGCGGGCGGATTATACGCCCGCGCCGCTGACGACGCCGACGGAGCTGTCGGCGATGCGAAAAGTGATCGCCCGGCGCATGACCGAAAGCAAGACAACCATCCCGCATTTCTACATCACGTCCGAAGTGGACATGGCCGAAGCGATGGCCCTGCGCGAGATGCTGAATGCTTACGACGAAACGCTCACCAAAATCTCGCTCAACGACATGGTAGTGAAAGCGTCGGGAAAAGCTTTGGTCAAGTTTCCTGCCGTCAATGCCGCCTTCAAAGACGACAAAATTTATCCTGGGCAGGGCGTCCATGTCGGCGTCGCCGTCGCGCTTGATGACGGCCTCATTGTCCCCGTCGTCCGTGATGCCGATACGACCCCGCTTCGGACGCTGGCCCAGAACACCAAGAATTTGGTCAAGAAGGCCCGCGACAAGAAGCTCCAGCCCAATGAATACAGCGGCGGCACCTTCACGGTCTCTAATTTAGGCCCGTTTGATGTCGAGAACTTTGTCGCGATTATTGACCCCGCGCAGGGCGCGATTCTGGCCGTCTCCAGCATCACCAAGAAAGCCGTCGTCATGCCCGATGACACGATTACGGCCCGTCCGCGCATGAACCTGACCCTAAGCGGCGACCACCGGGTCATGGACGGCGCGACCGGCGCACGGTTCTTGCAGGAAGTGAAGCGCCTGCTGCAAAACCCGCTGTCGCTGATGGAGTAGGAAATGCTGGTAGTGACAGGCGGCGCGGGCTTTATCGGCAGCGTCTTGGTTGCGATGCTGAACGCCCGTGGCCGCCGCGACATTCTCATTGTAGACGAATACGGCGACGGTGCCAAGTGGAAGAACCTGCGCGGCAAGTCATTTCTTGATGTGGTCATGCCGGAGCGCTTCGCGCATGACCTCACCGCAGGCGTCTATGACGGCAAACTGGACGGTATCCTGCATATTGGCGCGATTACCGACACGTCGTTCCGGGACATGGACGAGCTGCAAGCCCGCAACGTCCGCTACACCCGGACGCTGGCGGAGTGGTCTATCGCGCAGGGCGTCCGGTTCGTCTATGCGTCCAGCGCGTCCGTCTACGGTGATGGGGCTTTGGGCTTCTCCGACTCCGATACTCTTACGCCTTCCCTGCTGCCGCTGAACCCGTATGCGTTTTCTAAATGGCTGTCCGACACCGAAGCCATCCGCGAAACTTGGACTCAAAAAATTGCCAGCCTGCGCTTCTTTAACGTCTTCGGCCCCAACGAGTATCACAAGGGGCATCTTGCCTCGGTCCCGTGGCACGCTTTCAACCAAATCTGCGAGACGGGCCAAATCAAGCTGTTTCAGTCGCACCATCCGCGCTACGGCGACGGCGCTCAGGAACGGGACTTCGTGTATGTCAAAGATGTCTGCGCCGCCGTTTTGTGGTTCCTGGATCACCCAAAGGCTCACGGCATCTACAACGTCGGCACCGGCCAGGCACGAACCTTTAATGACCTCGCCGCCGCCATCTTCCGTGCCTTAAACAAGCCCGTAGACATCACCTATATCCCGACGCCGGAGAATATCCGTGCCGCCTACCAGTACCACACGCAGGCAGACCTCACGCGCCTGCGCCAAACCGGCTGCGACGTGCCGTTTCTGTCCCTAGAAGACGCTATCCACGACTACGTTGGGACTTACCTCCAAAATGAAACCAACCCTTATTTGTAAGACCGGAACCTACCCCGGCTCCCCTTCCGCCCTCCGGGTAGCCAGTGCTGAAACGGGAAGGGTAGGAGACTTAGAAAAGGCTGCTGAACGCCGCTCTTCGTCCTCCCTGTTAGGGAGAACCCCTGCGAAGCCACTTGTGACGAAGCAAGGGGGTGGGTTCTTGGCCCTGCTCTGCCTCCTGGCTGCCCTGCCTGCCTTTGCTTCCACGTCTGCTCTGTCCACGCCCGACCTGCCGAACTTCCACCAGACCGCGCCCGGCATCTGGCGCGGCGCGGCCCCGACTGAAGCCGGCCTGCGCCAACTCAAAGCGATGGGCGTCAAAACCATTATTGACCTGCGGATTGCCCCCAAGACCGTCAAAAAAGAAGGCATTTATGCCCGCTCTCTCGGCTTCCACTGGATCAATTTGCCGATGGGTTCCGACCCGCCGACTTCCAAAGAAGTTTCCACGCTGCTTGCCACCCTGAAACAAGCCCCGCAGTCGCCGGTCTTCGTCCACTGCCAGCACGGGGCCGACCGCACCGGCTGCATGATCGGCATTTACCGCGTCACCCAGGACGGCTGGACGTTCCCGCAAGCTTATGCCGAAATGCGTCAGGACGGCTTCAACCCCCGCTGGGTTAATTTAACCGCCGCTGTGCGGCAGCGAGCGAAATAAGACAATGCGGCATTGAAGAACCCGGCACTGAAGTGCCGGGCTACTGTTGAGTGAAAGCCGCTATGCGGCTAAATGCAGATGGCACGAGGCTTTTCTTGAGTGTCGGAGACACTTTCACTCAACAGTAGCCCGGCCTTTCAAGGCCGGGTTCTTCTCGCGCTTGTGCTACATCGTCAGCACGATTTTTCCCTGCGTATGGCCGCTTTTGGCTGTTTCCTGCGCTTGCTTGGCTTCAGACAGCGCAAAGGTCGCGCCGACGCGGGACTGGACTTTGCCTGCGTCTACCAAGAAGCCAATCTCTTTGAGGTATGTGCCGTCCGGGTGGGCCGAGAAGGATTTGCCCCGAACACCTCGCGCGGCGGCCTCCGGCGGCACGGCATCGGCTCCGGGCAGGGTGCTGACTAAGACGCCGCCGTCTTTGAGGGTTTCCCAGGAACGCGCCCGCGTGTCGCCGCTGATGGTATCCAAAACGGCATCTACGTTCTTTGCGCCGTCCTCGAACTTTTCTGCCTTGTAATCTATCACGGTATCCGCGCCGATGCTTCTCACATAAGCAATGTCGTCGCCGGTCGCGGTCGCAATCACGGTCGCGCCTTTAGCTTTGGCGAACTGCACGGCAAACGCGCCGACGGAGCCGCCTGCGCCGTGGATCAAAACGGTCTGCCCGCTTTGCAGGTCAGCCTGCTCGGTCAGCGCTTCCCAAGCCGTTGTGCCGGCGAGGGGAATGGACGCAGCAGTGGGAAAGTCAACCGTCGCGGGCTTGGGGCTGACCAGCATCGCGGACAGGGCGACGTATTCGGCATAAGCGCCGTCCTGCCGGATGTCCCCGTAGGCAAAGACTTCGTCCCCGGCAGCAAAATCGGTCACATTTGGGCCGAGCGTATCTATGGTTCCCGCAATGTCCCAGCCGGGGATCAGCGGCAGCGTATGATGCAGCATCTGCTCCATGGCCCCGGATTCAATCATCGAGTCGACAGGGTTGATGCCTGCCGCCACAAGTTTCACGAGAACTTCGCCGTCTTTCGGCTCCGGCTTCGGGGCGTCTTCATAGGTCAAGACTTCCGGGCCGCCGAACTTGTGAATGCGTATCGCTTTCATGTCTGCCATTGTTATGTCTCCTCTTATTTCTCAGCTTTATTCGCTGACCGTCAAAACAATTTTGCCGCGTGTGCCGCCTTGCGCCAGGCGCTCATGCGCCAACCTTGCCTCGGACAGCGGCAGGACCACGCCGACGCGCGTCCGCACCCGGCCCGAATCAATCAAACCGGCAATCTGCCCAAGCTGCGCGGCGTTCGGCTCGACTTCCATGAAGTGCGTTCGCAGGCCAAGCGCCTCGGCAGTCTTTGTGTCCGGCGGGGCGGCGAATGTGATTACCAAGCCGCCCGGTTTGACCACGGAAAACGAGCGCTGCCCGGTTTTGCCGCCGACAGTGTCTAAAACAACGTCCATGTCTTTGGCGAAATCCTCAAACCGCTGCGTCTTGTAGTCAACCACGGTGTCCGCGCCGATCTCGCGGACATAGTCTAAATCGTCGCCGGAGGCTGTCGCTACAACGCTCCCGCCCATGACTTTGGCAAACTGCACGGCAAACGACCCGACCGCTCCGCCCGCGCCATGCACCAGCACTTTCTGGCCCGGCGCGAGATGGGCTGCGTCCGCAAGCGCCTGCCAAGCCGTCAAGCCCGACAGCGGGACCGACGCAGCGTGAACGGCATCCAGCGTTCGGGGACGCGGGGCCACCTCCGACGCCCGCACGGCGACAAACTCGGCATAGCCGCCGCTGCGGGTCGAGTCGCAGTTTGTGTAAACTTTGTCGCCGACCTGTGCGTCCGCCACGCCCCGCGCCGTTTCCGCGATAATTCCGGCAACGTCGTACCCCAAGATAAACGGCAACGTGTGATACGCGGCAAAGTCGCCGGCCCGGATTTTCGCTTCGCCGGGGTTGACGCCTGCCGCCTCCACGCGGATCAAAACATCGCCTTCTTCTAAGTGCGGCTTTGGGACATCTTCATAGCGCAGCACTTCCGGCCCGCCGTATTCGTGGACTACCACCGCCTTCATCGTCGCCATGTGCGCTGTCTCCTTTGCGGGGTATGTACCCACTTTGCCGCGTTGACTTTGCGGCGCTTGCAGTGCTATAATTCGGCGTCCAATCTCAGGCCGTCCAAGAACACGCAAAGAAATATATGAAGACAAGGCCGGTCAAGAAAACGGGGAAAAGCAATGGCAAACACGGTGGTTGTGGGAGCAATGTGGGGCGATGAAAGCAAAGGCAAGCTGATTGACTTTCTCGCCCATGACAAAGATGTCGTCGTTCGCTGGGGCGGCGGCTCCAATGCCGGGCATACGGTGGTCGTGCCGAACAGCGCGGGCGGCGAAGACGAATACAAGCTGCACCTCGTTCCATCAGGCATTCTCCATCCAAACACGCTTTGCGTCGTCGCCGACGGCGTCGTGCTGGACCCCGCTTCGTTTGTCGGCGAGCTGACATCGCTTAAAGCGCGGGGCGTCTCCTGCGAGAACCTAAAGATCAGCGGCAATGTGCATATCGTCCTGCCGTACCATGTGCTTTTAGATGAACTCGAAGAAAAACGCAAAGGCAAGCGGGCTTTAGGGACCACCGGGCGCGGCATTGGGCCGGCCTACCAGGACAAGGCCGCGCGGGTCGGCATTCGGATGCGGGAACTTGTGGACCCGGCGCTGTTCGCCGAGCGGCTCTCTGAGGTGCTGGAATTCAAGAACGAGCTGCTTTCCAAGATTTACGGCGTCGCCCCGCTCTCCGCCGAGGCGATTCTCGCCGATCTATTGCCTCATGCCGAAGCTTTGCGGCCTTATGTGGACGACACCGCCCTGCGTGTCGCCTACGCCGCGCGTTCGGGCAAGAAAGTCTTGTTTGAAGGCGCACAAGCCACGCTGTTAGACATAGACCTCGGCACCTACCCGTATGTCACGTCGTCGCACCCATCGGCGGGCGGTGCGTGCATCGGCACGGGCTTAGGCCCGACCCAGATTGACCAGATCATTGCCGTCACCAAGTCCTACACGACGCGGGTCGGCGCAGGCGCGTTTCCGACCGAGCAAAACAATTCTGTTGGCGATCTCATCCGCGAACGGGGCGCGGAATACGGCACCACCACAGGCCGACCCCGCCGCTGCGGCTGGCTCGACGGCGTCGCCCTGCGCTACTCGGCGCTCGTGAACGGCCTCACGGATTTGTATCTGGGCCACTTAGACGTTCTCACGGGTTTTGAAGAAGTCAAGATGGCTGTCGCGTACCACTTGAACGGCGCCGAGGTCACCGACTTCCCCAGCGACCAGGCGCGTCTTTGCCGCTGCGAGCCGATCTACCGGACGTTTAGAGGCTGGTCCGAAGATGTCAGCGCCATCCGTGAGTACGCGAAGCTGCCGGACAATGCCCGCCGCTACGTTGAAGCCGTCGAAGAATACGTCGGCGTTCCAATCACAACCATTTCCGTCGGCCGCCGCCGCGACCAAACTCTATTCCGCAAGCCGTAACTGCCGACGGAGGCGTACCCATGTATGAGAATCAAATCAAGCATTATGCCGATAAACTCGCGTTTGAGATAGATGCTTGGGACCTAAACGTGATGCGGGGCAGCGGTGCGCTGGTTATTGTGGTGGACGCGCGTTCGCCGGAGGCTTATGCCGAGCAGCACATCCCCGGCGCGGTCAGCATCCCGCACCGGGCGATGACGCCGGAAGGCACCGCTCACCTTGACCGGAGCAGCCTTGTCGTGACTTACTGCGACGGGATCGGCTGCAATGCGTCCACCAAAGGCGCTTTGAATATGTCCCGGCTGGGCTTTCAGGTCAAAGAGCTGATGGGCGGTCTGGACTGGTGGAAGCGCGACGGCTATCCGACCGAAGGCGAGAAATCGTCTGCCGACGCCGCTGCCTGCGGCTGTGAGTGACTTTTGAAAGGCGCAATGACCATGACTGTTCTCGCCGCTCCGTCTTCTCCTGCTGAGACGCCGTTTGCCGACTTAACGCCCGGCTCCGGCCTGGTCCTGCGCCGCTGGACGCCGAGCGAGTTTCAGCGCCTGTTCTCGTCCGAAATTCTCATCTCAGGGGAAACGCTGGCTCTCGCAGACGGTGAGATTGTGGACTGCGACACCCTCGCTCCGCGTCTGTTCCATCGCGGCGAATATTATAACTTGACCAATTTTGGCCTGTTAGGGCCGGAAGAGCGCACGGAACTGATCTACGGAAGGATAATCACGCGCCTGAGTCCCATCGGTCAGCCGCACAGCATCGCCGTCAGCAAAACATCAAACGCGGCAGAAGCGGCGCTCGGCGATGCGTTCTTCGCAGAACAGCAAATGCCGCTTCATGTCGGACGCGGCTTGGAGCCGGAGCCGGACGTGATGGTTCTTGCGGGGAAGCCGGACGATTACCCGGAAGTGCCGCGTCCTGCCGACGTTTTGCTTCTCGTTGAAGTTTCCTACAGCACCCTGGACTACGACCGCAGCGCCAAGTCTGTGATGTACGCCGAAAGCGGCATCGCCGAATACTGGATTGTCAACCTGCGCTCGCGCACCCTGGAAGTCTATCGTCAGCCCGAAGCCAATGTTTACGTCAGCCTGCGCGTTCACGGTGAAACCGAAGCCGTCGCGCCG
>CAXUBO010000056.1:0-3708 GCA_964249345.1 uncultured Armatimonadales bacterium | reverse complement strand
TGCTGCCGCTGGTGCAAAAGTGTAAGGACAAACAAGGGGGCGAGGGAATAAATTCCTCTCGCTGAATAACGCCCTTCGGACGAGGAACAACATACGAAACCGCATCTTTATCATCCGAAGGATGCTGTTCAGCGAGAGGAATTTATTCCCTCGCTCTTCTTGGCTTCTGGAGAATACACCCATGGGCCTCAACGATCTTTTGGAACAGGTCAATTCAAAGGAGACTTTTTTGCGCTATGCCGAAGCACTTGCGGCGGACTTTCGAGATGAGCAGGAAAAAGAGGCCGTCAATCCGACCCCCTGGCTTGGAGTCGTGCAAGGGCCAAACGGCTGGTACAATTTCACTATTGATGGATTCTTGGAGCAGATGTGCTGTTGGGCGGCGTCAGAATATACAATGACGGATTTGCCGATGGTGCCGGAACAGCCGTCTTGGAAATCGTTTGCAGAAATGCTCTCAATGGGCAAGGAATATGAATAGGAAAACTCATGCGTAAAAAGATCATTGCGGGCAATTGGAAGATGAACAAGACCGTCGGCGAGGCGCTGGCGCTGGTGGAGGAGCTGAAGCCGCTGACGGCGGAAGTCAATGGCGTGGATGTGGTCATCTGCCCGGCATACACGGCGCTGTATGCGGTCAATCAGGCGCTGGCGAGAACGACGATTGCGCTGGGGGCGCAGGAAGCGTTTTGGAAAGAAGCGGGCGCGTACACCTCGCAGATTTCCCTGCCAATGCTGGCGGACGTGGGCGTGACATATGTGATTTTAGGGCATTCGGAAACACGGGGCCGGTTTGGCGTGCCGGAAACCGATCTCACGCCCGATCTCATGCGGACGTTCGGCGAGACTGATGCGGGGGTTAATATCAAGACGCAGGCGACGCTTGCCGCCGGGCTGACGCCGATCATCTGCATCGGCGAGACGCTCTCCGAGCGGCAGCGCAATGAGACCGACGACATCGTTCGGGTGCAGGTGCTGGGGGCGCTGGCCGGGGTCAGTACCAAGCAGGTTACGCAGGTCATCTTTGCCTATGAGCCGGTCTGGGCCATCGGCACCGGAGAAACCTGCGCCCCGGACGAAGCCGACCGCGTGTGCGGAGTGGTCCGCCATGCCGTTTCCGAGGCGCATGGACCCGAAGCCGCCGACGCCGTGCGGATTCAATACGGCGGCTCGATGAACGCGGGCAACGCCGCAGAGCTGCTGGCCCGGCCCAACATCGACGGCGGCCTGATTGGCGGCGCAAGCCTCAAAGCCAAAGATTTTGCGGCAATCATCACAGCGGCGCAGGCTTAGAAGTGTTCGCGCAGCGTGTTTGCTTGGGCGGCAAACCGGGAAAAAGAAAGCAAGAGTTTTCCATTCACCGAGGTCAACCTATGAAAACCACACCAAAAATTACGCTGAGTATGACGCGAATGGCGACGGCCTTTCTGGTAGCGGGAGCTGGCCTAGCGCTTCTGCCGGCGGTCCATGCCCAGACGCTGGCATTCACCAATACGCCTGCCAGCAGTGCGGCAACGGCCATGGACAAGCGGTACGGGATCACGATTGTATTCCGAGGCACCGTTAATACAAGCCAGCCGGTGACATTTTCTATAGACAACCCGGATACGCCGGATGGACGCCTGCAAGCGATCAGCAGTCTGGCTGGCGCAATGGGCGTAGACTTCCAAAAGGTTTATGTCGTCAGCAAAGCTGATCCCGGCGCGGCAATCCCGCCGGTTCCGGTGGACAGCAACGGGCCGGTTGTGTTTACGTCTACCCACGTTCCGGTTCGTGACGCCATCCAGACCGTGGCCGCTGTAGACAATGCTATTACGCAAATAAACAGCGCCATTACAGGCGAGGTGACCCTTCCTTCCACCCACCTGACCGCGCCGGAAGCGGCAGCGTCCATTGCAAAGCAGACCGGAACCGAATGGAAGACCTATTACGGCTTTTTTCGGCGCGGCGAGCGGCCTGCCCGCTTTGATGGCCTAGTGATCGGCGATACGAACGGCGGACAGCCGATCACGGTTCAGCCGCTGCTCACGTTCCGCAGCGCGGCCCCGGTGGCGGTTCCGCTGCATAACGGGCAGGACTCGGTTGTCAGCCTTCCTACGCCGCAGTCTGCGGCCCCGGACGTTTTCACTTTTCCAGACACAAACTTTGCGTTTGCCCCGGATGCCGGTTTCGGCTTTGGCGATCCTTATGGCTACACGAATCCCTACGGAGCATACGGCTACGGCGATCCTTACGGCGGGGTTCCTGCTCCGGGCGCAGTTTTAGCGCCTGGCACCGGTGCCGGTGGGGCCATACCCGCCGGCGGTCCGAGCGGCACGACGCTTCTGCCTGGCGTCCCCTCTGGAGGCAGTGTCGGCGGACAGGCCAACATCGGCGGCTACTAAGAGTACCCTTGATGAGTGAACTGCTTATGAGTAAATTGCTTGCGGCTTCTTTGGTGCGAGACATCCCGGACTTTCCGAAGTCCGGGGTTTTGTTTAAGGACATCACGCCGGTTCTTGCCAGCGCCCCCGCGTTTCAGGAAATCATAAATCGGCTTGTGGGACAGGCGGAGGCGCTTGTGCCAGACGTTATCGCCGGCATCGAGTCACGCGGCTTTTTGTTTGGCGCCCCCGTTGCGCTGGCCCTCGGCCTCAGTTTTGTGCCGATCCGCAAAGCCGGCAAGCTTCCTTCGGCGACGGAGCGGGAAGAATATGTTTTAGAATACGGGACTGCGATTATCGAACTGCATCGCGACGCGGTTCAGCCGGGCCAGCGCGTCCTGATCATTGACGATTTGCTGGCGACCGGCGGCACCGCGGCGGCGGCGGCCCGGCTGGTGGAAAAGCTCGGCGGCAAAGTCGCCGGTTTTTGTTTCCTGGCGGAGCTTGGATTTTTGGAAGGCCGCGCCGCCCTCAGCGGCTATGAAACCCGGTCGCTGCTGGTGTATTGACCGGCTGAGGAACATGCGGCTCTAGGCGCAGGTGCAGGCCAGCAAAAACAAGAACTGCGGCTGTCGCCAGCAGGTAACGCAGCGTGGGGCTGGGAAACTCACCTGCCAGCGTCGGCAGCAGGCGTGACAATCCACCCCCAGCCAGCAGAAACAAAAGCGGCAGGACCGGCAGCAGCATCCCCTCAGAAGTCGTTACCGACTGCACTGACGCCGAAATCACAGTAATTCCCAGCCAAAGTGCGGGCGGCAGCCAGCGGGCGCGGCGCGGCGGCTCGCTCCATTCCCCGCACAGCGGCAGCAGCAGCCAGGCCGGCAGCAGCGTCGCCGGCAGCCAGAGCCAGTGCCAGACCCCGCCGTGCAGCCCGAAAACCGGCAGCCTCGGCGCGGCATAGCCAAGCGCAAAACGTCCCGCGAAGTAAGCAGCAATCGGCAGGAAAAAGAGCGCCGCGCCGATCCCCGTTCGCTTGCGATGCTGCGCCGCCGAGAGGGCCAGCAGCAGCACTCCCAGCAGAACGCCGTCAGGCCGGACCATTGCCGCGCCTGCTGCCAGTGCCAGCGCGGCCAGTGACGATCCCGCCATGAACGCAAACAGCGCGGCCAGCGTCAGCAGTGAAAACAGCGCACTTTGCGGCGAATAAGCCGCAAGAAACAGAAACTGCGGGCTGAGCGCCGCCAGCAGCCCGGCGCTCACCCCTGCCGCTCGGTCTCTCGCCCATCCAAAACGAGACCATCAGGGATAAAAAGCAGAGCAGGACAATCCAGACGCCGTCCAGCGC
>CAXUBO010000055.1:20587-24649 GCA_964249345.1 uncultured Armatimonadales bacterium | reverse complement strand
GGGCCGGGGGGACGCTCACTAGCAGCGCCGGCAAAGCCAGCACGGCAAGCCCCTTGAAGACAATCGCTACGGCGATGGCGGCGCCGGAAAGCCATTTTAGGCCGTAGGCCCAGAGCGCAAATCCCAGCGCCAGCCAGAAAACCGCCGGCGTTTCCTGCAACGCCAATCGGTTATACAGCGCAAATGGCGGGGCCAAGCCCAGAAATAGCGCCCCTAAATCCGCAGTCGGGGCGTTGAACGCCCGCCGCAAGGCCAGCCAGAAGACGGCGATTGTCAACAAGCCCAGCAAAACGCACAGCAGACGGGCTTGCTGCAAGCCGACGCCGAACACGCCGAACACGCCCTGCTGCATCAAGCTGAGAAGCGGCGACAGCAAGCAGTCATGGAAATTGCCCGGCGCAAGGGTTCCGAACAGTACCTCATGGCGGGCGTCCAGCGTGTAATACCCTTCGTCCGTGTAAAGTCCCGTACTCCACGAGAGCCACGGCGGCGGGTCGGAGCTTAGCGCAGCGAGACGGACGACGAGGCACAGAAGGAACAAGCCGAACCGTCGCCAAAAATGAGCGTTATTGACGATGCTCATCAATCATCTGCAAGAAACGCGCAAAGTAGCCACGGCTGTCGGCAGGGCCGGGGGACGCTTCCGGGTGATACTGAATCGTAAAAATCGGCAGCGTCTTGTGCCGCAGGCCCTCCACGGTGCCATCGTTCAAATTGATTTGCCAGACTTCCATGTCCGGGTCATCAAACCCGTCGGCAGCCAGGGCGTAGCCGTGGTTCTGGGACGTGATAATGACCCGGCCGGACTCTAAATCTTTTACCGGATGGTTTGCCCCCCGATGCCCAAACGGCAGCTTGAACGTATGCCCGCCGAACGCGCAGCCGATAAGCTGGTTGCCTAAACAAATCCCCATTGTCGGCTTGGCATGGGCCAAAACGCGGACGGCCTGGACGATGTCGCCGAGCAGCGCCGGGTCACCGGGACCGGGCGACAAAAAGATGCCGTCGGGGTTGGTCGCGAGTATCGTCTCCGCCGGCGTGTACGCCGGAAAGACCGTCGTTTCCGCGCCCAGCGACGCGAGTGACCTTAAGATATTAAACTTGACGCCGCAGTCCAGCAGGGCAATCTTATACTGCGTCTGCTCTAATGCCGACGGCCAAACATAGGGCGCGTCTGTCGTGACCTGGGCCATGTAGTTCACATCGGCGTAGCCTGCCGAGTCGGCCAGCTTTTGTTTCAGCGCGTTCGGCGTTTCCGTGGACGAAATCGCGCCCATCATTACGCCCGCCGAGCGCAGTTTTTGGGTCAGCGCCCGCGTGTCGAGGCCCGCAATGCCGACGACGCCGTGGGTTTGGAGAAATGAGTCCAGCGTCTCGGTCGAGCGCCAGTTGGACGGCGCATCGGCCAGCTCTTTGACAATAAAGCCCGACACTTGAACGCGCTTTGATTCAAAGTCGTCTGGGTTCACCCCGTAGTTGCCAATAATGGGATAGGTCAGCGAAACGAGCTGCCCGGCATAGCTTGGGTCCGTGAGTATTTCCTGGTAGCCGGTCATGCCCGTATTGAACACGACTTCCCCTACGGTCGTTCCGCTTGCGCCGAACGCCGTCCCCGTATAAATTGTGCCGTCCGCCAGGACGAGATGTGCTTGCGTCATGTGTTCCGTTACTTGTAATACTTCCAGCGTTTCAAAAGTTTGGCAACATCTTTGTGTTCGTGAATAAGAGCCGTTTCCGCCGGTGTTGTGCCAAACTCATTTCGTATTCCTGGGTCCGCGCCAAGTGCAAGCAGCTTTTCAGCCACTTTAAGACGTCCATCCATCGCTGCCAAATGCAGAGGAGTATAGCCCATGTCCCCAATCGCGTTCACCTTCGCGCCGGATCGCACAAGCAGATCAAGTTCGTCCGGGCCGCCAACAAATGCGACCAGATGAATAAGGGAGTCACCATCAGACCTTCGCACGTTAATGTCATCAAAGTTCAGTGCTTCAAACTCCCAATGTGACCGCTGATATTTGGCGATCAACGCTTGTAATTCCGGCGCTTGTTCCATTGTTGCCTCCACGCATTGAAATGCATGGCTGAAGGGCGCTCCGCGCCGGCTGTCCTACGGACAGAAGATGCTTTCAATCGGCTCGCTCTTTTGTCCACAGGACAACCAGCCGAAGGCTCCTCAGCCCAGGATTTCAATTCTGGGCCAACACGATTTGCCGCCCACCAACAAATGTCGTCATCGGCTTGCCTGTGAGTGTCACGCCGTCTAAAATGGAGTTGCGGGACCTGGACTTGAACTTGGATACGTCTACCATCCATTCGGCGTCGGGGTCGAAGACCGTAATGTCGGCGGGTGCGCCGACGCTGAGGGTGCCGCCGGGGACGCCGAGTATCCGGGCGGGGGCGACGGACATTTTTTCAATCATTTGGGACAGCGTCAAATGGCCCGGCTTAACTAAATGCGTCACGACCAGGCCAAGCGATGTTTCCAGGCCCAGCATCCCAAACGGGGCCAGGGCGAACTCCTGCTCTTTTTCATGGGGCGCATGGGGCGCGTGATCGGTGGCGATAGCGTCCAGAGTGCCGTCTTGGAGGCCCTCAATCACTGCCAGTTGATCGGCATGAGTGCGAAGCGACGGCGACATTTTGGCGTTGGTGTTGTAACCGTAACACGACTCGTCGGTCAGCGCGACATACTGCGGGCAGGTTTCAGCGGTAATCGGTGCGCCTAAGCTCTTGGCGTGCCGAATAATCTCCACGCTTTCTTTGGTGCTGACGTGCAGGATGTGCAGGCGGCAGCCGGTGGCCTGAGCCAGCATGATGTTGCGGGACGTGCCGATGTTCTCCGCTTCGCGCGGGATGCCTTTCAGCCCTAAGACAGTAGATACATAGCCTTCGTTCATCACGCCGTCACCCGTGAGGTCTTTGTCCTCGCAGTGGGCAACGTAGGTCAGGCCAAGCATGGAACAGTATTCCATTGCCCGGCGCAGAAAGCGGCTGCTTTGGACCGGGTAAGCGTCGTCGCCGATGCCGGCTATGCCGGCGTCTTTGAGGTCCGCCATCTCGGTCAGCTCCGTGTTATGCAGACCTTTGGAAACCGCCGCGACGACGTACACCCGCGCCGAAGCGTCCTCCGCCTGCCGGTGCAGGTCGCGCACGATCTCCGGGCGGTCAATCGGCGGAGAGGTATTCGGCTGGCAGGCAATCGCTGTAAACCCGCCGCTTGCTGCCGCCGCCGTTCCCGACCCGACATCTTCTTTGTATTCCTGCCCCGGAACGCGCAGGTGAACGTGCATGTCAATCAAGCCCGGCGACACGACCAGCCCGGCGCAGTCCATGATGCCCGCACCCTCGGCAGAAAGATTGGGACCGACTTCGGCGATGAGGCCATCCGCGCCGATAAGCACGTCGCAGACGGCATCAAGAGTATTTGCCGGGTCAACAACGCGGCCATTTTCGAGTAAAATCGGCATGATTAGATATTTTCTTTCGCCCCGAACCGCTCCAGCACAAGCATCATCAGCAGGTAGGCCAGCACTAAATCTAACACGGCAAACAAAATCCAGCCGCTCAGAATGTTGGAGCCGGGGCCGCAGCCGCGCCCCAAGTCGGGCTTGTCAATGCCGTTGATGTCCGGGTAAGTCGTCTCGTACTTGACCTGGACCAATTGGCCCGGCTGGATGCCGGTTTTGTTCGGATGGTCCGCATCGCCCCAGATGGTGTCATCAACCCGGATTTGCGCTTGGTGAAGCTGCTTCGGTCCCGGCTGCGTTTGGCCGCGCACCGGCGCGTCGGGCGCTTTGAATTCGTAATCCACCAAATACACATGGTCGCCCACTTTAAATGGATTGCCGGTCGGCTGCACTTCTTTTTTGGTGACGAGGCCATAGGCTTCCCCCGTTGCTTTGGCATACGCCAGATTTGGCGGCAGGAACTTGGACGGCGCAATGCCGACGAGCGGCAGAATAATCGCCAGCAGAACAGTCGCGATCACAAGGCCGCCCAGATACCGAAAGACACGGTTAAGGCTCATGCAGGAAACTCCTTAGCCAGAATAAGACATCAGCC
>CAXUBO010000055.1:8656-20487 GCA_964249345.1 uncultured Armatimonadales bacterium | reverse complement strand
GAATAAGACATCAGCCAAAACAAAACCGCCATCCGCACGGCGACGCCGTTGGTCACCTGGTCAGTAATCACGGCGATTTCTTTATCGTCCGCCAGTGCGGACGCAATCTCAATGCCCCGGTTCATCGGGCCGGGATGCAGCACCGTTACATCCGGCGCAGCGCCTCTCAGCTTGGCCTTGCTGACTCCGAACAGCCGGGCGTACTCACGCACCGACGGAAAGAACGCCGAGTCTTGACGCTCCAGTTGAATACGCAGAATGTTGACCACGTCCACGCCTTCCAGGCCCAATTCTAAATCCGTGTAGACCGTCACCGGCAGGAGGGCGGCATCGGCGGGCAGGAGCGTCGGCGGCGCGATCAGCCGGACATTCGCGCCCATCGCCGCCAGTCCCCAGATGTTTGAGCGGGCCACGCGCGAGTGCAGAATGTCTCCGACAATCGCGACGTTCAGCCCTTCAATGCGGCCCTTAGCCTGCCGGATCGTCAGCAGGTCCAAAAGCCCCTGCGTCGGATGCTCATGCGTCCCGTCTCCGGCGTTGATGACCGGCTTCATCGGCACATACGAAGCGGCAAGCTGAGCCGCGCCGCTGAAGGAATGCCGGATCACAAACGCATCAATGCCCATGGCATCGAGCGTCAGCATGGTATCTTTCAGCGACTCGCCCTTGACCGCGCTGCTGGTCGCTGCCGTCAAGCTGTAAGTGTCCGCGGACATGATCTTGGCCGCCGCCTCAAACGACGTGCGGGTGCGGGTGCTTGGCTCGAAAAACAGAGTCGCAACCGATTTGCCGCGCAGGGTCGGCACTTTTTTGACAGGCCGCGTCACGATCTCCCGGAACGACTGGGCCGTGTCCAGCAGGTAGGAGATTTCGCCCGCGCTGAGGCTTTGCAAATCCAGCAGGTCTTTTCGTCTCAACCTTCGCACTCCCGCGCCTGATACTCCGAGGCAAGCATGGACATAATCACGAGAGAAACATACTGCCCGTGATGCAGAAGCGCCTCTCGGAGCGTGCCTTCTTCCTGAAAACCCAAGGTTTGGTACAAAGAGCGGGCGCGGGCGTTTGTTTCAATCACATCCAGCCACAGCCGGTGCGCCTGGTACTGGGTAAAGGCGATTTGCTGCACTTCTTGGAGCGCCGCCAGGCCGTACCCCTGCCCTTTTTCCGTCACGATAATTCGCTTCAGCAGCACATTGCGGCTGTCATCGGTGCAGTCCGCCAAGATGACATGACCGACAGGCACGTTTTTGCCGTCCGTGACGATGAAACTGGCAAACTCTTCGCTTGCAATCGCCGACAGGTGCTGCTCCCGTGTCCAGCGTCCGACAAACGGCGCATGTTCGGGATCATTTTCGGCGGCCAGAACAAAGCTGAGATCGGCCTCCGTCATTGCCCGCAGGCTGACACCATTCATGGCGCTGCCTCTTTATAAATAACCACTTTGTCTTCGCCGTCCAGCTCAGAGAGGAACACATGGACAAACTCGCGGCGGCCTGTCGGCAGGTTCTTGCCGACATAATCCGGGCGTATGGGCAGCTCCCGGTGGCCTCGGTCCACCAGCACGGCAAGCTGAGTGACGGCAGGGCGGCCTAAATCTACCAGCGCCCCAAGCGCCGCTCGGACCGTGCGGCCCGTAAACGCCACGTCGTCCACTAAGACAAGCCGCTTGCCTTCAATGTCAAAGGGAATTTGCGTCGTGCCGACATGCGGCTGGTAGGTACGGAAATCATCCCGGTAAAGGGAAATATCAAGCTCGCCGCACGGGACAGGGCTGCCTTCAATGCGCTCCATCGTTTCAGCCAGCCGCCGGGCCAGGGGCGCTCCTTTTCGCAGGATGCCGACCACGGCGAGGTTCTGCACGCCCCGGTTCTTTTCCAGAACTTCATGGGCGATACGTGTCCAGGCCCGCCGCATTTCGTCGGCGTCCATGATGACTGCGGTGTTTGGGTCGGTCGGAGCGGGCATACATTGGCCTCGAAGAGTAAGCCGGCAGGCGGAAGGAGGAGGCGTGCAGGCAGGAGAAACGGCCTGAAGGGAGACGCTGCCTTCCCCGCCTCGCAGGACGGAATTAAAGGTCACGGTTTCGCTTGGAGTTGCGATTTCGCTGAGTATAGCAGAAACGCGCCGGTTTTGTCAACTCATCGGGTTTTGTCAACTAATGCAGCCAAGACAGCAGCAGGGTTGCAAGGCTCAGAAAAATAGAGATGCCGACCACATCCTGAAAGGCCGTCTCAAACGGGCCTGCGGTAAGCGCCGGATCAAAGCCCGCCCTCTTAGACAGCAGCGGAATGCAGGTGCCGATGACGCCGGCGATGTTGACCGACAAAAACATGCCTAAAAACACGACCAGGCCGAATATCCAGTGCCGGTCCCACACGCCGGCAATGACGCCGAGTGTCAGCGCACAGGCCCCGCCCAGCAGCATCGTTGTCGCTACCTGCCGGCCCAGCGCGTGCCGCCACTGGGAGAGCTTGACCTGCCCGGACGACAGGCCGCGAATAATAATTGCCGCCGATTGCAGGCCGGTGTTGCCGCTGATGGCTGAGATAATCGGCATGAAGCTTGCCAGCAGAATAAACCGTGTCAGCGTTTTGTCAAACACATGGATCACCAAGCCCGCGAACAGCTCAATCAGCAGCGTTGCCATGATCCAGGGCAGACGCAGCCGGGCAATCTGAAGCGGCGACTTCCGCTCCAGCTCCTCAGCGTCGGAGCCGACCGTTCGCAGGTATTCTTCGTTAAACTCTTCCACCAGCACATCAACAACGTCGTCAATCGTAATGATGCCTAAAATCTTTCCGCTGCCGTCGGTAATCGGCAGGGTCAGCAGATCGTAGCGCGAGATCAGACGTGCCGCGTCTTTTTGGTCGGTTTCCGGCGAAATGGAAATCGGCTCCTGAGTCACAAACTCCCAGACGTGCTGCCCGGCCTGAGCGGACAGCGCGGCGCTGACCGGGAAAACTCCAAGCAAGAAGCCGTCCGGCTGGGCAACATAAACTTCATTGATCGTTTCCAGCTCTCCGGCAGACCGGCCCAGATATTCCAAGACCTCACCCGCCGTTTGGTGCGGCGCGGCACGCGCGAACTTGTCCGTCATCAGTCGTCCGGCCGTGTGGTCGGGATACGCCAGCAGCGAGCGCACCTCGGCGGCGTCTACGGGGGCGCGGGCTTCCAAATCCGCCAGCAGCGAGCCGGCGATCTGCGGATTTGCTTCCGAGACGACTTCGGCGGCGTCGTCCATCGGCAGATGGTCCAGCAGGTCGGTAATGCGGCTGAGCGGGGCGTTGTCGGTGAGGAAACGGACGGTATCCCGCGGCAGCTCGTCCAGCACTTCGGCGGCCCGTGCGTTATCCAGCCAGTTAAAGACCGCCAGGATTTCCGCGCGGGAAAGCCCATCCATCGCTTCCACGATTTCTGCCGGGTGCCTGCCGGTCAAGGCCGCCGTCATCCGCAGGTCGCCGCCTTCCCCTAACGGCTTGGAAAGAGCAGACCTCAGCTTCTCAGTCAATTCATGCGACGCATCATGTTCCATTTCCAGCAGAATACCCGGACAGGCACCGCGAATGTAACTGTCAATAAAAATTGTTACATTCCGGTTACAAAAAGTGGCTTGTGCGGTATTTAGGGAGGAACTCCGGGTAGAAATAAACTTAGTATGAAAAAAGCCCCAAGTTGGCACAGATTTTGCATCAATGGACTGACAATCGAAACAACCTAGCGGTTCGACTTGCAGAGCCGGCAAAGTCAAGCGCGAAATGGCGATTTTCAACAGCACTCGTTTTACAAAATCAATTGTTACAGCACGAAACATCATGAAAACTGCACTGGTTCACGATTATTTGGCCCAAGCGGGCGGCGCGGAGCGGGTCGCGGCGGCGTTCCACACGCTGTTTCCAGACGCGCCCATGTACACATCGGTTTACGACCCAGCGGCAACTCTTTCCAGTTTTGCGGACATGGAAATTCGGACATCGTTTTTGCAGCGGTGGCCGTTTTCGTCGCGCCGCTTCCACAAGCTTGCGCTCCCTTATTACCCGTCCGCGTTTGAACGGTTCAACTTCAGCGGCTTTGACCTAGTGCTGAGTTCTTCCAGCTCATTTGCTAAGGGCATCATTACGCCGCCGGAGACCTGCCATATCTGCTACTGCCACACGCCCTCGCGCTTTGTTTGGAGGCAGCAGGAATATCTGGCGCAGACGCGCTCCGCCCGCGCCGCATCTTCGCTCATCAGCGCCGTCGTTAATTCCATGCGCTCCTGGGACGTGGAAAGCGCCCAGCGCGTGGACTATTTCGTCGCGAACTCCTACAACGTCGCCCGGCGCATCCGCAAGTATTACCGCCGCGATGTGGCGGCGGTCATCTACCCGCCGGTGGAAACGTCCAAGTTCAAGCCGGCTGCTTTTTCGGAAGTCGGCAGCCACTTTCTGGTTGTTTCGCGCCTGCTGAACTACAAGCGCATTGACCTGGCAATTGAAGCCTGCACCCGTCTGAGCCTGCCGCTGCGGGTGGTCGGCATCGGGCCGGACCTGGCAAACTTGAAGCGCATTGCGGGGCCGACCATCCAGTTTCTGGGCCGATTGTCCGATGAAAAGGTCGCGCAGGAACTGGCTCGCTGCAAAGCGCTGATCTTCCCAGGCGAGGAAGACTTTGGGATCACTCCGGTGGAATGCATGGCAAGCGGCAGGCCGGTCATTGCTTACGGGGCTGGGGGCGCACTGGAAACAGTGATTGACAAAGAAACGGGTTTGTTTTTCCCGGAACAAACCGTAGACTCGCTCGTCAGTGTTTTGGAAGAAATCGATTTTTATTCATTCAGCCCGGAAAACCTCCAAAGGCAGGCGGCTTGTTTTGACACAGCGGTCTTCGAAAAGCAGCTTGTGGCGCTGATTGGGGAAGCGATGGAAGAGCATCGCAACAACAACAGCGCAGCTTATATTAACCGCAGGAGCCTTGACCACGACAAGAAGCCATCGGTCCCGTTTCTGCCAAAGTCGCTGACCGAAACTTTCACGTCAGAGCACCATGCCGCGCTGCATCCCAATGCCGGAACTTACAACGCGGGAACCTAAGCCAACACACTACGACCAAACCTGAAACAGCCGAATTTGGCACAGCCGAATTTGGCACAGCCGAATTTATTACAGCATAATTTAGCAATGAATGAACTCCAGCCTCGCTCGTTTTCGCCTCAAGCCGCAAGCCCTTCTTTGGCGGAGCCGGCGCTGACCGCCTCCGACCTCGCGCTTGTCGTCTGGCGGCGGCTGTGGCTGATCGCATTGATCGTGGCTGTTTCGACCCTCACGGCCTTTGTTTTGTCTAGGCGCACTCCGCCGGCCTGGCGGGCCAGCGCTCAGGTGCTTTTGGAGCAGCGCAGCCCTGTCATGGCCGCGACGGCCCAGGACGCCGCCAATGCGCCGATGGTGGAGTCCATTGACACCCAAATTACACTGCTGCAAAGCCGCAAGCTGGCTAACGACGCCGCTGCAAAAGTCGGCATCTCCCCGGAAACCCTGCTTGGCGCATCTGCGATCACGCCGCGCAAAGACGGCGACAACGTCATTGATGTCACCGTGGAAGCCGGGAGCCGCGACGCCGCCGTCGCGTGGGCGAAGGCGCTGTGCGAAACATTTATTGAGTATAAAACCGCTCTTGCCCAAAGCAGCAGCCGGCAGGACTTGCGCCTGCTTTCCATTCAAGCCGCGCAGGCGAAAAAGCAAGCGGCCGACGACGACGAAAAGCTGCGCCGGTTCCAGGAGCGCCACCGGTTGAACGGCATTCCGGTACTTGACCCACAGCAGCAGAAAACAGCGGCTTTAAATGCCGTTCTCGCCCAGCAGGCCATCGTTGCCGGCCTGCGGACCGACAATGTTGCCGCCCAGGCGAATGCCGCAAACCTGCACCAGCAGCTTGAACGAACAAAATCCGTGATTGGCGCCTCGCACACAGTCCGCGATGATAGTCAGGTGAGGACGCTTCAAGCACAGCTCAGCCAGCTTCAGCAAAAACGCGAGCAGGTCGCAAAGCTCAACAAGCCAATCCCCGGCACCCCCGGCGGCTTCGCATTGTCCCAGATTGACGGCCAAATCGCGCTGGTGCAGGCGCAGCTTAACGCCGCGTTTCAAGCCTCGCAAACCCAGCCGTCTTTGGAAGCGGAGGAAGCGACCCAGGATGCCGCAAACGCGGCTGACACCACGGCTCGCACGGCTCAGCTCAAGCTGGATGCCGCCATTGCCGACGGCGCGAAGCTTGAAAAGCAGACGGCAGACCTGCCGCGCATCAGCCTGGACGCGCAGAATTTAATTGATGCCGACAACCAGGCGGATAAGCTGTCCGACGAAGCCGCCGCCGCCGTGCAGGCCGCCAAGCTTGCCCTGGACACGGCCAGCGGCAATGTCCAGATTGTCCAGCCTGCCTATGCCCCGGAAGCGCCCTTCCGCCCCGATCATAAGCGGGACGTAGCGGCTGGCTTCGGGATTGGCCTCGTCTTGTCGCTGCTGGCAGTGCTGGTGCTGGAACAAATGGACAGCTCCGTGCGGACCGCCGCCGATGTCCGCCGCCTTGTGGATGGCCCGGTCGTTGCCGTCCTGCCCCAAATGAGCCGTTCGGAACGCAGCCGGTTTGCGGCAGGGGACCGGCCTCCGCATCTCATCGAAGCCTACAACGCGGCCCGTGCCAACCTCGGTCTTGCGATGCGGCAGCGGACCGGCATCGGCCTGGACGACCACCAGATTATCCTTGTGACAAGCGCCCTGCCCGGCGAAGGCAAGTCGCTGACATCGTCGGAGCTTGCCCATTCTTATGCCCGCGCCGGACGCCGCGTGGTCCTGGTCAACGCCGACATGCGCCGACCTTCCCCCCTCTTGCCGGCGGACAAAGCGTCTGCGCCGGGGCTGGCCGAAGTGCTTGCCGGGAACGTGCGCGTGGAAGACGCCCTTTTGCCGACCGAGACACCCAATTTGTCCGTTCTGCACGGGGGCAATGCCGGACACAACCCGATTGACCTCATTTCTCAGCCGCGCCTCGCTGAGACTTTCCAGCATCTGCGCGAAGCCGCCGATGTGGTTGTTGTGGATTCTCCCCCGGCGGCGATTGTCGCGGATGCCCTGCTGATCGCACCTCACGCCGACTGCGTTTTGTACGTCGTCGGCATCGGCATTGTGGACAGCGAGAACATGCGAAATACCGCCGGTGCACTCGCGGCGGCCGCGCCGAAGATGCTGGCTTACTTTGTCAACCGAGTGCCGCGCATCATCGGAGAGCCGTCCGGCTATTCGTATGCCGGATACGGACGCACCACGTTCGCCCCGCCGCCGGTCCCGGCAGGCGGCGCCGGGGAATACCGCTCCACCCGCACCATGGTTTTGGAACGGCAGATTCCCGCAGGCTTCGGCGGGACGGCTGCGCCCAGCGGCGGCCTCGCCCCGCAGAGTTTCGGCGGTCCCCTGCCCGGCGGCGACGGCAGCAGCGGCGTGAACGGAAGTGGAAGCGTAAACGGAAACAATGGCGGCGGGAACGGGGTACGCCCCGTGCTTCGGGTTGTGCCGCGAGCCGGCTCGGCCTTGAACCCGATAGAAGGTCCTTATCTCGGCCAGAGCTTCCTGCTGTCTCCCACCAAGTCTCTGACGCTCGGCGGACGCCCGGACAGCGACATCGTGCTGGCGCGGGACGAGACAATCTCGCAGGTCCACGCGCATATTGCGCCGGAAGATGGCCAATTCGTGGTTTATGATGTCAGCTCGACCAACGGCACCCTGGTCAACGGGCAGCCCGTGTCCCGGCATGTCCTGGAAGTTGGCGATATTTTGCAGCTTGGCATCAGCCAGTTTCGCTACGAATGACTTTTTGGCCCAGGAAGTTAGGAAAAAAGATGCACGACCAATCCAAATACTCTGCCAAATATCTTTTGCCGGCGGCGCTTGCGCTTGTCCTTGCTGCTGGCCTCGCATGTCCGTCCACAGCGCAGCAGGCTTTCCCGCCTCGCCCCTTTGCCGCAGCGCCCGCGCCGTACCTGCTGGGAGCCGACGATGTCCTCAGCATCCAAGTCATCAACTTCCCGGAGCTGTGCGTCCCGGCGGTCACTGTCCCGTCCGACGGCAGGATTACCGTTCCCGTACTCGGCTCTGTGGCTGTCGCCGGCAGGACGACGGAGCAGGTCGCGAAAACGCTTCAAGCGAAGTACGCGGAGTATTACAACGGCGCGTTTGTTTCGGTGACGCTGACCCAGCGCCGCCACCAAAGCATTCAAATTTACGGGGCGGTGTCGCACGCCCAGGCCGTGGAGTATCAGCCCGGCCTGCGCCTCATGGAAGCGCTGGCGATGGCCGGCGGCGCGGCGGAAAACGGAGATTTAAGTCAGGTCGCCGTGACCCACCACCAAGACGGCAGGGTTCAGACGGCAAACGTCAGTCCTGCGGCCGTCAGCGGCGGCGCAGCGCAGGACATCCTGCTTGCGCCGGACGACACGGTGTTTGTGCCGGAGCGCCATCAGCAAATCAGTGTTCTCGGCGAAGTCGCAAAGCCCGGCTCGTATGCGTACAAAGACAAAATGACCGTGCTGGATGCCTTGAAGGATGCCGACAATGTTAATCTGCCGACAGCGGACTTAGCCGATGCGACGCTGCGCCATGACGGCACGACGAGCCCGCTAAACCTGGACGCTCTGCTTCGGCGCGGGGAGACTGCCAGCAATGTTACGCTTGCGCCGGGCGACAGCATCTATATTCCCGTGCTGCATAACCGCATCTATGTGGACGGCGCAGTCCGCAGTCCCGGCTACTATGCGTTCAAGCCCGGCGACCGGCTGGTAGACGCCATCAACGGCAGCGGCGGCACCATCGCCGGAGCGTCCGACTTGATGAAAGTCGCGGTCGTTCACCAAAATCGGGTCGCAAACACTGTCACCGCGCAGACTGTGGATTACGGGAAGTTTTTGCAGCACGGAGACGCCGCCGTCAACCTGCCGCTCCAGCCCGGCGACGCCATTTATGTTCCGGTGAAAGGCACAAGCATTAACCCTTTGCAGGCGCTCGCCGCTGTGATTGGCATCAGCGCCACGGCGCATGGCTTGTAGCAGGCGAAAGAAAGCAAAAAGAAAGCAAAATTAGATGTCCCTCTTATTCTTTTGCCCGCGCAGGCGGGGACTGGCTCTTTTAAAGCACGGGGGTTCAGCCCCGTGGCCTCTTTCAATGCGAGGCATCAATCGAAACGAGGAAACCATCATGCTTACTCAAGCTAGTCTCACAGCGGCAATTTTGACACTGGCTGCGCAGCTCCCGGCGCAGGCGCAAGCCCCCAAGTCAGGCGACACGAAGCCCGCGACAACGCCCGCTTTGCACTTTTCTATCTACGGGTCAGTCGTAAAGCCCGGCGTCTATCGCTTAAAGCCTGGCGATCGCATCTCGGATGCTCTCAGCGGCGCGGCGGGTCCGACGGAGCAGGCGAACTTGGGGATTATCATGCTTGCTCATGCCGGCAATTCGCACAACGCGGCGAACATGGTCTGGGTCAACTTCAACGATTTTGTTCTGCATGGCAGGACGACCGGCAACCCGCTTCTTCAGCCTGGCGACAGTCTTTACATTTTGAGCAAAGGCAGCCGTTACAAACCGTTGCCAGAGCCTGTGAATTAAGAACATTTCCAATCTATGAGTACCACCATACAAGACGTGCCAATCCCGAATGCGCCGCGCAGGCCGCTTCGGACATTAAAGTCTAAGCCGGGCTGGCAGACGATCAATGTGAAAGAGCTGTGGCTGTTTCGGGACCTGCTGCTGACGCTGGCCCAGCGCGATGTCAAGCTGCGCTACCGGCAGACCGCCGTGGGGGCGCTTTGGGTCGTCTTGCAGCCTTTGTTAGCAGCGGGCATCTTCTCGTTTGTGTTTGGGCGCGTCGCTAACCTGCCTGCCCCAAAAGGCGTGCCGTATTTTGTGTTCTCGTATGCCGGGCTGCTGGGGTGGAACGTCTTCGCCGGAACCGTCGTGAAGGTCAGCGCATCACTGGTGCAGAACTCGAACTTGATTTCCAAAGTTTACTTTCCTCGGCTTATCCTGCCGCTGTCCATGATGTTCTCTACGCTGATTGACTTTGCCGTGGCGGCGGCGCTGCTGCCGGTCTTGATGCTCATTGCTCATGTCGTGCCGGGCGTCAGCCTGCTGACGCTGCCGGTGTGGTTCGTGCTGATACTCATGCTGGCGCTGGGCGTCGGCATGTTCACGTCGGCCCTGGCGGTGACTTACCGGGACGTGCAGTATGTGATCCCCGTCTTGATGCAGTTCTTTTTGTACGCTTCGCCCGTTGCCTATATGCTGTCATATGCGCTCACAAAAATCCCGCTTGCTTTTCGCCCGTTCTACTTCCTAAACCCGATGGCCGGACTGCTGGAAGCGTTTCGCTGGTCGCTGCTGGGGCATGAAACGCTGCCGACGGCTCCTGTAGCCTATGCCGCCGTAGTGAGCGCCCTGGTCTTTATCGGCGGCGCGTACTCGTTCAAGAAAATGGAAAGAAAGTTTGCCGATGTCATCTAGCTCAGGAAAAAGTGCGGACGTGATGATTGCGGCGCGGGGCGTCTCTAAAGCGTACACGATTTCTCACAATGCCGAGGCGCCGACCACCGCGTCGGAAGCCCTCGTGGCCCGCCTGAAGAACCCGCGCCAAAAGACCGAAAAAGAAACTTTTTGGGCGCTCTCCGATTTGTCGTTTGAGATCAACCGGGGCGACGTTGTCGGCGTAGTGGGCCGCAACGGCGCAGGCAAAAGCACGCTGCTGAAAGTGTTAAGCGAAATCACCGAGCCGACGCGCGGCGAGATTGACTTGTACGGGCGTGTCGGCAGCCTGCTGGAAGTCGGAACGGGATTCCACCATGAGCTGACAGGCCGCGAAAACATCTATTTGAACGGGTCTATTTTAGGCATGAGCCGCCGCGAGATTTCCAAGCAGTTTGATGCCATTGTAGACTTCTCCGGCGTGCAGCAGTTTTTGGACACGCCCGTGAAGCGTTACTCGTCCGGGATGTATGTGCGGTTAGCGTTCGCCGTGGCCGCGCATCTGAGCTCGGAGATACTGATTGTTGACGAAGTGCTTGCCGTCGGCGATGCCGAGTTCCAGCGCCGATGTTTAGGCAAAATGCAGGACGTGGCCGAAAGCGGGCGCACCGTCTTGTTTGTTTCCCACCACATGCAGAGCGTTGCGGCCCTTTGCAGCCGCGCCATGTACCTGACGCGCGGGCGCATGACCTACTACGGCGGCGCTCAGGAAGCCATTCGGCATTACCTGGATTCCTTCAACTCGCAGGACGCCCAAACCGAAAGCGACGCCTTGCGCCGGCCCGGCTCCGGCGAGCTGCGGATCATGGACGCGACGCCGTCTAAAGCCTACTATGAAGCGGCGGAAGAAAAGCGGGTGCGCTTTCGGATCGCCCAGCACAAGCCCATGCGCGGCAAGTATTTTATTTCGTGCCATGTGTTCAACGAGTCCGGGGTTGGCCTCGTCACCTGCGACTCGCGTCTTTTAGGCCACTGGCTGGAAGCGTCGGAAAGCTACGAAGGCGAGTTTATTTTAAAGACGCCCTGGCTGAAGCCGGGCCGTTACCGTTTAGAGATATTTTTGTGCGGCGCAAACATCATTGACCGCTGGGAAGAAGCCTGCTTCTTTGATGTTATTCCTATTCTGCCCTACCCGGACCCAAGCCATCCCCACGCCATCACCGACGGCCTCATGTTCGCGGACTTTGACTGGCGGGATGCCCCGGCAGACGCGCCCTACCCAGCCGAAGCCGGGCTTGCCCTGGCGGAGACCCGGTAACATTTATGCCTGGTAAGATTTATGCCTGGTAA
>CAXUBO010000055.1:0-8556 GCA_964249345.1 uncultured Armatimonadales bacterium | reverse complement strand
TTGCCCTGGCGGAGACCCGGTAACATTTATGCCTGGTAAGATTTATGCCTGGTAAGATTTATGCCTGGTAACATTTATGAGCGTCGTCTTTATTAACCATCCGCTGGAAACCTGGACCCCGACAGCCAGCGGCGCTTTGGCGACAATTATCTGGCAGTGCTGCCATGTAGCCCAGAAAGAAGGACAAGCGCAGCTTCCCTGGGTGATTACGCGCGGCAGCCAGGCCGCCCGGTTCCCGTGGGCGCAGACCATTGTTCTCGACCCGCCGCCGCTTCCGGCGCACCCGCTAGCAGTCAAGGCGCTTCGGGCCGAGCGCAAGCTGACCGGCTGGCGGCACCTGAGCCACCGGGCGTATGCGTTCCGGGTGATGTCCGCCCTACGCCGGAGCAATCTCGCAGACCGGCCCCTAGTGGTAATTAATGACCCGGAAATGACGGTCTATCTGCGCCGTCATTTCCCGAATGCAGCGATTCTGCACTGGTTCCAAAACCAGCTTGAAGCCGCGCCGCGCTTCCAGGCGCTGTACCCGCAGGCCGCGAGCGTGACGGCGGGCGTCAGCGATTTTACGAGCCGCTGGATTGCTGAGTATTACCGGATCGGCAGCGTGCCGACCATCTACAACGGCGTTGACTGTCAGCAGTTTTCTCCGGTGCCTGCACCGCCAAGCGGCCCGCCTGCCATCAGCTTCGTCGGACGCACCGGCGTTGAAAAAGCGCCGGATTTACTGCTGCGGGCGGCGCTCACGCTGTCAGAGAAGACCAAAGATTTTCGGGTGCTGCTGATCGGTTCCAACCACTGGGACAGGCTGGAAATGGACGACTACCAAAAAGAATTGGCCGCGCTGGCGCAGGAATTGGAATCACGCGGCATTGCGGTCGAGCGCCCCGGCCATGTGGGGCGACCGGATTTGCCGGGCGTGCTGCGTGAGGCTCAAATCCATGTTGTGCCGTCCCGCTGGGACGAGCCGTTTGGCCTCACCACGGTAGAGGGCATGGCTTCCGGCCTGGCGATAGCGGCTTCACGCACCGGCGGCACACCGGAAATCGTTGGGGACGACGGCTTCTTGTTCGAGCGTGATCACGCCGATCAGCTTGCGGCGCACTTGGAGCGGCTTGTCTGCGATGCGCCTCTGCGTTTGGAATACGGACGCCGGGCCAGACGCCGGGCCGAAGAGTTCCGGTGGGAGCGCACCTGGCAGCGGCTGACCGGATTGATTGCGTGAGGGAAGCGCGTGGGACTGAAGTCCTGCGCTGAGGTTTTATTGGGTGTGTGGCGAAGCGCCCAGTAACCGAGGGTAAGGGTACAAGAAAAGGCCATATTTGGCATCCCGTTCTTTGTCCGCGCAGGCGGACAGGGGGCATCTACGCCCCACACCCAATAAAACCTCAGCGCAGGACTTCAGTCCCACGCGCACTGCTTTTTGCCTTGACTGCTTTCTGCCTTGCTTGATTTGTAATTATGAGCTTTGTATTCATCAACTGCACCGCCGAAACCTTTACGCCGACCCGGAGCGGCGGCATCTGCTCGTGGGTCTGGGGCCTTTGCGGCGTCGCCCAAAAAGAGGGCATTCAGCCCTGGGTCATCACCAAAATCAGCCCGGCGGCGCCGTATCCCTGGCCGAAAACCGTGCTGATTGACTACCCGTTCATGCCGAAGAACCGCGTTCTCAGCAAGCTGCTGTATGTGCAGCGGGATATAACCGGCTGGGGCCATGTGCGCCAGAAAGCGTACAATCTGCGCGTTGCCTCTGCCCTCATCAAGAACAAACTTTTAGACAAGCCGCTGCTGCTCAATAACGATATTGAGCTGACGGTCTTTCTGCGGCGCAAATTTCCGCAGGCGACGCTTTTCCATCAGGCGCACAACCGGAACCCGTGCCGCGAGAAGTTCCGGCGTCAGTTCAAGAGCGCCGTGGATATGCCGACCGCCGTAAGCGACGACTGCGGGCGGTGGAACAAAGAGTATTATGGCCTAGACGCCATTCCGACGCTCTATTCCGGAGTGGACATTGAACACTATCATCCGGCTTCCCCCCCGCCGGACGGCCCGCCACTGATTAACTTTGTCGGGCGCACCGACCATTCCAAAGGAACCGATCTGCTGCTCATCGCCGCGTTGCAGCTTGCCAAAAAAACGAAAAACTTTCGGCTGCAAGTTTTAGGCTCCAACCACTATGGCTACTCGGTGCGGGACGAGTTTGAGCAAAAACTCGACGACTTGTCGGCCGAGCTGGAAGCGCTGGGGATAAGCGTCCGCCGACCTGGCTTTATTGATCGCTACGCCCTGCCGGACGAGATGCGAAAAGCGCACATCAATGTCGTGCCGTCGCGCTGGGATGAGCCGTTCGGGCTGGTGACGCCCGAAGGCATGGCGACGGGGCTTGCGACAGTCGCCTCTCGCACCGGCGGGACGCCGGAGATTGTCGCCGACGCCGGCCTGCTGTTTGAGCGCGGCGATGCAGACGGCCTCGCGGCGCATTTAGAGCGGCTGGTCGGCGACGAGTCGCTGCGGCGGGACTACGGGCGGCAGGCACGGGAGCGGGCGCGGGAGTTCACCTGGGACCGTGCCTGGGAGCGTCTGCGGCCACTGCTGGGAGCGTACCTTTGAACATCTGTTTCTTGAATATGCCGATTGAGTATTACTCGCCGGTTTCTGGCGGGGCGATCTCGACCATTATCATGCAGACGGCAACGGAGCTTTTGGCGCGGGGGCATCAAGTAACCGTGCTGACGCCGCTGAACACCGACCCTGTCTATGCCGCCGGCGACGTGCGCCCGGTCCGAACCAAAGAGCGCCATCAGTTGTCCCTGCCGCAGCGGGCGATGTCACGTCTTCGCCGCATAATCAATCTTTGGGATTACGGTTATTACGAGTATTATCTGGCGTCGTTCCAGAACGCGCTTGCCCGCATTTCGCCTGCGCCGGACGTTGTGATTTGCTTCAATGATTTGGTCTCGCCCAAGTACATCAAGCGCGTCCTGCCCAGCGCCAAAGTTTTTGTGGATTTACAAAACGAGCAAGGCACGCGCCAGACCGATTTATCGGAAACGATCGCAGCGGCAGACAAGCTTGTGGCGTGCAGCCGGCACATCCAAAGATGGACGCAGAACAAGTACGGCGTTCCCGATGCAAAAATGACGGTCATCAACAACGGCATTGATTTGGACGCGTTTCATCCCCGGCCCGATTATTTAGAACCCCGGTCCTGCCTGGAAGTCCTGTTTATCGGGCGCATCGACCGCAACAAAGGCCCGGACATTGCCGCCGACGCCGTCGCGGTCTTGCAGCGTGAGGGCCTGCCGGTGCATCTGACTGTGGCCGGCGGCCTGTGGTTTTACGGCCACGGCAACGAAATGGCCGATCCGTTCTTCCGGGAACTCAAAGAAAAAATGGATGCCGTCCAGGCGGACTACAAGGGCCATGTGACGCGCCCGGATGTGCCGGCCCTGGTGCGAAGTCAGGATGTTTCCTGCGTCCTGTCCCGCACCGATGACCCAAATCCGCTGGTATGTCTGGAAAGCATGGCGTCGGGATGCGCCGTGATCGGCGCGGACCGTGGCGGCATCCCGGATGCGTTCGGCGAGGCGGGGATGCTGGTAGACCCAGACGATTTTGAGGCCGTCGTCGGCCACCTGCGCCGCATGGCTTCAGACCCCGATGCGCTGAAGGAGCAAAAACAGCGGTCCGTCGCCCGCGCCTCCCGCGCTTCCTGGGCCGCGAACGCCGACCAATGGGAAGCACTATTTTAAGAACCTCTCTTTTTCAGCGGGGCAAGTGAAAGAAAGTTTAACCTATGCGCGTGCTGCTGATCTCACATACCTGCCAGTCCCGGCGCGAGGGACAGCCGAAAGCGGCATTCCTGAGTCGCCTGCCAGGGATAGATCTGCGCGTTTTCGTTCCTGACCGCTGGTTTGAGTACAATCAGTGGCGCGAAGCGCAGACTCCCCTGGAAGGCAGCTATGAGTTCCAAATCGGGCGCGTTCGCTGGCCCTGGGCCGGGCCGGCGCAGTGGTATCTGCACTGGTATCCTGAGCTTGCCAAAACAATGCAGGAGTTCCAGCCGGACATCATAGACCTTTGGGAAGAACCATGGGGATTGGTCAGCGCCCAAGCGGTCTGGCTCCGCAGCCGGCTTGCCCCTCACGCCAAGATCATCTCGGAAACCGAGCAGAACATCGCCAAGAAGCTGCCGCCGCCCTTTGAGATGTTCCGTGCGTACACACTCCGCAATGCCGACTTTGCGGTCGGGCGCAGCGCGGAAGCGGTGCAAAACATCCGGGCCAAAGGCTACGGCGGCCCGGCGGCCTCGGTCCCGAATGCTGTAGACGCCGACCTGTTCCGGCCCCTGGACCGCGCGGGCTGCCGCCGGGCTTTGGGCCTCAGCGGATTTGTTGCCGGCTATGTCGGGCGGCTGGTGGAAGAAAAAGGGCTTGCGGACATGGTCGCCGCTTTGCCTTTCTGCCCGCCGGAAGTCAATCTCGTGTTTGCCGGCTCCGGTCCGTTCGGTGCTGCGCTTGAGCAGCAGGCCGCCGCGCTGGGCGTTACGGGCCGCGTCAAGTTCCTGCCGGCCCGGCCTCAAGACGCGCTGCCGCAGGTGATGAACGCGCTGGATGCGCTCGTGCTGCCGTCCCGGACAACCCCGCGCTGGAAAGAGCAGTTCGGGAGGGTCATCATTGAAGCCCAAGCCTGTGAGACGCCGGTGATCGGCTCAAACTCCGGCGCGATTCCTGACGTTGTGGGAAGCGGCGGCTTAATTTTTCCTGAAGGCAACGCTGCCGCGCTGGCGTCTGCGCTGGCTGCTTTGTGCAAAGACCCGCAGAAGGCGTGGGAGCTGGGAAAGCTGGGTCGCCGCCAAGCCGAAGACCACTACACCTGGGAGCGGGTCGCGGAGCAGATGTGGGAGATTTACAACGAAATCCTGCCGCCGCAGTCTAAGACGCATACACTGAGCGGTACACACTAAGGGTTGCGCCGGCCATGCGCGAGGCTGTAAACCGGGATTGATAACGGGCCTGCCCGTTCTCGCCGAGGCGGCGGCACAGGGGCGGGCTTGACAGCAGGCGCGTCAATGCGTCTGCGAGAGCCTCCGGGGACGACGGCGGGACCAGGAAGCCGGTCTCCCCGTCCGCAACAATTTCCAGCGGCCCGCCGGCGCGGGTCGCGACGACAGGCCGGCCGAGCGCCATCGCTTCCAGCAGGACCAATCCAAACGGCTCTGCAAGGCTTGGCAGCACGAACACATCCGCCGCCGCCATCAGCGCAGCGGCATCGGAACGAAACCCCAGCAGCGCCGCCCTGTTTTCAAGCCCCAACGCTTTAATCTGCGCCGCAAGTGCGCTTCGTTCTGCGCCTTCTCCCGCAATCAAGCACCGGACGTTTGGAACGGCGTGCCGAACAGCGTCCAGGGCGTGCAGAAGCGAGGCCACATCTTTTTCCGGTTCCAGCCGCGCCGCGCACACGACCAGCGGCGTGCTTGCGCCAATTCCAAGCGACAGGCGCGTTTCGGCGGGATCACCCGGATGCGGCGCAGTGATTCCGTTAGGAACCACGATGATCTTGCTGTCCGGCGCTTCCCCGCGTGCCAGCATTGCGTCCCGCACGGCTTCCGAGATCGCGAGAATGCGGCTCATTTGTCCGATGACCCAGTGATGCGCCGCCCCCGAAATTGCGGCTTTTAGACCGTTCTGAGTGGCATGGTTCGGCGTCAGAAAGTGCTGGGTCATCACGCATCGGCCCCGGCCCGCCCCGCGCACGGCAAGCGCGGCGGCAAGGGCCGTCCGTCCGTTGTGGGCGTGAATGATATTTGCCCTGCCGGACATTAGGCGACGGGCCAGGGTCAGCGCTGCGCCCCAGTCTACAAGGCCGCGCTTCGGGATTGCCACAGTCGGCAGCCGTTCGCGCCGGGCCGCGTCTTCCAGCTTGGCAGGGAACGGGCAGGCGAGCGTGACGCCGACGCCCAGCGTTGTCAGCCCCCGTGCAAGGTCCAGCATGTGCCGCTCCGTGCCGGCGAACTCATCCGAATCGGTCAGCAGAACAACGCGCAGAGGCACTTGTGACGACAAATAGAACGAGGAATTAATGGGCATGGTCCTGCAAAATCCGTTCATAACGAACCAGCACCGACGGCCACTGATAAGCCCGCACGCTTTCCGGCGCGGCGGCGGACAGCGCGGCGCGGCGGTCCGGGTCCAGCAGCGGGGCCAGCACAGCGGCCAGCATTTCCGCGTTTTTGGGATCGTCTACCAGCTCCCCGTTAACCCCAGGCTGAATGGCGTCTTCCGCGCCTGAGATGCGCGAAGTCACCACCGGCAGGCCGCTTCCCAGCGCTTCTAAAATCGCCAGGCAAAATGCTTCATACTGCGTCGGCAGGACAAACAGGTCGGAAGCTGCGTGGAACCCGCCGATGTCCTGGGTCGGCCCGCAGACCATCACCTGGTCCGATACTCCTTGGAGCTGCGCTAACCGCTGCGCGGCGGCGGCATCGCAGCGTCCCACGACTAAGAGCCGGATGCTGGAATTGTCGGTCTGGCGCAGCGCCTCAATCAAAGCCGGGTACCCCTTGCGCTCCAGCTCATTGGCGACAAACAGCAGCACGGTTTGATCCGGCGTCAGGCCCAGCCGCGCCCGCATTTCTTCGCGCCGCGCCGCCCGCTTTTCCGGGCTGAACTCCACCGGCGAAAATCCGTTGGGATTCACAATGACATCATCGAGTGGAACCCCGTACAGGCGATGCAGATCGGATTTCACTTGGGGCGTCAGCGCGATCAGCTTGCGGTAACGCCTTTCTGCGAAATGCAGCGATTCTAGCTGAAGTAAAATCGGATGGATCGGGTTGAGATTTTGTTTCCAGCGGGCGGCGGACAGCGGCCCGCGCATGGTGCGGCTGCGCTCAAGCCACGCCCGGTGCAGGCTGTGAACAAGCTGGACGCCGCCGGTCGGACAGACAACGCCGTGGGTGTTCAGAACATCAAACTCTGCGGCCTTGATTTGACGTGTCGCGTGCTGAAAGTAAGTCAAAGGCTCCATAAAGGCCGGGCGTTTCTGCACCGGCACATATTCGTAACGCACTGAAGCGTCACTGTCTTCCCATTCATTCGCAAAAACCGTCACAGCATGACCGCGCCCGGAAAGAAAATGAGAGCATTCAAACAGAACGCGCTCCACGCCGCCCCGGCGATGACTGCCCAGAAACGACAAAGCAATTTTCATAAAGCAATTTTCATAAAGCAATTTTCATAAAGCAATTTTCATCAACTGCCGTCATTCCGCGCGATGAGTTCCGGCGCTGCGAGTTCCCGCAGCACCGGCTCTTCCTGCCGCAACAAGTTTTCCTGCTGCATCAAATCTTCCCATCCGCCGGGAGCCGGGGAAAGGCTGCGTGCTGCGGCCACATAATAGGCGCGTGTCGCCATGCCCGCGCCCGCCCAGGCCGCCATCACCGCCCCCCGGCTCCAGTACTGATCCACCATGCCGTGGATAAACTTGTTCAGCACCAGCGCCCCGCCGATGCACAGCAGGGTGAACAGCAGCTCCGAGCGGGCAACACGGTAATGCGTCCGCCAGACCATTCGGAAGAACGCCAAGTGGATTGCGAGAAGCGCCGCCGCGCCGAGGACGCCTGTTTCCGCTAGGGTCACCAGCAGGAGATTGGTGGCGTCATAATTCTTTCGCAGGCCGACGCCCATCCCAAACACCGGGCTTTGGTGGAAGTAGCCCTCGGCGATGTCTACGGACTCATAGCGCAGCTTGATATTGTAATGCTCCGTGCCGAAGCCGGTAGCGTAATCGCGGGACGCCTGCGGGAGCGTCAGCCAGAACGCCGCCAGCAGCGGCAGCAGGCAAACAGCGATCTTCAGCAGCAGAAGCAGCCGCCCCCGCAGCATGAAGATGAAAACAACGCCGCAGATCGTCCCCAGCCACGCGCCCCGCGACAGCGAGAACAGCAGGCCCAGCGCGATCACGCCGAGCGCCGCCAGCAGCCATCTCCGGGCACGCGCCGTTCCCGCCGATATAATCAGCTCCGTCGTCACCAAAAAGCAGCAAGCGAGCGAGTCTGCAATGCCGTTCTTGTTCAGGCCGATAAACCAGTAATCCGTTGCCATGCCGGCAATCGCCAGAAAGACGCCGATCCCGACGAGGCAGTAAAAGCCCGGCCAATACTGCCGCAGATCGGTTGGAAAGACGCAGAACACGCAGACGACAACAATCAAATACAAGAACATCTGGATCAGCGAAATCAGCGCCACGGGGCCAAGCCAGTGAATCGCAGACGAATACACGCAGACCGCGAAATACAAAAAGACCGGAATGAGGATTGGGCCGACATGCAGCCGCAGCTTTTGGATCAGGCAGCGCAGGTACAGCACCGGCAAAGTCAGCATTAAGTTGATCTCGGCAATGGAAAACTTCGCGCCGCTGCCGCCCGACAAGTCGTTCTGGAATGGGGCCGCTGCAAAGACCAGCATCAGCGCCGCACCGGGGTAGTAATACGCCACCAACCCAAAGGCGACGACGTAGATAATCGCGGCGGGAATGAGCAGGCTGATAAACGCAAGC
>CAXUBO010000054.1:21615-24663 GCA_964249345.1 uncultured Armatimonadales bacterium | reverse complement strand
GCCGAGCCAGCGGTTCATAGCCGCCCAGTGCCGGCGCACAATGCCGGTGTCGCCGTAAGCCTGGTACACAGTCCACGGGACGATGATCCCGGCGTCGCCCCAGGCCGGCGCACCGTCGGACATGTTTACCATGCGCGGCGAGACGTCGGAAAAGCCGCCTTCGGCGGACTGGCCGTTTTCAACGCAGCCCATCCAGTTCTCGTAAAATGCCGCCACGTCCCGGTTGTAGGTCGCCGTCCGGGCGAAAATCTGAGCGTCGCCCATCCAGCCCAGCCGTTCATCGCGCTGCGGGCAGTCCGTAGGCACGCTTAAAAAATTGCCGCGCTGGCCCCAGTTGATGTTATGCACCAATTGGTTGACCAGAAGTGACGAACACGCAAATGTCCCGGTCAGCGGCATGTCCGATCCGACAACGCAGCCGGTGACCGTGTTTAAATTTGGTACACCGGGGCAGCCCGTCACTTCCACATACCGAAAGCCGTGGAACGTGAAATGCGGCTCAAAGGTCTCCGCGCCGCCGCTGCCCTTGCAGATGTAGGTATCCGTCGCGCGGGCCGTCCGCAGGTTGGCGGTGTAAAGTGTGCCGTCCGGGTTTAGGACTTCGCCGAAGCGCATCCGCACCTGCGTTCCTGCCGGTCCCTGCACTTTCAGACGCGCCCAGCCGACCATGTTCTGCCCCAAATCAAACACAAAGGTTCCCGGAGCCGGCTGCGTGATTCTGCGGGCCGGCAGGTACTGGGTCACGCGCACCGGCGGGCCGATGGTTCCCGCCATCACAGCGGGGCCGGCGGGCGTGCCCAGAGCGCCATAAACGGCCCGGCGGATGACCAAAGGACCGGGCGCTTCGCCGGGGCCGGGGATCGTCAGCGTTTCATTCTCGCCTACTGTCTGCGTATGAGGCGTGCCGCCCAGCGTGTAGTCTACGCGCAGCTTTTTGACCGTCAGATACGCCGGATCGCCTGCCAGAGCGTTTCCGGCGACAACAGACAGCGTGCCGGCGTGAACCCGCGCGGTCAGCGCCGCCTTGACCGAAACCTGCATTGAAAGCACCGCCTGCGCCGTGGACACCGGCTGCCAGCCCGCGGCGCTGCTTCCTGCCGTATCCCAGCCTTTCAGCTCCGCCCGGCCGTCATACCGTTCGCCTTGCAGCAGATCGGAATAAACAATCGGGCCGGTGCGTCCGGTCCATGTGCCGCCTGACGCGACAACTTGATGCGAGCCGTCGGTGTAGGCGATGTCCAGTTGCAGCCGGAGGGCAGGCCGGGAGCCGTACAAATTTCGCCGATGGGCAAACCCGACATAGCCGCTGTACCAGCCGTCCCCGATGATCGCCCCGACCGTGTTGGCCCCAGGATGCAGGGCGGACGTGACATCATAGGCTTGGTATTCAATGCGCTTGTTGTAGTCGGTCCAGCCGGGCGCAAGCACGGCGTTTCCGACTTTCGCGCCGTTTAAATGCAGCTCGTACAAGCCGCGTGCCGTGGCGAAGATCGTGGCCGACCCGACCGGCTTTTTGACCCAAAACGTCCGGCGCACATAAGGACACGGCGGCAGGGTGTTGCCGTCCCGCTGAACGTCACGCGCCGTCGTGGCGGAAATCCACTGCGCCTTCCAGTCGGCGGGTTTCAGCAGGCCCATCTGCCAGAATGCGGCCCGGCTGCCCGGCTGGCCTTGACCGTGTTCGTCCCAGACCCGCACCTTCCACCAGCACTGCTGCCCGGAGTGCAGTGCGGCTCCCAAGTAGGCGACACTCACCGAGGCATCCGAGACAACTTTGCCGCTGTCCCACAGTTTTTCCTTGTCCCATAAATCCCCGTGCCCGGCGGCAAGCGCCGCCGGGGTGCGGGCGACAAGTATCTCGTAAGCGCTCTGGCGCTGCCCGCGCGTGCCCGACGCAAGCTGCCAGCTCAGCCGGGGCCGGGCCGCGTCAATGCCGCGCGGGTTTTCCTTGTACTCACAGCGCAAATGGCCCGCTTCAAGGGGCGCGGCGCGAGCCAAAGCCGGAGCAGCCGCCGCAAGGACAAACAAAACAAAGAGCTTCATAGTGGCTATTATAGCTCTCTTTCTCTGGAAACGGTCTGCCGGTAGTGCGGAGCAGCAGAAAGGCCGCAACACAAAAAACCGCCTGCTCTGGGAAAGAGCAGACGGATTGCTGAAACTGGCTTATTTGACTTTGCCGCGCTGGGTGACGGCGTCGCTCAGGGCGTCGAGGCCGGACGCATCCGGGGCGGCGGAGGCGGCGCGGTTTTCCTGCTGGATTTGCAGGTAGACTTCCTTGCGGTGGACGGCGACATCGCGCGGGGCGGTGACGCCGAGGCGCACCTGGTCGCCACGGACTTCAATGACGGTGATCTCGACATCATCTCCTATTTTGATGCTCTGGTTTAGCTTGCGGGTTAATACTAACATTCGGCCCTCCCTGGCGCAGCGCGGGTGAGTTGGATTTTTTGGTTCCGGCGCATGCACTTAATTAATGTCACGTCGCTCTTTGCGTTCAGTATTCCCATATTTCCCAGTAATGACACGCGCAGCCAAATTATTTTGCGGCGTTGTTTCTTCGGCTCACTCCGCCGGGATCAGGCGGTGGCGCAGGCCGTACTGGTCGGTGTTCAGGACGACTTGTTTGGCAAGGCAGGCGCTGGAGTTGATGAGAATGGGGGCCATTAGGTTCGCCGTAATTCCCGACGGGTTCCCCGGCGGCACCGTCAGCAGGCAGTACAAGCGCGGGACGGCATCTTCCGCGAACGATAAGCCTTCCAGCTCCGCACGCGGGACGCGCGGCGCGTAGTCCGGGAACACGGAATGCGGCTCAATGGCAAGAAACGCCAGCTCGCCCCGCTCCAGCGATTGCAGCCAGACAAACGGGCTGCCCTTGCCGCCTTCCGCCATATGGTGCGGCAGAACCGTGAACAAGCGGCAGCCTTCAAAGCCGGGCAGGCCGTCAGGAAAGGTCAGCGTTTTGTGGGCGCCTGCCGATAAAGAGCCGAAGCGCGTTGTTTCAATCTTTTTTGTTTCAATCTTTTTTGTTTCAATTTGCATGGTGAAAAT
>CAXUBO010000054.1:0-21515 GCA_964249345.1 uncultured Armatimonadales bacterium | reverse complement strand
TTGTTTCAATCTTTTTTGTTTCAATCTTTTTTGTTTCAATTTGCATGGTGAAAATACTCCTAGATGCCGAAAATCATTCGGGCGAAAAAGTGCATCCGGCACTGAAACTCTTCAATCCATGACGGGAAAACTGAGTGCGCGAAAGTTAATGCAGGAAGTCGGACAGACTGTACTGGAACGACTTTGCCGTGGCTTCCAGCGACGCTTGATAGGTGTTCTGGTCGGCTTGAAGCTGGACCGCCGCTTGTGCGAGGTCTACGTCTTCAATGCTCGAAATCGAGCTTTGGTAGTCGCTCTGGGCGCGGGAAAGATTCGCTGTCGCCGCCGCCGCCTGGCCGGCCTTCGCGCCTGCTGTGGCCGAAGCGTCATTGAGCGCGGACAAGGCCGTGTCCACTTTGCCGATGTCGCCGGAAATCGCCGCCGCATCGCCTGCCGCAAGGTCTGTTTTTAAACTTTGCAGGGCGGTAAACGCCGGTCCGAACGCCGCGCTGCCGGCGGTATTGATCTGCACGGACTGGGTCGGGGCAAGCGCCGCGCTGAGGGCCCCGGTGTTGCCTTGATACGTCTGCGCGTTGTCGTAAGGCGGCGTGGTCGTACTGGTCCCGCCGAAAATGTAGCGCCCCTGCGTCTGCGTGTTCGCCGCCTGCGTGAGCTGCTGGATTACGCCGTCTACCTGGTCGCCGAGCGCCGCCAGGCTGCCCGGAGTCTGGGTGGAGTTCGCGCCGGACACGGCAATCTGCCGGGCGGACTGAACAACGCTTGTCGCCGTGGACAGCGCCCCCTGCGTGGCGGACAGAAATGCGGACGCCGAAGCGGCGTTGCGCTGGAACTGGGCATTGTCGCCGAGGGCGCTTCGCAGCGTCAGCGACTGGGCCGCACCGGCGGGGTTGTCGGAGAACGTCTGAAGCTGCTTGCCGGACGACACCTGAGACTGCACGGCGCTGAGATTTTGCAGGTCGGTATCGGTGTTTGACGCCAGATTTTGATAGCGCAGAGTGTCGCTAATTCGCATTGCTTTCTCTTCTTTGCTTTCTCTTCTTTGCTTTCTCTTCTTTTTAGTCTTGTTTCTAGTTTGTGGAGAACAAATTCGTGATTAATGTTCCGACAAGGCCGTCGGAAATCTGAATGAACTGGGCGGATGCCTGGTAAGAGCGCTGGTACTTCAGCAGGTTGGTCAGCTCGGTGTCGGTGGAAACGCCGGTCTCGGAGGAGCGCTGATTGGAAAGCTGCGTGTAGCCTGCCTGCGCGGTGCCGGCCCCGGCCAATGCGGCGGCGGCGCGGCTGCCGGCGTCCGAGACTGTTCCCTGATAGTAGCTTTGGAGGCTTTGGCCGTTCAAGGCGCTGCCGGCAGTCGTGACGGTTTTTGTCAGCAGCCCGGCAATGGCCTGGGCATTGGAGCCGTCGCCCGCCCCGAAGGTTGCGGGCGGGGCCGGCACGGACGCGGCGGCAAGGTGGCTTGGATTGGCTTCTAAATCGGGATTGACGGCGATTGTCGCCGCTTCGCTCCCGGCGGTCGCCGTAAAGAACGGCGTTCCCGCGCTGCCGTTTAAGTCCAGACCGTTTGCCTGGGCGCTGTTGACCTGAGACACGACCGACGCCGCCGCGCTGTTCACCTGGGACTGGTACGCGGCAACCTGAGTCTGCGCTTTGCTGAGGCCGGACAGCTCTCCGCCGGTCAGGTCGCCCGACGCAGTCAGGCCGGAAAGCGTGACGGAGGAAGCGTCAGTCCCGGTCACAAGCGCCGTGCTGCCAATGGACACATTGACGCTGCCGTCGGAATTAGGTTGCACCGTGATGTTTGCCAGCCCCGAAAGCTTGTCTAAAAGAACCCCGCGCTGGTCCAGCAGATCATTCGGAGACTGGCCGCCGCGTGTACTGGCTTTGATGCTCAGGTTCAGCGCCGCGATCTGGGCGCTGTCGCTGTTGACGCTCTGAATGTCCGCGTTTGCCTGCCCGGACAGGCCGGCGGCTGCCGAAGTCAGTCCGGCCTGCACTGCCCGGAACGTACCGGCAAGCGCGACGCCCTGCTGGACAGCAGCCGCCCGGACTCCGGTATTCTCCGGCGTGTTGGCAACGTCTTGAAAGGAATTGAAAAAGGAAGTCAGCGCGGCGTTCAGGCCGGTGTCCGACGGCTCGCCGAATGTGTCATCTACCTGCTTCAGTGCCCCGCTTTGGGCGGTCTGCGACTGCAAGTTGGAGTTCGCGTCCCGTACCTGCGTGTCCAAAAACTGGTCGCTGGCCCGCTGAATGCTGGACACGGACACGCCGGACCCGATCAGCCCCGGCGTGAGCTGCGTGTTCCGGTCTGCCTGAGTATAAGGGTCGGCGGCGGTTTGGTCAAGTGATTGGACCGAGTAGCCTGGCGTGTTGGCATTGGCGATGTTCTGGCCGGTCACTTCCTGGCCGATCTGCGCCGCCGCCAGCCCGCTTTGCCCGATATTGATGGCGAAAAATGTTCCCGGCATGGTGTCCTCCTGTGACGGGTCCTAAGCCCGGCGGTCCAGCAGCAGCAGGCTGGACAAGCGTCCACGGCCCTGCCCGCTGCGCTGGGCTGCGTAGCCGTTGTCTGCGCTGCGTCCCGCCTCCACAAAGAGGTCCAGCGAGAACGCAAGATAATTCAGCTCGTTTTGGATCAGCGTCTGGTTGCGCCGGGTCAGCCCCTGCACCTGGTCCAGCGTGCGCCGCAGGCTGTCTTCCAGCGCCTGCACCGTCGCTTTGTTTCGCTCGCCGCACTGCTCTTTCAGCGCCGGCAGCGAAACCGGCTCGCCGTTTTCGTCCGTCAGCGCCGCGCGGCGGGCGCTGTCCTGGGCTTCAAGCTGAACTAACACAAGCGCGTATTCGTCCTGCAAGGCCGTGAACCGGACCCGGTCGCAGGCGAGAAGCGCAAGCTGCTGGCTTTCCAGAAGCCGGGCATGGCGGGTTTGCAGCGCCAGCTCATCGCGCAGGGTTTTTAAGATAAGTTTGATGTTGGTCGGCTCAGGCATCGGTTGCTTCTTTCTGTTATTTCTTGTTGTCTACGGTTTTACCGAGTGACGGGGCAAGCTGGTCGTACATCATCTTTGCCATGCCGAGGTCGCCCCGGCTGGACATGTTATCTGACAAAGTCTGGTCCATCATGTCCTGGAAAATCTGCTTGCCGTTGCCGTCATCCGCCAGCAGCTTATCATCGGGAACGGTCTTTCGCATTTCGGTCAGCAGTTGGTGAAGAAAATAGCCCTCAAACTGCTGGGTGGCTTTCTTTAAATCCGTGTGCGCTTTATCCAAAGCGGGCGGCGCGGGGACATCAATTCGCAGCATAATTATTAAATCTCAGTTATTGAATTTCGATTTCGGCGTGAAGCGCCCCGGCTTCTTTCATGGCCTGCAAAATGGCGATCAAGTCGCGCGGGGTGACGCCCAGCGCGTTCAGCGACTTGACGACGCTGTCCAAAGTCTCGCTGCCCGGCACGGGAATGAGCCGCTCGTCGCCCTCGGCGATGTTGATGATTTTGCGCGGCGCGACCACTGTTTTGCCCTGGCGGCTTAACGCATTGGGCTGGGAAATAATCGGCGCGTTGGCGATAGAGACCGTCAGATTGCCGTGGGCGACGGCGCAGGCGGACACTTCGACATTGCCGCCCATGACAACCGTTCCGGTGCGCTCATTAATGACAACCTTTGCGACTTCGTCGGTGTCTACCGGCACGTTTTCCAGACCGGCGATGACCGAGACGGGATCACAGCCGGGCGTGAACCCGACGCGAATTGTGCCGGCGTCGGCAGCGACTGCGTCCGTGACGCCGTAAGGCTTGTGAGAGTTGATGGCGTTCACCAGCCGCGCGGCGGTCGTGAAATCGGGCTGGCTCAGCGTCACGGAAGACGCGCCGAGCATCGTTGTCGGCACGTCCTGTTCCACTAAAGCCCCGCCGGGAATGCGGCCCGCCGTGACAAAGTTTTTGGCAACGCTGCCCCCTGCCCCGCCGCCCGCGAGAAACCCGCCGACAGAGATAGCCCCCTGCGCCGCCGCGTAGACTTTGTTGTTCGCGGCCTGCAAGGGCGTCTGCAAAAGCGTTCCGCCCTGCAAAGATTTCGCGTCCCCCAAGCTGCTGACCGTGACATCAATCGCGCTGCCGTTTTTGACAAACGGCGGCAAAGTCGCCGTCACCATGACCGCAGCGACGTTTTTAAGCTGCAACGCGCCCGGCGAAACGGTGATGCCGAACTTTTGCAGCATGGAGGCTACCGACTGCGGCGTGAACGCCGACCCGCTGCCGTCTCCCGTGCCGTCGAGGCCCACGACCAGGCCGTAGCCGACCAATTGGTTGCCCCGGACGCCCTGCACGGCGGCAATGTCTTTAAGCCGCGCCTGCGCCGACGCGCTCGGCATCAGCGCGGCCCCCGCCAGCAGAAACGAAACCAGCGCAGCAGTTTTTTTCAGCGCAGCAGTTTTCGGGAAAGTGTTCATCATACTGGTATATTTATCGGCTGAGGAATGGAAGTTCTTTAGGGTGGGTTTGTACCGGCACTGGAAGTGCCGGTCTACTGTTGAGTGAAAGTCGAAGCGACTGAGGATAGGAAACGCTAACAAAAAATGGTTTGTAGTCGCTTCGACTTTCATGCCAAAGTAGACCGGCACTTCCAGTGCCGGTCATTCGATTGCTTTTCAGAACAGCACCTTGAAGATGCGGGAAATGAGGCCGTCGTGCTGCTTGTCGCCGACCGGGCCGCGCCCGCCGTACTTGATCTGGGCATCAGCGACCAGCGGCGAGGGGATTGTGTTATTGGGGGCAATGTCTGTGGGCCGGACCACGCCGGAGAGCGTGATTTCCTGCGTTTCGGCGTTCATGCCGACTTTGCGCTTGCCTTCCACGACCAAGTTGCCGTTTGCCAACACTTCTTTGACGGTGACGCCGATAGACGCCGAAAGATTATCCGTGCGGGTCGTGCTGCCGCTGGCATCGCTGCTCGTGCCGCCGGTCGCGCCGAAATTTTTGAGGTTAAACAGCAGCGGCCCAAAGCCGGGACCGTAGTTCAGGTTCTCGGTCTTGGCGGTCTTAGTCGCGGCCACAGACGACGCCGCGCCGGCTTCGGTAATCACAATGGTGAGCGTGTCGCCGACGCGACGCGCTTTGTTGTCGGAAAACAGTGAGACCGAGTTTGTGGTGTTGCGGGAAACATCGGTGCTGCTGCCGGGAAACAGCGAGTCGGCCTGCACGGACGCCGCCATTGTGGCGGCAATAGAAAGCAGTGCGAGGGACTGCATAAGTGCTTTCATCTTGTTAAATCTCCATTTGCACAGTTTGTGAGTCTAACACTTGGACTAGTAGATCAGTCATCACGCCGTCGCGGTGGACCCGAATCGTGTCCCCAGCATTGCCGCTTTCGCGGGCCGTTGCGGGCGCAGTGATGGTCATGGGGCCGGACTGAATATAAATCGTGACGGCATCGCCAGGGTGGATGATAGGAAGAGGACAGGTCCCCCTCGCCCCCAATAACGAGGGAGCCAGAGCAGAAAAAGCGGCGGCTCCAGGTTGTCTTTCGGCTCCCCCATTATTGGGTCCTCGCAAGAGCGGAGCGGACTGAAGGGCGGGGGGGCCTCCCTCCGCCGTCACCTCCGCCCGATCTGCGCCTTCTAAAATTGCCTGTGTGTCCGGGTTGATGCCGGCCTGACGCAGCTTCAGGGCGAGGTCGCCGCGCGTGAGATGGCGGGTCTCGCCGGGCAGCGGGGCGCGGGCCACCAGCACGGCGGCAAAGCGGAGCCGGGCAGGCTTGTCGCCGCCGGATAAAGATGCCACAGAGCCGAGCGAGATAAAGCCGTCGGCGTTGGGCGCTGCGGCGGCGGACGCTTTGAGCGCGACATGCACCGGCGCGGCGGCAGCGGGCAAAGGCAGCAGGGCCAATAAGATCAGGGAGGGGTATTTCATGGTGGGTTTTTGATGATGCACCGGCACTGGAAGTGCCGGCCTATTGTTGAGTGAAAGCCGAAGCGACTGAAGAGCAAGATGGCCCTCCTGATCCCTAGTCGCTTCGACTTTCATGCCAAAGTAGACCGGCACTTCCAGTGCCGGGTTGAGAGACTTACCGCTTCAGGCCATTGGCTGTCTGGAGCATTTCGTCGGACGTCTGAATGGCTTTGGAGTTGACTTCATAGGCACGCTGGGCGGTAATCATGTTGACCATCTCCTGCACGATCTGGACATTAGACATTTCCAAAGTACCCTGCGCGAGCTGGCCGAAGCCGGCCTGGCCGGGCGTGCCGTCGGTGGGCGAGCCGGACGCGGCGGTTTCCTGGAAATTGTTGCCGCCCAGGTGCAGGAGGCCGGCGGGGTTTGAGAAGCGGGTCAGCGTGATCTTGCCGACGGACTGCGGAGTGTTGGAGCCGCCTTTGGTAATGTTGACCGTGCCGTCCTGGCCGACGGCGATAGAAGTGGCATCGGCGGGAATGGTGATCTCCGGCTGGAGCGCGTAGCCGTCGGAGTTGACCAGCTTGCCCTGCTCGTCGCGCTTGAACGACCCGTCGCGGGTGTAGCCGCTGGTGCCGTCGGGCAGCAAGACTTTGTAGAAGCCGTCGCCTTCAATGGCGATGTCCGTGCTGTTGCCGGTTTCCTGAAGCGTGCCTTCATCAAACATGGTCTCGGTGGAACCGGGCTTGACGCCGAGACCGACTTCCAGGCCGGTCGGCGAAGTCGCGCCCTGGGCGACAGTCGCGCCGGCGGGCTTCATTTCCTGGTACAAGAGGTCCTGGAAGTCCGCCCGGCTTTTTTTGAAGCCGACGGTGTTGACATTGGCAAGGTTGTTGGCGATGACATCCATGTTGAGCTGCTGGGCTTCCATGCCGGTGGCTGCCGTGTAAAGCGCACGCATCATAGTGCGTAGTCTCCTTTGCGTCCTCAGTTTTGCATTCTAAGTCTGAGGAACGCGGGGTCGTCGGCTTCCACCCGCAGCATTTTTGATGCCGCAAGCAGTCCAGCCGTGTAAATAATTAAAGAGCAGGAGCGAGGGAATGAATTCCACTCGCTACACAATGCCGTCCTTCGGGCGAGAGAGTTGCTAATCGCTGCGTTTCTTCTCGTCCGAAGGACGATCCTATTCAGCGAGTGGAATTCATTCCCTCGCTTCTTCGCTTGTTTTTATACTTTGCTGACCTCGGTGGTCGCTTTGCCGGTGGTGTCGTCTTCGGCTTGCAGCATCTTTTGATTGGTCTCATAGGCCCGCATAATCGAGATCATGGACACCATTTCCTTGACAATGCTGACGTTGGATGATTCCAAGTAGCCCTGCCGCACCGTGGCCGCCGAGGACGCCGGCTGAATGCTGGAAACCGTGTACTGGTTGTCGCCGGCTTTGACGGGATTGACTGCGGGAGACAGATCGGCAAGCTGGATGCGTCCGAGCTTGACGCCGTCTGCGGTCAAATCTCCCTGCGGGCTGATCACAATAGTCTTTGCTTTCGCGGGGATTAAAAGCGTCCGGTTGCCGCTGTCCAAGACCGGCTGGCCGGTGTTTGTCTGGATGAGCGTTCCCTGCGCGTCCAAAGAAAGTGAGCCGTCGCGGCTGAGGCGTGGTCCTTGCGGGGTCTGAATGACAAGTGCGGCATCGCCGGTGAGGGCCACATCCAGCGGGTTGCCGGACTGCGTGAGGCCGCCTTCAGCAAAGTTTGTCGTCTCGTCTTTCAGGCCCGCGCCGCTGCCGAGCGTGCCGAGCGCGGCGCGGTCAGCGCCGGATAGACTCGAAACCGACTGGCTCAGAAATGACTCAAAGCGCGGGATGTCTTCTTTGTAGCCGGTCGTATTGGCATTCGCCAGGTTCTGGGCAACAGCATCCTGCGCGGCCTGGTTCGCCAGCATTCCGGCGGCGGCGGTGTAAGCTCCACGGGTCATATTGTCATCTCCAGAAATCTCCCAAGACCATTATCGGCCCGAAAAACTTATTTCTTTAGAGGGAGATTTACGGGTTTTTTGGGTAATTTCGGCGAAGTTGGGTAAACTAGAATATGACCCAATCCGAGACGCAAAGCGATATTTTAGAAGAGTTTTTAGGGGATACGCCGCGAGCGTCCGAGTGGCGGGCCTTGCGCGAAGCCCTGCGGGACCGGCTCCGCGCCCTGCTGCATTCGCGCGACCTGGAAACAGACCCGGCGAGTTTGTCGGCGCTGGAAACGCAGGTGGCGGCGCTTCGGAAGCAGGTGGCGGCGCTGGAAACAGAAGAAGTCGTCGCGCAGTTTGTGGAAGATTCCGTCAAAGCGAGCCTCGCCCGCGCCCCACTCGCCGGCAGTTTCGAGGATGAAGACGAATAGCTGAGAAGCAAAAAGAGGCCGGCATCTGCCGGCCTCTTGCATTGTGGGTCAAACTGAGCGGGTGGAAGTTATAGGCCATCGTAGCGGGAGTAGCCCCGGCCTTCGTCGCTCCAGTAGTCTTTCGGCTCGTCTGCCGTGTAAGTGATTTTGGTAATCGCTTTGATGTTTTTGAGACCCAGCTTCATCGGCGCGATCAAGCGCAGCGGTGCGCCATGCTCCACCGTCAGCGGAACCAAGCGCTGGTTGGCATCGTTTTGGTGCGTTGCCAAAAGCGTCTGCGGATGCTGGGCGGTCGGCAGGTCTACCGACACATAGTAGGGGTCAGGATTACCGTCGGAATCTAGGTTGACCGACGAGTCCAAACGCGCCCATTTCGCGCCGGGCATGGGCGGGTAGGCAGCCAGGAAGTCGGCGAACCGCAGCCCGCCCCACCCCGCAATCATGCTCCAGCCTTCCACGCAGACCAGGCGCGTGACCTGGTCATGCCGCCCGCCGTAGCGCGTGACCAGAGACTGGATGTCCAGCGCCGTCAGCTTCTCTATTTTGCCCGATGCCAAGCCTTCCACGACTAAATGCCAGTCTGGGATATAGCCGGGGTCGGGCGTCTGGCCGTCATAATTGTTTCGCAGCTCCCGCGCCGCCTGCGACAGCGAATACGTCGGCACAGCGCGGGTCGGCGAATACAGCGCTTCCGCCACGTCGTCATCAAACGACAGCGTCTTGTCCAAAAGTTTCGCTTTGCGCCCCGCCGCCGCGACCGGCTTCAGATGCAGACGGGCGCGGGTGTCATCCGGCAGCAGCCAGGCAAAGCCGAACGCCGCCGCCGCCATGCCTGCGCCATAAAGCAGGAAGTCGCGCCGGGACTGGTTTTTGAGCGCACGAACCGGGACTTGCACCGGCTCCAGCTCGCGCGGCGCAATTTTGTCCGCTCTCAACGGCCCTTGAACGGGGACAACAGGCGCATTAGCCGCCGCGTCCTGCGCGGACCTATCGGGAACGCTGTCGTCTTGGAGGCCGGGAAACTGGGTTTCTTCTGTCTGATCGTTTGCCATATTCTTTAACAACCAGCAAGAACGGCCTAAAGTTCCATTGGGTTTTTATCGTTGAGTTTTTATCGCCCGCTTCGGCGGGGATACTCGGCTATGCCTATCGCTACCATTAACCCCGTGACTGGGGAAACCGTGAAGACGTTCACGCCGCTGACGAGCGCCGAGATTGAAGAAAAGCTTTCCAAAGCGGAGGCCGCGTTTCAGCATCAGAAGCAGACGACAGGGCAGGAGCGGGCCGCTTGCTTGTCCCGCGCCGGCGATCTGCTGAGCGCGGAAAAGCAGGCCATCGCCGAGGTGATGACGCTGGAAGTCGGCAAAACACTCAGAGCATCCGTCGCCGAAGTGGAAAAATGCGCCGTCGCCTGCCGCTATTACGCCGAAAACGCCGAGCAGTTTTTGGCAGACCAGCCTTACGCCGTTGGCGGGGCGACGGCGTTTGTTCGCTGCCGTCCTTTAGGCGTTATTTTGGCAATCATGCCGTGGAACTTCCCGCTCTGGCAGGTAGTCCGGTTCGCCGCGCCTGCGCTGATGGCAGGCAATGCCGGATTGTTGAAGCACGCCGACAATGTCCCGCAGTGCGCTTTAATTCTGGAAGATGTCTTTCAGCGGGCGGGCTTTATAGACGGCGCATTTCAAGCGCTCTTGATTGAAACACCGCAGATTCAGGCCGTGCTGGAAGACCCGCGCGTCGCCGCCGCGACGCTGACCGGCAGCGAGCGGGCGGGCATGGCAGTTGGGGCGCAGGCAGGCGGAAAACTCAAAAAGACCGTGCTGGAACTGGGCGGCAGCGACCCGTTCATCGTCATGCCGAGCGCGGATTTAGATGCTGCGGTGCAGACCGCCGTGCAGGCCCGGACGCTCAACAACGGCCAATCGTGCATCGCCGCCAAGCGGTTCATTTTGCATGGAGCGATTGCCGACGAGTTCACCCGGAAGTTCGTTGCCGGTTTGGAGGCGCTGACAGTCGGCGATCCGATGGACGCAAGCACCGACATCGGCCCGCTGGCGACGCCGAAGATTTTGGAGGGCCTGGCCGCGCAGGTGGACCAAAGCATTGCCGCCGGGGCGACGCTGCTCCTGGGCGGCAGAAAGCTAGACCGGCCCGGCAATTTCTATGCGCCCACGGCGCTTGCCGACATTCCCCGCAATGCGTCTGCCTACTCGGAAGAGCTGTTCGGCCCGGTCGCGCTCTTGTTCCGGGTCGGCAGTTTGGAGGAGGCCATTCGCCAGGCCAACGATACTCCGTATGGGTTAGGCAGCAGCGTTTGGACTTCTGATCCCGAAGAGCAGGAGCGCTTCATCAACGAGATTGAGGCCGGCATGACCTTTGTGAACAGCATGGTTGCATCCGACCCGCGCCTGCCCTTCGGCGGCATCAAACGCTCCGGCTACGGGCGCGAGCTGTCCGAGCATGGACTAAGGGAGTTCGTCAATTTGAAGACAATCTACGTCAAGGACCAGCCGGGCGCGAGCGGAGAACAGACGCGAACAGAATAAAAGACCCGCTCACGCTTCCTTCTGGTCATCCGGGCTAAAAAAAGCCTCGCTCTGGCCGGCGGAGCGCCTGCGGAAGCCTGCCGTGGCTTGGCTGAGAGCGGCGTTCATGCGGCGCGTCCCGGCAGGCGTCGCCGCGTAGTTCAGGGCATTTGCTTGGGGAATGCCGTAGCTTGCTCCGGTCGCGATAGCGTCCTGGTTTGCGCCGACAAAGACAAATTCCCACTGGTATTTCTCGCGCTGATGGGTGATCATGTCAAAAATCTGCCCGCTGCTGAACTCGCGGGAGGCATTCTCCTCACCGTCCGTCATTACCACAAACAAGACTTTCCGCGGACGCTCCCTTTCCGGCAGCGCGGCCAGCCGGACGCCCGTGGCCTGGATGGTGCGCCCGACGGCATCCAGCAGCGCGGTGGACCCGCGCGGCACGAAAGTCTGCGCCGTTAAAAGCGGCGCGTCCTGAAGCCGGCGGCCTTCGTACAGGACTTCGTACCTGTCGTCAAACTGGACGAGTGACAAAGTGGCGCTGCCGGAAACCGCCTTCTGTTCTTCCAAAAAGCTGTTAAAGCCGCCAATGGTGTCTTCCCGCACAGACGCCATCGAGCCGGAGCGGTCCAGCACAATCGTAATGTCGGTCAAGTCGTCTTTCATGGTTACGTTCTCCTTTAATTTATCGATACGGTTATGAACTCTTAAGAGTTCGGTCCATACCGGAAAACTTTTTGGGAGATGCTGAAAAAAACAAAACCCCAAACCTGCGTAGGCAGGTTCGGGGCAGAAACACTTTCAGCAGCCGTGATCAACGGTCTCGATGCTCGCCGCGTGCGCCTCGGAACACATGGCCGCTGCGGCCTCGGTAATCGCCGCGCGAGTTACCGCTTCGGAAGTCACCGCCCCGGTAATCGCGCCCGCCGGTGCCCTGGAACACGCGCGGGCGGTAGTCCGGTCCAAAAGCGCGGAAGCGGTCAGGATGGCCGGCGTAATAGGCATGATACGAGTCCCAGTCGTGGTAGCGGACGCCGCCGAACTCGAAGGTCAAGCCGACCGTCGGCAGGAACACGCCGCCGCTGATGAAGCTGCGGTCGCTAAAGTAGCCGCCCCGAACGACCAGGCCCGGCGACCAGCCGAACGACACAAACGCATTCCAGCTTGGCGCGACGCCCAAAAAGACCGGATGCGCCGGATGGAAGCTGTCCGGGAACGGGTACCAGCGTGCGCCCGCCGCCGTGGCGTTCTCTAAGTAGCCGCCCTGCGGCACATACAGCACCGGCGTATCGCCCTGATTGACTAAATAAAGCGTGCCGTCATCTGACGGCGCAAACTTCATCACATACAAATTGTTGTTCGTGAACGGCACCAGGACCGTCTCGCCGACAGTGTCAAAGAGCTGGTAGCCGTTCTGGTCAAACCCAGCCCGCGTCAGCGGCACCCTCTGACCTTGCGGCACTTCCGTCCACTGGAACGTGCTGTCCGGCACGGCGTCGCCCGTCACAGGCACCGCTTCGGACTGGACCGGCGGCGCGAGGGACACGGACGGGTCGGCAAGAACACGGCTGGTGACGCCAAGCAGCGTCAGCGCCGCTGCCCCGAAAACGGCATATTTCTGGACGGCATATTTCTGGACGGCATATTTTTGGAACGCAAGCGGCTTGCCGCTTGCAGTGTTGTTTCTCAGCATGGTTTTCATCCTCAACTGGTGTGTCAATCGTCTTTTTAATTGACGACTTCAGCAAGGATTAGGTTCCCATCTTCGCATTCTTTGCCGAAATACCAAACGATTAGGCGGCCAAAGGAGCGGCAGTCTTCCGGGGACGCAAGACAAGAATAAGGTCTTCTTCGTCTTTAGAGCGGAAGCGGGTCGCGGTCAAGTTGCCGCAGCTCATCAAGTAAACGTAGATGGGGGCAGTGGTGGCATAGGGTCCGAGCAGATCGGGAAGATCGCTGAGCCGGACTGGGCCGGTAACGGTGGGAAGGAAGGCAGTTGTAGTCATGGCGTGATGGTTTCCTTGAGCAAAAGATTGCTGAGTGCATACCATCGTTGGTGCCGGGACTGCCTGCTTTGAACAATCACCGTTAAGAAAAGTATCGGGAAACACCGGGGGAATCTTTACAAGGGCTGCGGAGAGTGCCGGGACCAGTCTATGGATTTGGTAGAACCCGGCACTCCTTTCTACGGAGCAGGCGCGGAAACCGGCGTGCCGGGGACATAAGGGGCCAAAGGCGCGGAAACCAGCGTGTAGCTCAAGGGAGCCTGGAAAAGCGTGTCGGCCAGCGGCGCTTCGGAAACCGACTGGACCGTAAACGTCGTCACAGTTGTGGTCGGGGTCGTGACCGCTTTCGCACCTTCCACGACGCCGCCGTACTGGTTGATGGGCCGGCCTGCCGACGAGGCGGGAACGTAATCCACGGTCATCCGGGCCAGCAGCGGCACGCCTTTGTGCTTGTCCAGCGCGTCCGCCAGCGGCTGCTGGAACGGCCCCGAAGAGGCAGCCGCAAGCTGGGCGGCGAACACGGTATTTTCTTTGGATGGGAACTTGTAGTCATCCGACAGCCAGATTTCGCCGCTCAGGTTCCACTGCGCCGGCGTCACCCGCTCGCTTCTGCCTCCCGGCCCGCCTTCGCCTTCCGGTCCGCCTTCTCCACCGCTATACTGGTCAACGGTGGGCGTCGCGATTAGGTGAGAACCTTCCAGGGGGAAGCCGCCTCCGCCGCGCCGGCGTCCGCCTCTGCGCCCAAAACCGCCGGAAGGACGCGGATGCGTCACCGTGCCGGTCACGGTGTACTGATGCGCAGTCGTTCCCGCGAAAGTCATAGTCTTTCCCGTGTCTTTAAGGTCCAGCTTGACATCTTCTTTGGCCGGTGCGCCTGTGCCGGGCTGCACTTCCGTCGGCACGGTCATGTAGTAGGTCTTGCGGGCCGTATCCAGGCCATAGAGAATGTTGCCTTTGCCGTCCTGAATCAGCGTCGGCTCGCCGGAAACTTCCAGCCGGGCGTTTGCGCCCTGATAAAACAGCCGGATGGTCTGTGGGACCGGCGGGGTCTGCCCCGTGCCGGCCACTTCCTGGGCGGTGATTGTGATGTCCGCACGGGAAGGCAGCGCGGCCATTCCCAGCAGGGCGGACGCCGCGAGGAGGGCGGCAAAGGAGCGAAGCGAAACAATGGGAACAGCAGCAATTGGCGTATTCAAAGAAACTTCCTTCTTCCAGCAGAGTAGTCGGCAGTTTTTAGCTGCGCTTTCCGCCTCCCATAATGACAAAAAAAGATGAATATGGCATGAAAGAAACAATGCTAAGAGGAATGCCGGGAACTGAACACTGAAAGTCTTGCTAGGGCAAAGTCTTGCTGGGGTATTGCGAAGCGTTCTCTAAAGAATTCAAGCCGGCCTGCCGAAACTCGCAGTATCTTTGGAGACCAGCAGCCATGACCACCACCGCAGCACCGACAATCAGTTTTTCCGGCCTGGCGTCCGGCCTAGACACAAGCAGCATTATCAGTCAGCTCACCACCACGGCCCAGGTCCCAATCAAGAACCTCAATACGCAGATTACCGGCTACAACTCGCAGCTTTCGGACTGGCAGACGCTCAATACCAATCTCGCCGCGCTGCAAACAGCGGTCACGACCCTCAGCAGCCAGCCGACTTCAAATATCCCCACAGCCAGCTCGTCTAACCCTGCCGCCGCGACAATTACGTCCCAGGTGGGCGCGACTTTGGGCAGCCATTCGCTGTCCGTCACTCAGCTTGCCCAGGCTCAGGAAGTCGCGTCTGCGCCGCAAAGCAGCGGCACGACCGCGCTCGGCCTCAGCGGCAGCTTTACGCTGAACGGCAAGACAGTCCAAATCAGTGCGGGGGACGCGCTGCAAGATGTCGCCGGCAAGATCAATGCAGCCGGGGCCGCAGTCACGGCAAATGTCGTCAATGTCGGCACCAACGACTACCGGCTGACACTGACCAGCACGCAGACCGGCACCGTCAACTCCGTTGCCGCCGCCGATACCGGCGGCACGGTCCTGAGCAGCCTCGGCCTCATTCAATCCGGCGCAGCGGGAGTTCGGCAGAGCGTCAGCTACGCGCAGGGCGGGACGGCGTACACCGGCGCGGCGTCGCTGACGCTCTCCAGTGCGACTCAGCCCATCGGCTCCCTGCTCGGCATCGCCGCCGGGAACGCCCCGTCCGGCACGTTTCATCTGTCAAACGGCGGAACCGGCGCGGGCAATGAAGCCGACATCGCCGTCAATTTGAACACGGACTCGCTTTCTTCCATCGCCGGTGCGATCAATCAAGCCGGCGTCAGCGGCGTTTCGGCGGAAGTCGTCACCGTTCCCGATGCGAACGGCAATCTGAACCGCGTCCAGCAGCTTCGGATCGTCAGCAGCGGCAGCGCCGCGCCGGCGTTCACCGACACCAGCGGCGTTCTCGCCACCGTCGGCGTTTTGCAGAACTCCTACTCGGACACCGTTACCGCAGCCCAGGACGCGAAGTTTACATTGGACGGCCTCGCTCTGACCCGTTCTACCAACACGATCAATGATGCCATTCCCAGCGCGTCCATCAGCCTGGCTTCGGCGGGAACGACGGCAGCCCCGGCGACAACCACGCTAAGCGTCACCCAGAACACGGCTTCCGTGGTCCAGGCTGTGAACTCGTTTGCGTCCGCTTATAACGCCGTGCAGGACTTCGTCACCAACGAGAACAAGTTCTCTGCCCCAACGACGACCGTGAGCGGCACCGCCGGAACAAACCCGGCCCTGTTCGGCAGCACAACGCTGACCCAAATCCAGCAGACGCTTTCGGACGCGCTCACCGCCGTTTCCGGCACAAACACACTGGCGTCCATCGGCGTGACGCTGAACGGCACCAATGATTTAGCCGTGGACTCAAACGCACTCACGACGGCTTTGCAGGCCGACCCAAACGTCGTTTCCAACTTGTTCGGCTTGTCGGGAACCTCCGACAGCGCGAGCATTCAGTTCGTCAAAGGCAGCGCAAAAAGCGCCGCGTCTTCCGGGGCCGGCTACCCCGTCGTGATCACCCAGCCGGCGGCTCAGGCCAGCGGAACTGCCGCAGCCGCCTCCGCGTCCGGCGCGGAGAGCGCGTCGCCGGAAACCCTGACGTTCGGCGGGACACTGTTCCCGTCCGCCGCGAAGCTGACCATTCCAGCCGGCAGCACCGTCCAGCAGACGGCGGCCCTCATCAACGCCACCAGCAGCCTGAACACCCAGATTTATGCTTCGGTAGACGCCGGCAACCATCTTGTGATCGCATCGCAGGCTTACGGCTCCACTGCCGTGTTTACGGTTTCTTCCAATCTCGCCGCAAGCAGCGCGAACTCCGGCATCGGCCCGGCGCTTTCCGTCGCTTCCGGCAAGGATGTCGCCGGGACCATCGGCGGCGAAGATGCCATCGGAACCGGACGGACGCTGACCGGCAGCCTTGCCGACGCCCATGCCGCCGGCATCCAGCTTTTAGTCACGGCCACCGCAGCGTCTCCTGCCGGCGGCGTGACCGGCCATGTCACCGTCACGCACGGCGTCGCCGATGGCCTGAACGCGGCGCTGACCCAGATTTTAGACCCGGTCAACGGCTCCGTGATCGGCGCAGAAAACGCCCTGAACTCGCAGGTCTCATCCGCCCAGGCGCAGATCACTCAAATCCAGACGACCGTGACCAATTACACGGCGTACCTGACCCAGCTTTTCAGCGACATGGAAACGCGGGTCAGCGCCTTGCAGGCGCAGGGCAACGCCTTCACGGCGTCTTTCGGCGGCTCCACCAGTTCCTCGTCGGCAGGAACAGCGTCCGCGTCGTCATCTTCCGGTTAATTTCTTCCTAATCAATTTTCTTTCCTAAAGGACCCTGATGAGTCTCCCAAACCCTTACGCGCAGTACCGGCAGAACTCCATTGAAACCGCGACCTCCACACGGATCATTGTGATGCTGTACGACGGCGCGATCCGCTTTCTTTCCCAAGCGCTGGCGGCGATGGCCGCGAAAAATTATGCCCAGCAGTCGCGGCTGATCGGCAATGCCCAGGCAATCCTCGCCCATCTGCACGACACGCTGGACCCGGAAGTCGGCAGCGCATTCGCCGGCTCCCTGCTCGGCATCTATACGGCTCTGCTGCGGACGCTGACCGAGGCGAACATCCAGAACCAGCCGCAGCCGGTGGAAGACGCCATCGCCGTTCTGCGGGACCTGCGCGAAACCTGGGCGGAAGTGGACCGTGTCTGCCAAAGCGATAAATCCCGTCACCGGGAACTTATTGCGGCGTAATGCGTCACACACGAAGAGCGTCCATACAGCTTGATGATTGGGCTTGATTGACGCCCAAAAAGAGGAACAAGAAAGTCTACCTTGTATGTCACTTGCGGCACGAAACGCCGAGCGCACGAAGCTCAGACGCCTGCTGGAACTGTCCCAGCAGCAGATCAAAACATTGGAAGCCGGCGACATGCTGGCCTTTGACGAGATACTCGCCGAGAAGCGGATGCTGATTGAAAGCATCCCGGACGGGCGTGCCGCGCTCGCCGCCGATCCCAGCCTGGGGTCCCTTGTGTCCCGCATTCAGGACTCCGACAAAGCGGCCCAGCGCCTGCTGTACCAGAAAGTCGGCCTCATCATGCGCGAAATGAACCGGGTCAACCAGCAGGAAAAGGCACGCCGCGCTTATCACCTGGAAAAGCCCACCGGTCCTCCCAAGCCCATCGGCTTCCTGCCGGATACGCCGATGTTCATGGACGTTCGCTCGTAAAGCGCGAAATCCCTTCCCTAACAATTTCCAGGCCGTTTCCCGATATAATTACCAGAGATAATTACCGGGAGACCCGCGAAATTTGAGTGAACACACACTAGACCCGGAAGATTGGACCGAAACCCGCCGGGCGTTCCACGAGGCTGTGGACCAGTGCATTGACGCCCTGCAAAACGTCCGGCACAGTCCGGTCTGGCAGCCGGTGCCGGACGCGCTGAAGTCCAGTGCCGAGCGTCTGCCGCAGGAAGGGCAGACACTTTCTGAGACGCTGTCGCTTTTTCAAAAAACGATCCAGCCTTACGGCGCCGGCAGCACGCACCCGCGCTTTTGGGGCTGGGTGCATGGCAGCGGGGCGGCGGCGGGCGTCCTCGGTGAGATGCTGGCCGCGTTTATGAACTGCAACTGTGGCGGGCGGAACCACGCCGGGATTGATGTTGAGCGGCAGGTGCTGGACTGGTGCAAAGAAATCTTCTCGTTCCCGCAGTCCAGCAGCGGCATTCTAACCAGCGGCACATCGCTGGGAACTTTGATTGCTCTTGCCGCAGCCCGCACCGCAAAATCCGCCGACAATCCTCAAAACAAGCCGCTGGTGGGCTATGCTTCGGCGGAAGCGCATAGCTGCGTCGCCAAGACATTTGAGCTGATGGGGCTGGGCCAAAGCGCCTTGCGCCGTGTTCCCGTGAACGCCCAGTACCAGATGGACCTCGAATGTTTATTTGAGATGGTTCAAGACGACTTAATTCACGGCTTCGCGCCCTTTATCGTTGCCGCTTCGGCAGGCACAGTCAACACCGGCGCGATTGACGATCTCGCCGCCGTTGCCGACTTCTGCCGGGACCACGCGCTTTGGATGCATACGGACGCGGCATTCGGCGGCCTGGCAATCCTGGCCCCCGAACTTACGCCGCAGCTTGCGCCGATTACCCGCACCGACTCCCTCGCGTTTGATTTCCATAAATGGCTGCATGTGCCGTATGACGCCGGGTGCGTTTTAATCAAAGACGCCGCCGCGCATAAACGGTCTTTCTCGGCCCGGCGTGAGTATCTCACGGGGCAGCCGCGCGGGCTGGCCGGCGGAGAATTTTGGCCCTGCGATTACGGCCCGGAGCTGTCGCGCGGTTTTCGCGCCCTCAAAATCTGGTTCACGCTGAAAACCTATGGCCTCCAAAAGTTAGGCCGGCTTGTCGCCCAAAACTGCCGTCAAGCTCAGTATTTAGGAGAACTCGTTCGGCGGAACGGCAGCCTGGAGCTGCTCGCCCCCATTGCGCTTAACATTGTTTGCTTCCGGTATGCTGCGTCCGGTTGTCCCGGCGCGGAGCTGGACGCGCTGAATTTAGACATTGTCGCCGAACTTCAGCTTCGGGGCATCGCCGCCCCATCCACCACGCGGGTCGGCGGCAAAACGGCCATTCGCGTGGCCTTGACCAACCACCGAACGCGCACCGAAGATTTAGAGATTTTAGTCGCTGCCATCTGCCGGATTGGAAAAGAGCTGTTATGATTCCCGCTGTCATTGGCCTCGCGCAACTGGCAAAGCTGTCCTTTGACGGCGCGGACATGGCCCCCTTGTGGCGGCAGTTGACCAGCTCGCTTTCCGCAGGGAGCATGAACCCGGAAAGCTGCGCCGCGCTTCTCGACATGTGCGTGATTGACCAGATGCGGGGCAGCCCGGAGCGCGGCCTTCAGTTTCAGGCGGCTGCGCTGGAACACTGCCGCCTCTACCAAGTCCCCGCCAAAATCCAGCCGCCCCGGCTGACGGTGCTGGGGCTGGTCGCCCAGGGCAAAATCAACGCCAACACGCCCATCGAGTTCCTCCTGGAAGCCTCAAATATCACGCTGCTGCTGCTGTACGTTGTCCCCGGCTTGCCCCTGCCGCCGGTGCCGGCGCATGACGCGGCGATTGTTCTGGCCGCAGACAGCGAAGCCGCCGGTCCGGTGCTTCGGGAAATCGAGCATCTGACCCAAAACTGGCCCCGCCCAGTGCTGAACCGGCCCGGCCGGATTCCAAAAGCCGGGCGCGAGCATTTGTCCCACTTGCTGCTGCCGGTTGCCGGAGTCACGATGCCTGCGACCGTCCGCGTGAGCCGCGAGAAGCTGGCAGGCGGCGAGTTCCCAATGATCGTTCGGCCAATCGATTCTCATGCCGGGGAGGGCCTGGAAAAACTTGAGGGCGACTGCGAGGCCGGCGCTTATTTGCAGCAGCATCCTGAGCCGGAGTTCTTCGCCTCGCCGTTCCAGGAGTACCGAAGCGCCGATGGCCTGTACCGCAAGTACCGCGTGATGCTTGTCGGCGGCAAAGCCTTCCCCGGCCACATGGCGATCTCGAAGCACTGGATGATCCATTACCTAAACGCCGGCATGGCGGAAAGCGCGGAAAAGCGGCGCGAAGAAGCGCAGTTTATGGACAATTTTGACGCCGAGTTTGGCCTGCGCCACCGCCGCGCCTTTGCCGAGATTGCCGGCATCCTGGACTTAGACTACTTCGGGATAGACTGCGCGGAGATGCCGGACGGTCGCCTGCTAGTCTTCGAGGCCGGCACTGCGCTGGTGGTCCATGCGATGGACCCGCCGGAGATTTTCCCGTATAAAGCCCGGCACACGCAGGCAATCTTTGCGGCCTTCCAAACCCTTTTAAGCCGGCAGTGAACTTTTCGCCGCGCTGGTTTGTCCTAGCAGTGGGACAAACTCAATAATGCCAACAAAACTCATCGCAGGGAAAATGGATATTCTGGAAACAAAACGCCGCGCGTTTGCCGCACTCGCGCATCAGCATGAGGCCGCCCTCCTTCGCGCTTCTCAGCGTTTGTGCCGGGGCAAACAGGATTTGGCCCAGGATTTAGCCCAGGACACCCTGATTCGGGCCTATCAAGCCTTTTTAGACGGGCGCTTTCAGCAAGGCTCCAATGCCTGGCCCTGGCTGCTGCGGATTTTGACCAACCTTTATATCAACGACCTGAACCACCACCGGAAATGGGCTTCGGACATTGATTTGGATGCGCTGATGCAGTCCGGCGGCGGCCCGGCGCAGACCCACGCCGCACCCGCCGATGTTCCGGGGGTTGATTTAATGGCCCGGACGCTGGATGAGGAGCTGGAGCACGCGCTTGCGCTGCTGTCCGACAGCCTGCGGGTCTGCATTTTGCTCTGCGACATGGAGGGTCAGAGCTACGAAGAAGCCGCCCAAGTTCTCAGCATTCCCATCGGCACGGTTCGCTCCCGCCTGGCGCGGGGCAGAATGAAGCTCCACGATTTGTTGCAGGATTTCGCCCGGCGGCATGGCTACCTGCGCTGACCCAAGTTAAGTAAGATAAGTTAGGAAAGATAATGGCGCACAAATTTGATCCGAGCAACGTCAAGCCCTGCTCGCACATGGAAACGCTTGTGTCGGCGTGGGTAGACGGCAAGCTCACCGGCATCGCCCGCTGGTATACTGCGCTGCATGTCAAAGGCTGCCCGCAGTGCCAAGCGTCCGTGCCGTTCCTGCGGACGCTCCATTTCCGGCTGAGTGAACTGGGGCAGAAGCCCGCTTCGGAAAAACTCCCTGATACCCGCTGGCAGGCCGTCGAAGCCGCCTGGCTCCAGTCGGAAGCGCAGGCGAGCACGGTCACAACAGAAGACCCGGTATAAGAAGACCCGGCATAAAAAATCCGGCATAAAAAATCCGGTGCCGGGTTCTTTCACTGCATCATCGCGGGCGTTTTGGCGGCGCTGAGGTCCTGAGCGCCGGGGGTACGCGTCAAGGTAGCGAGCAGGGCGTGGCCGTCGTCGCGGTGCTGGGGGGCGAGCAGGAACGAGACGCCGGGGGTGAGGCCGAGCGCGGGCGGCGGGGGTGAACATGGTAGCCGGCGGGTGCGGCCCGGTGACGGCAATGCCCTCGTCTCGCAACGCCGCAACGGCCGGGGCGATGATCCGCGCCTCCTCGTTCCCCATGGCGTCCCCTTCCCC